>JBBJMR010000490.1:0-4345 GCA_037720395.1 Polyangiaceae bacterium
GACCCATGGACCCGCGGCCCCAGCGAACCGTCGTCGGAGGGGGTGCACCCCTCGGCGTGCACGGAGGCGTGGCGCGCCTCGTCGTCCTCCACAGCGCGCGCGAGACGCACCACCACTCCGTGCTGCTCACCCGCAGCCGCGTCACCGTCGGCCGCCACCCGAGCAACGATCTGGTGCTCACCGACCCGCGCGTGTCGGCGGCACACCTGGAGGTGGAGCGGCGCGACGAGGCGCGGGTGCTGGTGCGCGACCTGGGCACCACCAACGGCACCTGGCTCGGCCCGCATCGCATCGTCGAGGCCGAGCTGTCGCCTGGCGCGCTGCTCCGGGTCGGGGACACCACCTTGCGCCTCGAGGTCGACGACCAGGCGCACCCCGAGCAGGGCAGCGAGCGCACCCGCTTCGGCGGCCTGCTCGGTATCTCCACCGAGATGCGCGAGCTGTTCGCGTCGCTGGAGCGGCTGGCGCCGACCGAGCTGGCGGTGCTCGTCCAGGGCGAGCCGGGCAGCGGCAAGGAGGAGCTGGCGCGCGCGCTGCACCAGCACTCGCCGCGCCGCGACAAGCCCTTCGTCGCGCTCGACGCCTCGGCGGTGCCGGTACCCATCGCCGAGTCGTTGCTCTTCGGCCACGAGGTGGGCGCCTTCGCGGGCGCCGACGAGCGCCGCGCGGGCGTCTTCGAGAACGCCGCCGGCGGCACGCTGTTCATCGACGAGCTCGGGGAGATGCCAGGCGAGGTGCAGGCCCTGGTGCTGCGGGCCATCGAGGCGCGCCACGTGGCCCGGGTCGGCGGGACGGAGATGGTCCCGGTCGACGTGCGCCTGGTCTCCGCTACCCACCGCGACCTGCGCGCCGAGATCGAGGCCGGGCGCTTCCGCGAGGACCTCTTCCTGCGCCTCGGCGAGGCGCGCCTGCTCATGCCGCCGCTGCGGGCGCGCAGCGAGGACGTCGCGCCCTTGGTGGCGCACTTCCTGGCCGAGCTCTCCACGCCGGAGCGGCCCCTGTCCATCGCACCCGACGCCCTGAAGAGCCTGGCCGCGCGTCGCTTCCCGGGCAACGTGCGCGAGCTGCGCAGCGTGGTCGCCCGCGCCGCTTCCCTGAACGAGAGCGGCGTGCTCGGCGAGGCAGACTTCGCCGGCGAGGGCTTCGGCTTCCGGGGCAGCGCTGCCGAACGCGAGCCGCTCGACCTCGCCGGCACCTTCGCCGACGCCAAGTCGCGCGCCATCGACCGCTTCGAGCGCGCCTACCTCGACGCCCTGGTGCGCCGCAGCGGCGGCAACCTCTCCAAGGCCTCGCGAGACGCCGACGTGGCGCGCAACCACCTCCGCGCGCTGCTCAAGAAGCGCGGGCTCTACGACAGCGGCGGAGGCTGAGGTGTCGACGGCCGACGGCGGCGGGGCGGCGCGCCCACCGCGCGGGCGCGGTCAGCACTTCTTGCCCTTGCCCTTGCCCTTGAGCTTCTCGGTCATCTTCGGGCACACGTCCTTCACCGTGGCCGCCTTCTTGGCGTAGAGGTCCTTCATCATCTCGAAGGCCTCCTTCTGGTCGCGCTTGAGGTCCTTGGTCTCGCCGGGGTCGGCGGAGAGGTCGTAGAGCTCGTAGCCGTAGTCGTCGCCGTAGACGTAGAGCTTCCACTTGTCGTGGTAGAAGCCGCGGCGCCGGTCGTTGTCGCTCGTGCGCGGCAGGTCGACGAGCACGTCGCGCGGCTCGGGTGCGGCCCCGTAGAGCTCCGGGACCAGGCTCTTGCCCGGCATCCACGCCGGCCGCTCCACCCCGAGCATCTCCAGGATGGTCGGCGGCAGGTCGATGCTGCTCCGCCGGGCCTCGATGCGCTGCGCCTTGGCGCCCGGGGCCTTGATCATCAGCGGCACGTGCACCAGCACGTCCCAGACCTCGAAGCCATGGCGGGTCATCTTGTGCTCGCCGAAGGCCTCGCCGTGATCGGCGGTGACGATGATCACCGTGCGCTTGCCCCACTCCTGCTCGGCCACGAAGTCGAGGAGCTTCTGCACGTGGGCGTCGGTGAAGGCCACCTCGCCGTCGTAGAGGTCGCGCGCCTTCTTGCCGAAGGACGGCGAGTCCTGGTGCGGCATGTAGACGTCGTGCGGGTCGAGGAAGTGGTACCAGGCGAAGAAGCGCTTCGCCGTGTTGGCCTTGTCGCCGAGCATCTGCTTGGCCAGCTCGAGGTGCGCCGGGCTGGTGACGTTGCGGTCGGTGGTGTTGTCGGCCGACAGATCGGGCACGATGCGGTAGTCGTCGAAGCCCTGTCGGAAGCCTGCCTTCACGTCGAAGTAGAAGTGGGCGTGCGCGCTGAGGGTACGCACCCCGGCCTTCTGCAAAACCTCGGGGAACATGTCGACCGTGTCCGGGTAGTTGCCGAAGAAGTACCCGCTGCGCTCGAGCTCGCTCGGGTAGCGCGCACCGAGGAAGCCGCCGAGGCTCATCGACGTGTACGAGGAGATCGAGTAGTGGTGCGTGTAGCTGACGCTCTCCTTCTCGAGCTTGGTCAGGTTCGGGGCGATGGGCCGCTCGTAGCCCGCCCAGGGCATGTCGGCGCGCATGCTGTCGACGCTGAGCATGAGCACGTTGAGGTCGCGCGGCATTCCGCTGGTCGTGCCTGTAGCCGCGGTGGGCGCGCCGCTGGCCGCCGCGGCCGGTGCGGCGTTGCTGGCGCCGCTCGGCCCTGCTGCCGGTGCGCCCCGCTGGCGCGGGCGGCGGTGCGCGCGCCGGACGGGCAGGGTCGCACCTCCGCCCTTCTCGCAGCCGGCGCCGAGTGCCAGCAGCGAGACGAAGGCGGCGGCGATGTGGGCGGTGGGTTGCGCGGGCCGCGCATGGGCGCGCTATGTAGCCCCGATCGCCGGGCGAGGCCACGAAGACGCGCCGTGGCCATTGCGCGGGTCGCCGGGGCATCCGCTATGCTCGATGGCGATGCGCGACGGTTCCCAGAAGCCTCCTCCGCCACCGCCGGCTCGACCCGTTGCACCGCGCGTCGCCGGTGCGCCGCCGCCGCCCCCACCACCGCTGCCCGCCGCTCCGCAGCACGGAGAGAACGCCAGCCAGGCGCTGAAGGACACCATCACCGAGATGGCCCTGGGGCTGCTCGAGGAGCAGGTGCAGGCGCGCATCGTCCACTACAAGGCCGACCTGGAGACCAACCCGGAGCTCGACGCCATCACCGCCACCGTGGTCGCCCAGCTCCGCGAGCTGCAGATGAGCAGCGGCCCGAGCATCCGGCCTCCGGTGGAGCGCGACCAGATCCGCGAGTCACACGAGCGCATCCTGCGCGGCCTGCTGGAGCGCGTCTTCCGCGCCGACACGCCGTCCATGCTCCTCGAGAAGCGCCTCAAGGGCATGCACCGCAAGCTGGCGCGCCTCTTCTTCCAGTCCGAGCTGCACGAGAGGACGCGCGGACAGGACGGCACCACCAAGGTCATCCAGCACGGCGAGCAGGCGATCTATTACCTGCTGGCGCGCTACGAGAACCGGATGAAGACCGAGCTCGGCGGGTTCGACTACGCCTCCGAGGAGATCAAGGAGCGCAGCTTCGACCTGCTGGCTCGATTCGCCAAGGAGATGCAGGACGCCTTCCTGTCGCGCAGGTCCAGCGAGCTCAAGCGCCTGGTGTCCGTCTTCCACGGCGTGCTCCTCGACTTCTTCTGCAAGCAGCTGGGGCCAGGCGCCGGCGAGCTGGCCCGCGAGGTCATCCAGCAGTCGGGCACCTCGGAGGGCAAGGCCTTCGCCTACAAGATCTCGGCCGAGGCCTTCCCGGGCTTCCGCGCCAGCTTCGAGCGCCGCTTGATGGTGCGCCTGGTGGGCTACGCCGAGGACGAGCTGGTGTCGCGCCTGGCCGACACCGCCGGCGCGACGCGAGACGAGACGATCAAGTTCATCACCGACCCCCACGTCTTCAGCATGATCTGCGGGGAGATCTGCGACGGGCTCTACGAGCTCTTCTGCAACGAGGGCTTCATCGACCTGCCACCCGACTGGCGGGCGGCGTCGCAGCAGCCCGTGGCCGCCGCCAGCGCCGCGAGGCCGCCCGGGTCGCCGCGCGGCGGCCCCGGCCCCCCTCAGCGCTTGACCGGCGCGCCGGGCGCCTTGCCGGCGGTGGCGCTCACCGTATCGCCCCACTGCGCCGGCGCTGGCAGCGCCAGGCTCTTCTGGCCCTGCAGCGCCTTGATGGTCGTCAGCTCGGCGCCGAAGGCGGCGATGCCCTCGCTGGCCAGGGCGGTCACCGCGCCGCTGGGCAGGAACGGCGCGAAGACGGCGCGGACGGTGGCGCCGCCGCTCTCGCACTCCGGTGCCCGCTCGATGAGCACGCGCACCTCGTCGAGGGTGGTGAGCACCA
>JBBJMR010000491.1:0-4314 GCA_037720395.1 Polyangiaceae bacterium
GGGCGCGCGGGGGGTCGGGCGCGCCAGCGTCCACCACGTCACCGGGGGCGACGAGCTGGCGCGCCAGCTCCAGCCCGATGCCGCGATTCGTCCCGGTGATCACCCATCGCATGCGTGGGGCGTAGCACGAGCCTCAGTAGTTCTGGAAGTAGCTCTTCACCAGCGCGCCGGCGCCGTCGCCGCCCTGCCCGCAGGTGAAGCCGACGAAGTTCGTGGGCGTGTAGCTCCAGTCGACGATGAGCGTCTTCGGGAAGTCGAGCGCCCAGGCCCAGAGGCCGATGCCGTGCGCCTTGAGGTAGTCGAGCATCAACGGCGAATGGGTCGGCCAGTAATCCTGGCAGAAGTCGCTCTCCGAGGTGGCATTCCACTCCGTGGCGATCACCGGATCGGTGGCCGTCAGGTCCCCGAAGTAGTCGTCCCAGGCGGCCGGGTCGTGCAGCGGCCAGTTGAGGTAGGGGTGGATGCCGTAGGCCATCTGTCCGAGCGGGTCGGAGAGCAGCGGGCTGCCCTTGAAGCTCTTGCCCACACGCAGCCCCTCGGCGACGAGCACGTTGGTGGCGCCGGTGGCGCGGATCTGGTTGACGAGCTGCTGGTGGCCGACCACGCCGGCGCCGCCGTTCTTCCAGATCTGCCAGCTGGCCGCGTCGTCCTTGAGGCGCGGCTCGTTGAAGATCTCGTAGAGGATGTACGGGTCGCCGTTGAATTCGGTGGTCGCCTTGGCCCAGGAGCGTGCCGTCTGGGCATCGGGCATGGGGGTGGCGTCGCCGCCGCCCAGCGACTGATCCTGCATCGAGAGCGCGACCACGAAGCCGTTCTGGCGCGCCAGCGCCACGCCGTCCTTGACCATCTGCATGTACGCCTGGCTGTGCAGGCTGTCCTGCGGGTCGAACCCGCGCTGGCTGATCTGGAAGCGCAGTGTGTTCGCGCCCCAGCTCTTGGCCATGTTCATCTCTGCCTGGTCCAGGTGGTCGTGCGCGTTGCCAGCCGCGCCGGTGTCGGTCGGCGAGAGCAGGCCGATCATGGTGAAGCCGCGCGAGACGAAGGGCTGCCCGTCCTTGTAGAGCTTGTTGCCCTGTCGGTAGACGCCGGTGCCGCCGCCGCCGACCTTGGCCACGTCGATCCAGTTGATGTTGAACTTGCCGGCGTCGGCGACGAAGCGAACGCTGTGGGTGTTGGCACCGAGCTGGAAGGTGCCGAGCGACACCGTCTGGTAGGCCTGGTTGCCGTTGTTGAAGGAGAAGCTCACCGCCGGTCGCGCGAAGCCATCGATGACCAGGTGCATGGTCTTGGTGCCGGCGCTGCCGGAGGCCACGCGCGCCTTGAATTCGTACTGGCCAGCCTGCGCGGCAGAGACCTGGTACTCCGTCCACTCTCCGTTCGCGATCCAGCCGACGTTGTACCCGCCTCCGCTGTCGGTGGTGGACTGGATGTCCACGTCGTCGTCGCGGTAGGCGCCGCCGGTGTTGCCGGCGGTGGTGTCGTGGTAGCCGACGCCCTCGCCGCCTTGCTTGTAGTCCTCGGCCTGGATGCGACCCGGGATGGGTACGGCCAGGGCATGCTCGTCCTCGGCGACGCGCCCGTCCTCGAGCCCGAGCGAGTCGTCGCCGCCGCACGCCGCCGCTGCGACAGCGGTGACGCAGACCGCGAGCAGAGAAGTTTTCGTTGTCGCACGAATCATCGCCATGCCTCCTCACCGCGGCCGAAACGTCGGCGCGGCGAGGCGACGCTTCGCAACCTCGGTGCCAGGGCAGAGCGCAGGGCGGTACGCCGCTTGCCCTGGGCGCCGGCCATGAGAACCCGTTCTTCACTCGCCCTCCTGGCCACCTCCCTCCTCGCGCTCGCCGGCTGCGGGCCCGGCGACGACCTCCAGGGTGCGCTCGATGACGTCGACATCGCCGACAGCGCGCTCGCTGGCGACATCGTGTGGCGCGGCGGCAGCACCGCAGCGCTCGACGCGGCGACCGGTGAGAAGACCTCGCTGGTGGTGACGCGCCCGGGCGGCGTGGCGGCTGGCGACGTGCTGGTGGCCGCGGTGGCCGCCAAGCAGGTGAACGTCACCCCGCCCGCGGGCTGGACGCTGGTCGCCACCCAGAACGACACCGGCACCACCGCGGGCGGCGCCTCCGGGCTGCGCACCAGCATCTTCTGGCGCAAGGCGGTGGCCGCCGAGCCCGGGAGCTACAGCTTCGGGTTCTCGGCGGCGACGCGCGCGGTGATCACCGTGCAGGCCTATGGCAACGTCGACTCGGTGAGCCCCATCGACGCCGCCGTGCAGAGCGCGGAGGCCTCGTCGACGAAGAACCACGCCACACCGCAGCTCACCGTGCTCACCGATCGCACCGTGCTGGTCGGTGTCTTCGGCTTCCTCCACCCCACCGAGCCGGGCAGCTCGACCTCGACCATGGCCAACGAGCGCGCCGATCGCTCCTCCGGCAACGCCGGCACCTGGGGCCTCGGCCTCGCCTACTACGAGTCCGGCGTGCGCACCGGCGGCCCCAAGAACGAGGGTTCGCGCATCGCGGTGTCCTCGGTCGCCACCGACATCGCCACCAAGCACCTGCTTGCCCTGAAGCCCGCCAGCGGCCCTCCCGCCGGGCCGATGGTCACCTTCCGCGGCAACACCCACGCCCACACCGGGCACTTCTCCGGCCACGGCTCGGACGACTCGTACCCGGACGACCACTTCGCCCTGGCCCGTGACACGGGCTTCGACTTCTACTGCCTGACCGAGCACATCGGGCCGAACAGCCCGCTCTCCACGCCGGCCTTCTACCAGGACCTGCGCGCCAGCGCCGACGACCACACCGACGGCGGCTTCGTGGGGATCGCCGGCTTCGAGTACTCGGACAATGGCAGCGACGGCGACAGCGACAGCGGGCACCTCACCGCGCTGAACCTGGCCCTGGGGGTCAACGCCTCCGCGCCGGGCATGGACTTCGCGGCCTTCTTCGACCTCCTGGTGCAGAAGAGCGCCACCGAGAACATCGTCGCCGGCTTCAACCACCCCGGCGCCGGTGGTCACGCCGGCTCCGACGAGCTCACCAGCGCGCGGCGTGGGCCCATCGCCCTCACCGAGGTGATGAACTCCGACATCAGCAAGGGCACCGATGCCAGCAACTCGCAGGGCATGGTGGCCGAGCTGGACGACGGCTGGCGCGTGGCGCCGACCTGCGGGATGGACAACCACGGCACCTGGAACATCACCAAGGACGAGCCCGGCGGCTGCCGCGTCGGCGTGCTGGCGCCGTCGCTCACGAGGAACAATCTGCTCGGCGCCATGCAGGCGCGACGCACCTTCGCCTCGCGCGACTACGACCTCGAGGTCCGCTATCAGGTCAACGGCCAGTGGATGGGCAGCCAGATCGGCTCGCCGACCACGCTCCAGTTCGACATCCAGGTCAGCGACCCGGACACGGGCACGGCGGCGGACAAGATCAACAAGATCCAGATCATCACCGAGGGCGGGGCGGTGGCCGCCACGCACGACTTCGACGCGCACTCGGTGAGCTGGGCACCGAGCGTCCCGGCCAACGGCAGAAAGTACTTCTTCGTGCGCGTCTTCAACGGCGAGCGATCCATCGCCATCGCCGAGGCGGCGCCGGTCTGGCTCGAGTGACGGGGGGTCGGCCCCGTGGGCAAGACTCCACATCGTGGGGTCCTGCCCACAGGCAGGGCGGGCGACGAGACGGGCGAGCGCCGCGCGCTTCGACCCGCGTTGCAACGCTCGTACCGGATCAGTACCGTCGCGCTGTGCGAGGCGTGGCGCGGCGTGCGCTGGTGGCAATGGCAGCGGCGGCGGCGATCGTCGCCGCGCCCGCGTCGGCGCGATCGCAGTCGCCCGATGAGCTGCAGCTGGCGCGCGGTCGCTTCGACGAGGGGCTGAGCCTGGCGGCGGCGGGCGACTGGACGGGCGCGCTGTCGGCGTTCCAGGAGGTGGGGCGCATCAAGCTCACCCCGCAGGTGCGCTTCCACATCGCGCGCTGCGAGGAGATGCTGGGTTGGTGGGTGCGCGCGCTCGGGAAGTACCGCCTCGTGGTCGTCGAGGCGCGGGGCGTCGACGGGGCCGAGGAGGCGGGGCAGCGCGCCGCGGTCGCAGTGGGGCGACTGGAGCGCGAGGTGCCGGTGCTCGAGGTGACGGTTCGAGGCGCAGCCGGCCGCGTCGAGCTCTTCCTCGATGGCGCGCCGCTCGGTCCCGCCAGCGGCGTGCGCGCGGTGCCGGTCGACCCCGGTGATCACCGGGTCGACGCGCGCCACGGCGCGATATCGGTGACGCAGACGGTGCGCGCGGCCGCGTCGCAGCGCCACCGCGTGGAG
>JBBJMR010000492.1:0-4306 GCA_037720395.1 Polyangiaceae bacterium
GCGCCGGTGGTGCTGCGCCCCGGTGGATCGCCGGCGGGCGCGCACGCGCAGAGGAAGAGCAGGGCCGCGGCGGCGATACGACGGCTGCGACCCATGCGAGCGGCTATCCGAGTTGCGCACCGGGCGGGTGTCAAGCCAGCGCACGTCTCGAGGCGCGGCGAGCGAACGCAGCGCGCGGGCCGGCGATCGAAGCCTGGCGCGCGGCGCGCGGATCAGCGCGCGGCCGGCGCCGCGTCGGTCAGGGGTCGATGCCCGCGGCCCAGTCGCTCTCGAACGTCTCGGTGATGCCACCGAAGGGCTCCGCTTCGGTGACGAAGACGCCCACCTCGCGGTTCTTCTCCAGCGATGTCCACGACAAGTTCTCCGACCCCACGAAGGCCGCGCCATCGGCGATGACCAGCTTGGCGTGCAGCTCGTACTTGGCGAGGAAGCGCGCGCTGACCCCGGCGGCCGCCAGCTCCGCCGCGGTGGCCGTGTTGTCGTCGATCCAGCTCGGGTCGGCGAGCAGCACGCGCACCGGCACGCCGTCGGCAGCGCGACCGAGCACCGCGTCCTTCACCTCGGCGTCGCTGATGTACATCACCGCCATGTCCAGGCGCTCCTTGGCCCCGAAGACCAGCTCCTGCAAGCGCTCCCGCGAGTTGTCCGGGGAGACGACGAGGCGCGTGCAGGAAAGGTCGAGGGGCGCGCCGCTCCAGTCGTGCTCGAAGACGGCGCGCACGTCGGCGACATCGTCGGCGCTGGCGTCGACGACGCCGTAGTTGCGCTCGCTGGTGACGGAGTACGAGTTGAAGTTGCCGGAGAAGACCACCGCGCGCACGGCGTCGAGGACCATGGCCTTGGCGTGGGCGTGCTCGAAGCTCGTCGGCGCGTCGCGCACCTCGATGCCCGCCGCGGTCAGGTCGGCGCGCACGTCGTCGTTGGTGTACTGCGCGCCGTCGAGGAGCACGCGCACCGTGGCCCCGCGCCCGGCGGCGGCGATGAGGGCGTTGGCGATCTTGGCGCGATTGAACTGGTACATCATCAGCTCGATCGAGGTGGTGGCCTCGTCGATGAGCTCGACCATGCGCGCCTCGACGCCGGTCGGGCCGACGAAGAGCTCGGGCACCTCGGCGCGCGCCTGGTAAGGGTCGCAGGACTCGGCCGGCGCCCCGCCCGGGCCCGCGCCACCCTCGGCCCCGGCCCCGCCCGCCCCGCCCACCGCCGCGCCGCCGCCGCTGCCCGAGGCGGGCCCGCTGCTGGCGCTGCTGCCGGCGTCGTCGCGGCCCCTTCGGAGCCGCAGGCGGCGAGACAGAGCGACAGGGCGACGATGGCGGCAGCGGCGGGCTTCATGTGGGCTTCCCGGAAGAGCGAAGGGTCAATCTGCTGGAGCGCGCTACTCGATCGCCCGACACCGAGCAACGGTGGCCCGGCTTGCGACGGCGCGCGCCCAATCGGCTCACTCGCCGGGTGTTCCGGCGCCGGCCGGCGTCCACGCCGCCAGCGCCGAGCGCCCCAGGATGAGGCCGCTGGGCGTGACCATGTGCTCGTCGGCCCAGTCCGAGAAGAAGCCGCGCGGATTCCAGGTCGGCACGGCAGCCTCGGGCGTCTGGTTGATGCCGAGCAGCTCGACGGTGAGTGCATCCAGGGCCGCGCGACCGAAGGCCAGCTCGCGCGCGTCGCCCGCCTCGCCGGCCTCGACGCCGGCCGGCAGGTTCTGCTCGGAGGTGTAGGGATCGTAGCTGGCGATCCAGCGCCCATCGGCGGTGCGCAGCACCAGCGCGGTGCTCGGCGAGACGAAGGGCGCATCCGCGGCCTCGAGCGAGAGGACGGTGACGCCGGACGGCACGTCGGGCTTGCTGCCGAAGGCCAGCACCGCACGCTCACCGGGCTCCAGGGTGGCCGAGCCGAGCTCCACCGCGGCGCGGCGGTTCCAGAGCGAGAGCCCGGAGAGGCTCACCGGCTCGTCGCCGAGGTTGGCGAGCTCGACGAACTGCCCGCCGGCCGGATCGGCGCTGGGCTTGACCTCGCTGATGGCCAGGGCCGGTAGATCGCTCTGCTTGCGATCGGGCCCCAGGGTCTGGGGGTGGTCGAAGGCCTCGCGGAAGAAGCGGTAGTAGGCCTCGGCCACGGCCCGGTCGCGGATGACCACCAGGCCCTCGTCGTTCTGGAGCTCGGCGCTGTCCGACATGTTGTGCGAGCCGGTGATCACCGCCGCGTGCTCGGTGCCGTAGTCGACGATCACGAACTTGTGGTGCAGCCACACCTTGTTCGGGTTGCGCGGGCACTTGGTCTTCGGCTTGACGTACGCCGGGCACTCCGGGTCGCTGTTCGGGGTGGCGCGGATATCGGCGCCAGCGGCGCTGATTTTCGAGGGCGCGCCGCGGCTGGCCACGGTGGGATCGACCACGCCCTTGACGTCCACGCCGGCGTTGAAGCGCTCGATCATCACGTCGGCCAGGTCGTCGAGCGCCAGGCTGAAGGAGACGAAGTAGATGCTGCTGGCGGCGCGAGCCACCTCGCCGACGATGAGGTCGAAGGGCCCGCCGCAGGGCTGCAGCTCGCGGTAGCGCGCCTCGATGACCTCCTTCTTGTTCGACGAGGCGACCACCTTGCAGGCCGCGGTGGCGTCCCCGGTGCGCATCAGCTCCGCGCCGCGGCGCTTCATCTGATCGGCGGTCAGGCCGGGGGAGAAGCGGACGTCGACGCGGGAGCCGTCGACGAAGGCGCCGGCGCCGCCGGTGCCCTTGCCGCGCTTCTGGATGCCGAAGCTTCCGGAGAACAGCGTCTCGAACTCCTGCTGGTGCACCTCGGCCAGGCGGCGGCTGCCGAGCACCAGCACGTTGTCGGCGTGGATGCGCGACGGCTCGTCCTCGATGGGGTTGAACGAGCCCGTCCACACCCACTCGCCGTCGACGACCATGAACTTGTCGTGCATCAGCGGGGCGCGGTTCTTGCCGTTCATCTCGTCGAAGACGATGGGCACGTCGGCCTTGGCCAGCGCCTCGAAGCCCTCCACGTAGTGCTTGTCGGTCGTGAACTCGGCGTCGGTCACCAGGCGCACGTCGAGGCCGCGCTGGCTGCGGGCCTCCGCCAGCGCGTCGATCACATCGCCGTCGTTGACCTGGTAGAAGGCGCCCACCGCCGAGCGCTGCGCCTCCAGCGCCAGCGCGTCGAACGGCTCGATGAGCGGGTTGTGCGGGAGCTTGCCGGCCTCCATGGCCGTGGCCTCGTCCAGCAGTGCCTGCGCCTCGGCGCCGGACTTGCCGGCAGCCTCGCGGCGCAGGGCCATGATCTGGTCGCCCACGCGCCACGGCGAGGACTGACGCGCCTCGATCGGCGCCCGGGCATCCTCGTCCTCGAGGCGCGCCGGATCGGAGCGCCAGAAGTTGCGTCGCCCGGGGGTGGCGCCGAGCGGCGAGGCGACGAAGGCGTCGGCCGCTTTGCCGTTGCGCTCGAAGGAGACGCCGCGCTGCGACTTGCCGAAGGGGCACGCGCGCTGTCGCGCTTGCTGGTCTTCTCCAGCAGGGCCACCTCGGTGACGCCGGCGAGCTTGCCCGCCAGGCCGGCCACGCTGAAGACGGCCACGCAGTGACGGCCCTCCTGGAGCTTCAGGGTGGTGGAGAGGACGTCGTCGGCGGCGGCATGCGCGTCGCCGAGCTTGGCCTTGCTGACGGCGATCGGCGCTTCGCAGGCCAGGCGCTCGACGTCGGCGTCGGGCATGTCGCGGTCGACCACCAGCGCCAGCGCGTGGCCAGGCACCACGCCGGCCCTCGGCCCGCGACCGGCGGCGTCGATGGCGCGCGTCGCGAGGCGCGCGCTGCTGCTGCCGAAGCGCAGCGACCAGCCCGCCAGCGACACCTCGCCCTCGTCGTCGTTGCGCAGCTCCACGAAGGCACCGCTCGGCTGCACCGGCGTGGAGAGCACCTCGACGATGCGCACCACCCGGCTGTCGGTGACGTCGGACTCCGACGAGGCCGCGTCCTCCGAGCAGGCCGGGAGCGGCACCGACAGCGCGAAGCAAGCCAGGAGAGGGTAACGGGAATGCATAGGGGTCCGCCGTAGGAGCACACCGTATGCCACATGTAGTACATCATTGTCCCGAGTAGTTACCGGGGGTTGGCGACCGGCGGGGGGACGGTCCGCGATCCAGGTGGATCTGCCTTGTCGTACAAGTCGCCGTTTTGCGCACATCCCGCCGTAACGCGCCGACTTGTCGGAGGCCGACGCGGTGGCCCGAGCAGCGAACGGTTTGAACCCGTCGCGAGAGCGCCGAAACCGAAGCGAGCCGGGCGCGTGAGGAGCGAGCAGCGGAAGCCTACTGTAG
>JBBJMR010000211.1:0-15595 GCA_037720395.1 Polyangiaceae bacterium
AGGACGTCGCGAAGGCCGCCGTCGATCGCCTCGCCGTCGAGTTCGGCGCGAAGATCCTCAAGATCATTCCGGGCCGCGTCTCGACCGAGGTCGACGCACGCCTCTCCTACGACACGCAGGCGTCGATCGACAAGGCGCGCCACATCATCTCGGCTTACGAGACGATGGGCGTCGGCAAGGACCGCGTCCTCATCAAGCTCGCCTCGACGTGGGAAGGCATCATGGCCGAGGCGCCCGCGAGGAGCCTGCTGTGGAGGGTGAGGCCGACGGACGAGGTGTGGCGGCGGGTGACGGGAAGCGGCGAGACCAGGCGCTAGGTCGGCGGCCCTCGCGTGGTCCTCGCGAGCAGTCCTGGTGCCGGCCAGAGGTTCGGGCCGAGATGCAGTGGGGCGCCCGTCATGTCCACTGGACCTCCGATCCGAGGGCGGCGGCCACGATCCGGAGCGGCTTGCCGTGCTCTGTGGCGCGCACCATCGCGCCGTGCACGGACGACTGCTGCGCTCTCCGGTCACCGCCTCGCTGGTTTCCGGTACGTCCCCCCGAGGTCCCACCCCTCCCCTCCTGCCGCCCTGGCGATCACCACGTCGCCCATCGCCGCCCCACTCACTCGTAGCTCACCGAGCACACCGACGCGCAACGTGCGGGTCAGCGTGCGCGGGCTGGTGTCGGCGACGAGCTTCGGGGGGTGACGCGCCAGGTCTCGCGCGCGCGCCGGATCTTCCGCGGTGGCCAGCGCCAGCAGCGCGCCGGTCGCCCCGGGGCCGAGGGGGCGCACCACGTCCACGGCGAGCGAGTACGCGCCGCGCGCGCGGCGACGGGACAGCTCGGCGCGCGGCAGGGGCGTGGCGGTGACCTCGTGGCCGGGGCGCGAGAGGACCGGCGCCACGGCGCGCGCCACGGTGGCCAGGTGCGCCGACGCCTCGTCGAAGAGCAGCTCGGCCGGTGCGCCCTGCCAGGCGGCCTCGCCGGTGCCGCGCGGCAACGGACCGAGGCCGAGGTCGGCGAGCGTGGTGCCGAGGCCATCCGCGAGGCGCTGCGCCTCGCCCGGCGCGCCCGAGCTGCCCGCCTCGCCGCCGGTCTCCAGCACCACCCAGGCGGCGCGACCGAGGTCGAAGCGCACCGAGCCCTGGCGCTCACCGAAGAGGCCGGCGCCGAGCCAGCCGATGTCGTCGCGGCCGGTCTCGAACGCGCGCAGCGACGCCTTGAGGTCCTCCGCCGTCTCCACCTCGATGGTGTCGAGGAACGCGTGGCCGCGCGCGGCGCTGGTGTTGCGCGTCAGCGTCAGGGCGGTGCGGCCCGGCGCAGCACGGAAGGCGCCGGTGCCGTCGGGCGCGGCGGGCTCGAAGCGCCGGGCAAAGCGCGACCATGGGCGAGGCCAGGCCGCGCCAGGCGCTGCGGATCGGCGCCGCGGAAGAGCACGGCCATCGCATCGCGCGGGTGCGGTCGCGGCGCCGGGACATCGACCAGCGCCGCGGCAGCGCCGCGGGCCCGCGCTCGCTCGACGGAGAAGATCAGATCGGCCCCGGAAAGAGGCGCTTGCCTGGCGGTGCGCAGGCCGTCGCGCAGGCGGACCACGGTGTCTGCACCCTCGCGCGTGGGCACCGTCGCCGCCAGCGTGGGATAGGCGACGCCATTTGCGTCGAGCCCGAAGAGCGGATCGGCGATGGCGGCGGCGAACAGGGCGGCCGTGGCGTTGCGCAGGTCGTGGGGATCGATGGTCGAGGTCGGCCAGGGCACGCGCAGCGTGAGCTTGCCGCCGAGCGGCGTACGCCCGAGCGCGCTCGCCCGCGCGGCGCCCACAGCGCCGCCAGCCCGGCCGACGCCGAGGCCAGGAACGCGCGCCGCCTCAACGCACCACCCAGATCTCGTCGGCGGTCGCCACCACGAACGGCGCGCGGCCCGGGCCATCGGGAGGGCAGACGGCCAGCGCCTGCACGCCGGCCGCAGCCGGCAGGCGCGCCACCTCGCGCGGCCGTGGCGCGGCGGCGCCAGGCTTGCCGCGCGCGGGTGCGCACCACGACCGCGTCCTCGCGCGGCTCCAGGACATCGAGGCTGCTGAGCACCTCGGGCTCGCCGTCCTGATCGAGGTCGCCGACCGCGAGCTGCGCGCCGGCCTCGATGGTCTGCCGGTGGCCGGCGTCGTCGCGCAGCTCGACCACCCCGCGCTCGCGCGCTGCCCGAACGCGGTAGCTCGCCGCGCGGCGAGACCAGACGCGCCGAGGCGAAGGCGTCGTACTGACCGCCGACGGAGGCCGCGATGGGCGCCGGGTCGCCCGGCGTGCAGGCGGCCAGCGGACCGGTGACGGTCGGCGCCGGCAGGCGCGTGCAGGCGCTGGCGTCGCCGTCGGGCACCGCCATGCCGGCGAAGGCCCCGACCACGCGCAGACCGCCGTCGAGGCGCACGCTCTGGGCGCGGTCGGTGAGCCCGACGTCGATGACCGCGCCGCCCTCCGCTCCGGCAGACTCGACCACGCTGGCCAGCGCGATGGGCTCGCGCAGCGCCGGGTGCACGCCAGGTCCGGCCAGGATCGCGACAGCAGCGGCATGACGACTGCGCGGCGCGCAGGCGGACGTGGTCACGCGGCGGCGGCTGACGCTGACGATCTCCGGCGTGCCGTCCCCGTCGAGGTCGCCGCACGCCAAGCGCCACCACGTCGCCCTCGAAGTTCTTGCCGCGCACCGGGGCGAAGGCGGTGAGCGGCACCTGCGGCAGGAAGGGCGAACCTCCGCGTCGAGCGGCGCCTGGGCGAACGCGTGCGCGCTCGGAGCCGGCTCCGGATCGCGCAGCCGCGCCCAGACGGTGCCTGGCACGGCGAACACGTCGGCGGAGACGCGTAGCATGCCGCCGGCGATCTCGACGCGCAGCCAGACCAGCGCCGGCTCGCCCGCGCGCGCGCCGCGCGCCGCGGCCAGCGCCAGCGGCTCGGGATGGGCGCGCGACCCGGGCCGGCGCCTGCCGGCGACCTGCGCGGCCAGGGCCACCGCCAGCTCGCGCGCGCGGCGCAGGCGTGTCGGTGAGCGGCGGGCCGGCGACGATCACGGCGCGCGGCGCGAGGCCAGGTCCCGCGCCAGGCTCTCGGCGATGCGCGCGATGGCCGGCTTGCCACGCGCCGCCAGCGCGGGCGCTGCGTCCGGCCGCGCGCCGTCCGGCCGAGGTGGCGTCCGGCCTCGACGGGTCCGGCTTCTTCTTGTCGGCCGGTTGCCGTCGGGCCCTTTGCCGTCGGGCCCGGTGGGATCGGGCCTGGCGGGCTGCGGCCTGGCGTCGGGCTTCGGCTGGGCCGCGGCCGGCCCCGGCCCCATCGAGGCCGCCAGATGGAACATGGCAGCCAGCGCCAGGAGGCGACCGCCTGCGTGAGCCCGTCGATCCATCGGCCTGTCGTCGAGGTGGGGAAGTCGTTGCAACGCCGGAACGCCGCATCCTACTCCCCGGTTCGGCGATCCGTGCCCGCGGCCGCGGCCGCGGCCGACCCGGTGCCCCTGCCCGTGCCCCCGGCCGCGGCCGTGCCGGCGGGCGGAGGCGCAGCCCGGCCGGCACCACCAGCAGCGCCACCACCAGGCCACAGACGCTGCCGATGGCGCCGACGCGACCCAGGTCACGCAGGCCGTCGAAGTCGCAGAAGGCCAGCGCGCCGAAGCCGGCGGCGGTGGTCAGCGCCGTCGCCGCGACCAGCGGGCCTTCGTGGCGCAGGGTGGCCAGGAGCTGCGCCTCGCCGAGACCGTCGGCGCGGGCCCGATGCAGGAGGAACATCGCCTCGTCGACGGTGATGCCCAGGAGCACCGGCAGCACCAGCGCGTCGTAGGCGTGGAGCGGGACGTCGAAGAGGCGCACCAGGAGCAGCACCAGCGCCACCTCGGCCAGCACCACCAGCGCCGCCAGCGCCACGTCGAGCGGGCGCCGCAGCGAGGCGAAGAGGGCGATCATCACCAGCACCGCGGCCACCAATCCGATGCGCGGCAGGTCGCGCATCAGCGTCTCGCGCAGCGAGGCCTCGAGGCGCCCGTAGCCGGTGAGCATGGCTGCCGGGTCGACGGCGGTGATCGCCTGGGCGATGCGATCGGTGGCACCGGGCACCTCGCGCGGACGGATGTAGACGCCGACCAGGTGCTCGCCCTGGTCCTCACCGAGGTAGCGCGACACCAGGATGGCCGCCGCGCTCTTCTCCAGCCCCTCGAGGGTGACCTCCTCGCGCCGCGGTGTGCGCATGGCGGCGAGCGCGTCGGCGAAGCGCTCCGGGGCGAAGCCGGTCTCGCGCAGCGCGCGCTCCAGCTCGTCGGCCTTGCCCGGCAGATCGAGCGCGTCGCGGGCGTCGAAGCGCGCGGCCTGGGTGCCGGCGCCGGCGCCAGAGCGGTCAGCGCATCGACGGCCTCGACGTCGCCGCTCATCTCCGCCAGCCGCTCGGCCACGTGGTCCGCGCGCGCCCTGGCGCGCTCGCGGTCGGCGTCGGCGACGAGCGCGATCCATTGCCCCTTGCGCCCGCCGAAGGCCTCGAAGATGCGCGCCTGCACCCGGAGCGGCTCCAGCTTGCTGGGGCGGATGGCGACGATGGCCTCGCCCAGGCGCGGACCGACGCCGAGGAACAGCAGGGCGATGGGCAGCACGGCCAGCGCGCACACCACCACGGCGCGGCCGCGCGTCGCCGAGGCCAGCGCGGCGATGCGCGTCCAGGCCGCGGGCGGCTCGGGCGGCGGCGGGCCCTTCTCCAGCCAGGCGCCGATCGACGGGGTGACCAGGAGGATGGCCACCGCGGTGAGCACCTCCCCCGCGGCGCACAGCAGGCCGAGCTGACGCAGGGCGTGGATATCGGAGAGACCGAGCGCGGCGAAGGCCGCCGCCGCGGTCACCGCCGCCATCATCACCGCGCGGCCGGTGCGCTGCCGTGCGGCGCGGGCCGCCTCGTCGGGCGGCATGCCCTGGCGGCGCGCTTCGAGCAGCGCCGCATAGACGTGCACGCCGGTGTCCACGCCGACGCCGACCACCACCGACATGAAGGCCACGGCGATGGCACTCAGGCCTCCGGGGAAGAGCGTGGCCGCCCCCGCCGTCCACACCGTGCCCAGCACCAGCGGCGGCATCACCGCCAGGAGCGCGCGCACGCGCCGGAAGGTGAGCACGAAGGCCAGCGAGGCCAGCAGCATGGCCATGCTGCCCGACCCGCCGAGGTCGGAGGTCAGCATCTCCTCGGTGGCGGCGGCGATGGCGTGCCCGCCGGTGAGGCCGAGCTCGACCTGCGGGTGGGCGGCGCGCAGCGGGGCCATGGCCGATTCGGCGTCGCGCACGAAGGCCCGCGCGTCCTCGCCGCGCAATGCCACGCCGCGCGGCTGCACCAGCACCAGGTGCATGCTGCCGTCGTCGGTGGCGAAGCCCCCGTCGGGCTGGGTGCGCACGCCGGAGCCGATGTCCGCGCCCTCGAAGACGAGCTGGGCCAGGCGCAGCGGATCGCGCGCCACCGTCTCGCTCAGCCCCGCCCCGCCTCCAGGCGCCAGGAGCATGGCGCGCGTCTCGGCGAGCCGCTCGCGCATGCCCGCCGGGGTGAGCGCCGCCGCCAGCCGCGCCGCCACGCGCGGGTCGGCGTGGCGGAAGGACATGGTCGGGTCCAGCGCGCCGCGCGCCTCGATGCGATCGGCGGCGATGCGCACCGACGGCTTGCCGCCGAGGTCCCTGGCCAGCGCCGCCGCCACGGCCGCGTTCTCCTCGGCGTCTGGCCCGGCGACCATGAACACGGCCAGGTCGCCGCCGCCGAAGCCGCGCACGTAGCGCAGCAGCGCCGCCGCCTCGCCGTGCTCGGGCAACAGCGAGGCCACATTGGGCTCCAGGCGCAGGCGCAGTGTCACCGCCAGCAGCGCGGCCACGGTGACGACGGCGATGAGCGGCCACCTCCAGCGCAGGCGCTCGCTCATCCGGATCGCTCGTGGGCCATGCCGCCGACGGCGCGGTAGGCCCGGGCCAGGGCGCTGGCAAGCGTGGCGCGCCCGCGCGGCGATTGCGGAAACACGCCCTCCAGTCGGCCGGGATGACGCCGCTCGAGCAAGGCGAGCGCGTCACCCACGGTGGCGGCGAGCACGCCCTTGCCGGCCGCGCCCGACGGCGCCGGCGCCGCGGCGGCGCGTCGATGGCCGCCGAGAGCTGCGCGGGGCGCGCTCGCGCTCGAAGCGCTCCAGCAGCAGCCAGAGTGCCAGCGCCGCCGGCCTGGACGCGCGCTCGCGCGTCGCCCAGGCCAGGACGGGGAGACCGCCGCCGGCCCTCGAGCGCGGCGCGCACTCCACGCCGGCGGCCAGCGCGGTGCCGTCGCCCACCTCCTGGCGGCCGATCTGGATGCGGCGCACCACCTCGGCGCTGGTCAGATGGCCAACGGCCAGCGCCACCGACAGCTCCATCTCGTTCATGCGCCGCTCCGTCCACACCTCCACGCGCGCCTGGCGCGTGCGCGCCTCCGCCTGCGCGGCGGACAGCGCGCCGGCGTGCTGGCGCAGCACGCGCGCCAGGCGCCCGCCGGTGAGGCTGCCCTTCCACTGCGCCATGGCGGTGAGCACGTAGCGCACGCGCCGCGAGTCGAGGGCCACCACGGTGAGCGCGGAGCGCGGAGCGAGGTTGGCGCGCGGGGTGGCCGCCAGCACCACCCGCTCCAGCGTCTCCAGAGGGCGCGCGCGCGGGTCGAGATCGAGCTCGTCCTCGGGCAGATCCTCGGCGCGCTGCCGGGGGCGGGCCACGCGCGCCGCCAGCGCCAGCAGGGTGGCGTCGTCGATGCTCGCGTCGGCCCAGGCCAGCTCGAGCAAGGCGGCGGGCACGTCGCAGCCGGCGGACGCGGGGTGCACGGCGGCCGCGCACAGCTCGGCCACCAGCCCACTGCAGCGATGCGCCCCGCGGGCCAGCACCATGCGATCGGCGCCGAGCGGCGCGCGGGCCAGCTCCAGCGTCAGGCCGGCGGCATCGCGGTCGGCGCGCGCCCGGCGCTCCTCGGCCAGGAGGGCGAAGCCGTCGGCGGCCCAGGCGGCCAGGCGCGCCTTGCCGGTGAGGCGGCTGTCGGCGGTGGTGGTGCGCGAGAGCGCCTTCACCGTGTCGTAGATGATCTCGGTGTGCTCCCCGATGTCGCCGTCGCCGAGCAGCGCGCGCAGCGCCAGCCCGGCGGCGACCAGCAGCGACGGGCGCGCGTCGACGCCGGCATCCACGAGCTGCTCGACGAGCCCGGCCAGCCGGCGCGGCAGCATGGGCGGCGATGCGCGCGCCCTCCTCGTCGATGCGCGCGCCGTCGCAGAGGCGCGCGTCACGTCGGCGCCAGCACCCCGCCGCTCTCCATGGCCCGCAGCGCGGCGACGAAGCGCGCGCTGTCCACCCAGCCGCGACCATCCGACGACGCCGCCGCCTCGTGCGCGCCGATGGCACCGGTGCGGCGCGGGCGCGCACCTCGGCGCCGCGTCGCGCGCGGCCAGCACCTCGCGCAGCGCCGCCGCCGCGCGGTTCGAGGCCACCGCGCGGCGCACCTGGCGCGACGGGTCGCGGCCAGGCGCTCGAGCAACGCCGGCTCGCGCCCGATGCGCGCGCCGCTCGCGGCGCAGCGGCGACGCGTCCGCCGCCCACTCCTCGAGCGTGAGCGGCGGCACCGCGCCGCGTCGAGCAGCGCCAGCCAGAGCCGATCGTGGACCGGCGAGGCCGAGGGCCAGTCGATGGCGCGCTCCAGCGCCACCAGGGTGGCGCGCGGATGCGCGGCGGCGGCGAGCACGAACCACGCTTCACCGGGATGGCGCGCCATCACCGCGTCGCGGGTGTCGTCGGCGGCGCGCGGATGGGCGGCGAGCAGGCGGTCCAGCTCCCCGTCGACGCGCTCGAAGGCCTCGTCGGCCGGCGCCGCGGCGTCGCATCCCACCGCCGCGCCCTCGCCGGCAATGCGCGCGTCGAGGACCGCCAGCGCCTCCGGCCCCACCGCCGGCGAGCGGGCGAGGGAGAGCAGCACCGAGGCGACGCCCTCCTCCGCCAGCGCCACGTTGAGCGTGGGGGCGTTCTTCTCCGGCGTGCGGGAGAGCTTCTCCAGGGTGGCGCGATCGAGCATGGCGGGCGGCCTACCGGGCGAGGCGCGGGGCCGAGCCGGGTGGGGCTTGGTATATAGCGTCGATGCTCTCGCTCACACCGTCGGAGCTCGGCGAGCTCCTGGTGACGCTGCCCGCCGAGCGGACCCCGTTCATCTGGGGCCCCCCGGGCATCGGCAAGAGCGCCCTGGTCCGGGAAGCGGCCGACCTCCTGGGGATGGACTGCGTGACCCTGCTCGGCACGCAGATCGCGCCGGAGGACCTCATCGGAGTGCCGCGCATCCGCCCCGGCGAGGGCGGCCGCCACGTCACCGAGTTCTGCCCGCCGAGCGCCATCCTGCGTGCCGAGCCGTTCCTCCTCTTCATCGACGAGCTGAACAGCGCCGTGCCCGACGTGCAGAAGGCCTTCTACTCGCTCATCCTCGACCGCCGCCTCGGCGACTACGTGCTGCCGGCGGGCTCGCGGGTGGTCGGCGCCGGCAACCGCGTCGAGGATCGCGCGCTGGTGCGCCCCATGGCCACCGCGCTCGCAAACCGCATGGTGCACGTCGCCTTGGAGCCCGACGCCGACTCGTGGCTCGGGTGGGGCGCGACGCACGGCGTCCACCCGCTGGTGCTGGCCTTCGTCCGCGCGCGGCCGGATCGCCTCTTCGAGCTGCCGCCCACCGACGCCACACCCGCCTACCCCACCCCGCGCGCCTGGCACATGCTCTCCGACGCGCTGGCCTCGGTCGGCGACCGCCTCTGGCCGGCGGTGGCCGCGGGCAGCGTCGGCGATCGCGCCGGCGCGGAGTGGACGGCCTTCGCCAAGCGCGCCATGGAGGCGCCGCCGCTGGAGGCGCTCGCCGCCGGCACCGCGGCCCTGCCGCGCGACCCGGAGCTGCTCTACTTCCTGGGTGCCAGCTGCCTGGCGCGCCTCTCCTCGCCGCGCGCCGAGGAGGGCGAGATCGCGGCCAAGGTGATCGGCGTCCTCGGCGCGGCGTCCAAGGAGGTCGCCGTGTGGGTGGTCGATGCGGCGCTGGCCCGCAAGCGCAAGACGGCGGCAAGCAAGGCCTTCGAGGAGCACGTGCGCCAGAGTGGCTCGCAGGTGCTGGTCGACGTGCTGCGCCTCGGGCGCTTCGCGCGCGAGGTGCCGTGAGCCGCCGGGCGCGATGGCCTCCGCCGGCGCGGGCGCGAGGCCCGGTGAGGCGGCGGGCCCGATGACCCGCGACACCCGCCGTCATGCCGACACGCGCGGCGTGCAGGGCGCGGTCTCCACCGGCGTGCGCCAGCTCTGGGCCGACCCGGCTGCGGCGCAGGCCCAGGCCACCGACAAGCTCGCGGCGGTACGCGTCTGGCTGCTCAAGGAGAAACCGTTCTTCGGCGTGCTGGCGCGCGCCCTGGTGCTCGAGCCCAGCCTGGCCACGCCCGCCCTCCGGCTCACGGCCGACGACCGTCTCCGCTTCTCGCCGCTCTTCGTGCTCGAAGCGAAGTTCCCGGCGCTCTGCGCGCGCGTGGCGCACGTGGCCATGCACGCCGCGCTCGGCGCGCTGGTGCGGCGTGGCACGCGCGAGCCGCTGCGCTGGAACGCGGCGCACGACCTGGCCATCGCCCCGCTGCTGCGCGGCGCGGGGCTCGTCGCGGGCGCGGCCCCGGAGAGCATCGCCCACGAGCTCGGCCTCCGCGACGGCGCCAGCGCCGACGAGCTCTACCTGGCGCTCGAGGAGGGCAGCCGCCCGGACGATCTGTGGTGCGACATCAGCGACGCACCGAGCGACATCGCCGCCCCGCCCGCCGGCACCTTCACGCGCCAGGACGACGGCGACGAGGACCCGGGCGACGAGAAGGGCGGCAGCGGGCCCGGCGATGGCGACGCCGGCGGCCAGGGCGGCGAGAGCGCCACCGACGAGCGCAGCGACGAGCAGGGCGATGACGAAGACGACCAGAGCGACGAGGACGACCAGAGCAACGAGGACGACCAGAGCAACGAGGACGACCAGAGCAACGAGGACGACGAGGGCGATGCGAGCGACGCGCCGCCGGCAGCGCCCGAGGACGTCGTGCCGCCAGTCGAGGCGCGCGCCCGCGAGCTGGCCTGGAAGATGCGCCTCGGCGCGGCGCTGGAGGAGGAGCAGGCGTCCGGCGGCAAGACGTTCGGCGAGGTGCCGGCGTGGCTCGAGGAGATGGTGCGCGCCACCATCGAGCCGGCTCCCGACTGGTCGGCGATCCTGCAGCGATCGATCTCCATGCTCAGCCGCACCCATCGCAGCTTCCTGCGTCCGTCGCGGCGCATGAGCGCGCTGGTGGGGCCCGACGGCCAATGGCCGGACGTGGTGGCCATGCCGGGGCGACAGGTGCGGCCGGCAGGGAGGCTGGCATGCGTGGTCGACACCTCGGCCTCGATCCCCGCGGGCACGCTGGCCAGGTTCTTCGGCGCGCTGTGCGCGGTGGCCACGGCGGAGGGCTTCGACGAAGTGCGCCTGGTCCAGGCAGACGCCGAGGTCACTGCCGACGAGACGGTGGCCGCCGCCGAGCTACTCTTCCGCGAGGTGGCCGTGGTCGGGCGCGGCGGCACCGACTTCGGGCCCGCGCTGCGGATGCTGGCCGCCGAGTCGCGCCGGGAGGGCGAGCGCTTCACCGTCGTCTATCTGACGGATCTCGACGGGCGCTTCCCGGACGCAAGCGAGGTGAGCGTCGTCGAGGTGCTGTGGGTGACGCCGGGCAAGGCGAAGCAGGCCCCGCCGTTCGGGGAGCTCGCCGAGATGTCGTTCACATCGCGCTGAGCGGCGCAGACAGTTCGCCGCCGCAGCCTCCACGCTGGCGCCCCACGATTCCCTGCCCGACGACGAGCGCTGGCGCGCCGTGCGCTGCATCGAGCTCATGGTCGAGCTCGATGGCGGCACCATGCCGTGCGCGCGCTGGGCGGAGATCGCCGACATGAAGAAACACGCCCAGTCGCTCTACGGCACGGGCGACCCGCCCGAGCGCTGCCGCGCCGACGCCGGCCCGCGCTGAGACGGAGCACCTGGCTGGAGCTCGGCTCGCCCAGGCGGCGCGCACGCCGCCCGCCAGGACTGCCGGGGCAGCGGCGCTAGTCGACGAACTCCACCCCCGTCGCCTCGAAGTCGAGCTTGGCCACCTGACCGGACTCCTTCTCGCCCTTCTCGCGGCAGCCGTCCTTGGCCGCGCACTCGTCGACCTCGCTCCGCAGGACCTTGCCCTGCACCACGGCCCGATGGCCGCTGGCGTTCTTGGGGACGAAGAAGCCGTAGCCCGCAAACTTCACGTGCGCCACACCACTCGCATCCGACAGCTGCATCCAGCAACCCTTCGACTGGCAGACCGAGGTCACCATGCCCTCGGTGCGCACCACCTTGTCGGCGAAGGCGCCGGGCTCGCTGACGAGCTTGGTCAGCGGCGTCACCTGGGTCTCGGTGATCTCCGAGCCGAACTTCGTCTTCTCCAGCTGCGTCCTGGCGGTCGCCGGCTTGTCGGCGGCCTTGCTCTCGGCGGTCGGGACCACGGCCGGCTCGGCGCTCGGCTCCGGCGCGTCCCTGGCGCAGCCGAGGAGCGAGCAGGAGAGCGCGACGGCGGTGAGCACGGCGGGAGCACGCAGCGAAGGGAGGAACGACATGGCGGCGGAGTCTGCCCCATCTCGGTGCCGGCTGCCACGCGCCTCGCCGTCGGCGGCGACCGCCGCGCCGAAACGCTGCCCGGCGGGCGGCGGGGGGTTTGGGGCCGGCCGGGATCCTGTTAAGACTCCGGGCGATGCGCCGCCTCGAGGCACGCCGGCTGCGTCCGCGCCCCGACGCCGCGCGCATCGGAGCGGCGATCGCGGCGGCCCTGCTGCTGCTGGCCGGCGCGGTCGCCGCGCAGACGCCGGGCTCGTCGCCGGGAGGCAAGCCACTGCCCGCGCAGCCGGCGCTCCCCCCGGCCACACCGCCGCAGCCAGCGCTCCCCTCGCCGACGGCCGCGCCGGGCACGGCGCCCATCGCCCCGACGGCGACGGGCTCCGCCGCGCGCCCCGGCGACCCGCCGCCCGCGACCGTCGCGCCCGGCCCCGCCCTGGAGCGCCCCACCGCCCGTGCAGGCGAGGCCGGCAAGCCGGATCCGGCCAGGCCGAAGCCACTGTACCGGCGCCGCCGATCTGGAGCGAGCCGCCCGATCGAGCCGCCGGTGGGTGCCACCGCCGACAGGGCGCGCGGCACCGCCGCCGCCTCCGCGAGCGCCGCGTCCGACAAGCGCCCGCCGTATCCCGAGACGCCGGCGCGCACCCCGCTCCCGCCCGGGAGCGACGCCAAGGAGCTGCCCTGGAAGCGGCACCTGGAGATCGGCGGCGACCTCGCGTTCGTGCAGCGCGCCGCCTCCGAGGACAAGGCCGGCGACCCGAGCGGCATCCGCTACGCCCCGGCGTTCGGGTTCGGCGTGCACGCACGCTGGGAGCTGTTCAAGTACCTGCGCTTCACCGCGTACTTCCTCGACGCCGCGCACGCGGTCGACATGCCCGCCGGCACCGGGTACCTCGGCCAGTCAGCGGCCAGCAGCTACGAGATCGACAAGGTGCACACCTTCTCGCTCGGCGCGCGCCTCTCCCCGACCCTGCCGCTCACCGACCGCGCCCGCGCCTGGCTGACCCTCGGTGTCGGCTGGGGCCGCCTGGAGTTCGGGGAGATGGAGATCACCGAGGGGGGCCGGGTGATCACCGTCGACGACCGCGCCGAGGCCTTCGTGGAGTTCCCCTTGGGCGTCGGCGCGTCGTTCGACCTCGTACCTCGCTGGCTGAGCCTGGAGGTGGAGATCACCGGCGCCCTGGTCGCCGATCAACCCGGCGACGCGCTCGACAACGTGCAGGGGCACGACAACGAGGGGCACCTGCACGACATCGGTGGCTTCCCGGGGGTGGACGGGACCTTCGTGCAGACGGTGGGCCTGTCCCTCGTCCTGTGAGCTCGGGCCAGAAGTCCGAGCGGGACAGCCGCTCGAGCCAGAAGTCCGAGCGGGACAGCCGCTCGAGCCTCGTCGAACGGCGGCAGCAGCCGGTCATCGCCGTCGCTGGCAACATCGGCGCCGGCAAATCGAGCCTGGTCGAGTGGCTGCGCCAGCAGTTCGGCATGGAACCGTTCTTCGAGCCCAACGAGGACAACCCCTACCTCGCCGACTTCTACGCGGACATGCCGCGCTGGGCGATGAGCTCGCAGCTCTTCTTCCTGGTGAAGCGCTTCCAGATCCATCGCGACATCGCGCGGCGACTGGAGAGCGACTCGCGGCCCATCGTGCAGGACCGCACCCTCTACGAGGACGCGGAGATCTTCGCCACCTACCTGCACCGCGCCGGTCACATCGACGACCGCGACTGGGGCACCTACCAGGATCTGTACCGCACCCTGCAGGGCGAGATCCGCCCGCCGGACCTGATGATCTACCTGCGCTGCCCGCTGAAGACCCTGGTCGGGCGCATCAAGAAGCGCGGGCGCACCTTCGAGCAGAAGATCCCGAGGAGCTACCTAGCCGCGCTGGAGAAGCTCTACGAGGAGTGGTTCGCGCGCTACGACCTGTCGCCGGTGCTGGTGCTGCCCACCGACCGCCTCGACTACGTGGAGGACCTCTTCGATCGCCTCGAGGTGCGCGAGGCCATCGCCAGGCATCTTCGATAGGCGGGCGGGGAGCTCAGGACAGGGCCAGCATCCGCTCCAGCGGGACGCGGGCGCGCTCGATGAGCTCCGGGGTCATGGTGAGCTCGGGCTGGAGGTCGCGCAGCGCGAGGTAGACCTTTTCGAGGGTGTTGAGCTTCATGTGTGGGCACTCGTTGCACGCGCAGTTGCCGGTGGGCGGCCCCTCGATGAACTCCTTGTTCGGCGAGGCCTTGCGCATCTGGTGCACGATGCCGCTCTCGGTGGCCACGATGAACTTCCTGGCGTCGTCGGCGATGGAGTACTTGAGCAGCGCCGTCGTCGAGCCCACGTAGTCGGCCACGCGCAGGATGGGCTCCTCGCACTCCGGGTGAGCGATGAGCTTGGCGTCGGGGTGGCGCGTCTTGAGCTCGATGATCTTCCGCTCGCTGAAGGTCTCGTGGACGATGCAGCTGCCCTGCCAGAGGCGCATCTTGCGCCCCGTCTTCTTCTCCAGCCAGCGACCGAGGTTCTTGTCGGGGGCGAAGAGGATCTCCTTGTCGGCCGGGATGGCGCGCACGATCTTCTCGGCGTTCGACGAGGTGCAGATGTAGTCGCTCTCCGCCTTCACCGCGGCCGAGCAGTTGATGTACGTGATGGACACCGCGTCCGGGTACTTCTGGCGCCAGGCGCGGAAGCGATCCGGCGGGCAGCCCTCGGCCAGCGAGCACCCGGCGCGCATGTCGGGCACGACCACGGTGCGCTCGGGGTTCAGGATCTTCGCCGTCTCGGCCATGAAGTGGACGCCGGCAAAGAGGATGACGTCGGCCTTGGTCTGCTTGGCCTGCTGCGCCAGCTGCAGCGAGTCGCCGAGGAAGTCGGCCAGGTCCTGGATGTCGCTCTCCTGGTAGTAATGCGCGAGCAGGACGGCGTTGCGCTCCTTCTTCAGGCGGCGCACCTCGTCGTCGAGATCGAGACCGGGGTCGATGGGTGCTCCCGTCGCCTTCCTGTCGATGTGCTGGCTGCGCGGCGCGCTGGCCGTCGCGGGCGCGGGCGCGGGCCTGGGGGCGGGCGCGGGTGCGGGGTTGGCGCGAGGGCCCTGGGACACCGAGGAAGAGCGCATGGCCGCATCAACGTAGGGACTCCGCGGCGCGCCCACCAGCCGGAGCTTGCCCGACCCGCCGGGCGGACCGAGCCGGCGCGGGCTGCTAGGGTGCGCTGCCGTGGCCGCGCTGCTCATCCCGCTGCTGCTCCTGGTGATCGCCATCCCGCTGGTGGTGATGCTGGTGCGCGCCAACGAGCTCTTCTGCTTGCGGGTCTCCGGGACGCGCGTGGCGGTGGTGCGCGGGCGCATCCCGCAGCGCCTCCTCGACGACCTCGCCGACGTGTTCCGCGCCGCGCCGGCCGAGGTGGTGCTGCGCGGCGTCTCCGAGGGCGGGCGGGCGCGCGTCTACGCCGACGGCGAGCTGTCCGAGGCCGTGCGCCAGCGCATCCGCAACGTGCTCGCGCAGTGGCCGGTGGTCCGCATCCGCAACGCGCCGCGCCCGCGGCGCCTGCACTGAGAGCCGCGACCGGCATCCAAGCTCGGGCGATGGCCAGCGGCAGCGTGCAGACGCCGGGCGGCCGAACGCGAAAACGTTTCGTCCATCCGGCCGCGGGCGGCGCCCCGGCGCACGCGCCCCCACGGAGCTGCTAGCGTGCTCGGCGGAACCGCGGACGCGATCGCATGGCCGACGACAAGCCCAAGGACAAGCCGCCGACCTCGCGCATCGGGCGCCTGGCGCGCCTGGCCGGCCTGGCGCCGCGCGGCATCCCGCTGGCGCTCGAGGGCGCGCGGCGCATGCTCGGGGGCGCGCGCAGCGAGGAGGACGAGCGCAAGACACGCGAGCGCGTGAGCGTGGAGATGAAGAAGACCGCCGAGGCGATGCTCAGGACGCTCGGCGACATGAAGGGCCTGCCGCTCAAGCTCGGCCAGATGGCGAGCT
>JBBJMR010000493.1:0-4289 GCA_037720395.1 Polyangiaceae bacterium
TGATCGTCTGGCGCGGGCCGTCCGGCGTCGACCAGGTGAGCGCGTCCTCGCGGCCGTCGGGGTGGCAGCTGGCGCAGGCGGTGCCGTCGGAGGAGATGCGCGCGTCGTCGACGGCGTGGAAGAGCTTGCGGCCCTGCGCGATGGCGGCGACCTCCTTGGCGGGGCGGTAACTGACGGCGATGGGCCGCGGGGCGGCGTCGCCGGCGAGGTCGAGCGCGGTGAGCTTGCCGTCGAACTGCGACCAGACCAGGGCGCGGTGGCTCACCTCGTCCACGGCCACGCCGGTGGGGCCGGCGGGGACCTGCCAGCGGCGGCGCTCGAGGCGTGCCGGATCGACGCCGCGGGTGTCGAGCTCGACGATGGAGTCGATGCCCAGGCAGCTCACCAGCAGCGTGCCCGTCTCCTGTCGCACCGTGGCCGAGCGCGGCAGCAAGCACTCGCGCTCGGTGCGCGTCCCCTGCCCCAGCGAGAGCACGGCGCGCGTCAGCGCGCGCTCGCCGTTGGCGTCGATGACGCTGACCACCGGCGCCTCCTTGGGCACCCCGTCGATCACCTCGCCGTAGTACTGCGAGGAGCGCACCTCGGGGTCGCCGGGATCGACGGTGACCATGGGCGCGAAGATGCGGCCCGGGCGGCTGGGCGCGACGCCCGCCGGCGTGGTCTTCTTCGGCACCTGCTGGGTGACCGGCGGCTTCTCGCCGACGCCGGGCTCGAGCGCCTCCTTGCCCGAGACGGACTTCGCCAGCGCGAAGCCCTGGCAGCCGCCGCGATCGCGATCGGGGGCGCTGTTGCGCGAGGGCGCCTGGACCACCTTCTTCACGCGCAGGTCGAGCTGGCGCACGCCGTGGTCGGCCGCGGCGAGATCGATGACGCTCATCTTGCCGCCGACGACGTGGGCCACGAAGGCGCGCCGCCCGTCGTCGTCGACGAGGATGGCGCGCGGCTCGCGCGCCACCGGGACGGTGAAGGCCTGGCGCAGGGTCGCCGTCTCCAGGGCGGTGACGGTGCGGCCGATGGCGCTGGTCACCAGCAGGCGCGCCTCGTCGGGCGTGACCGCCAGCCCGAAGGGCTCGGCGGACACCGGCACCGAGCAGCGCGCCTCGAGCGCGCCGGAGTCGTCGAGCGGCTCCAGGACGGCGACCCGGTTCTTGTCGCGCAGGGTCACCGCCACGCGGCCGTCGGCGAGCACCAGCAGCTGCGCCGGCGCGCCGCCCACCGGGACGCTGGCCAGCTCGGTGCCGCGATCGACGTCGACCACGTGCACCGCCCGCGAGTCCTCGTCGGCGACGTAGGCCAGGGTGCGACCCCTGGAGCGCGCCAGCTGCACCGAGGCGCCCTGGCGCGCCGCGTCGGCGCGTACCGGGCCGACCCCGGGGCGCTGTCGCGCGCACGCCGGACCCGCCTCGACGGCGGCCTTGCCCGGCGGCGCGGAGCCGACGGCGGGGGCAGCGCCACCGCAGCCGACAAGTGGCGCCGCCGCGGCGCCGAGCACCGCTGCCATCGCCAACGATGACGCGTGTCGGCGAAGTGCGTTCGCGAAGCGCCACGCGTTCGCCGCGGACACCGGAGAAGGCTTCTCGAGCAACGCGACGTTCATCGTTCCTCCGATGCGGCCCAGGGCAGCGGCCGGCGCGGCCCCATCGCAGGGCCACGGCCTTGGACCGCGGAGGACCAGAAAAGTTCTACGCTTTCGAGACGCGCCCGATTCCCACCGGATCGTCCTCGAGCTCGGGCACCAGCCACAGCGACGCCAGCGGTGGCAACGTCAGGACGATGGACTGCTCGTACCCGTGCGATGGCACCGGCTGGACCTCGACTCGGCCGAGGTTTCCGACCCCGCTGCCGCTGTAGCCTTTGGAGTCGGTGTTGATGCGCTCGAGGTACGCGCAGCGGCGCGGCACGCCGATGCGGTACCCGTGCCGCACCAGGGGGGTGAAATTGCCCACGAAGATCAGGTGCCGCCCGCGCGGCCGCGGCGCGCGATCGTCCGGAGGCGGACCGAGGCGCCCGGGCTGGCGCGGGAACCGGACGAAAGACGCCACGCTCTGGGTGCCGTCGTTGGCGTCGATCCAGGAGAAGCCCGCCGGGTGATCGTCGAGCTGCCAGCACGCGCCGAGCTCGCGGTAGAGCCGGTTGAGGTCGCCGACGAGCTGTTGCAGCCCGCGGTGGTCGGGCTCCTCCAGCAGCGCCCACGGCAGCTCGCCCTCGAAGCTCCACTCGCCCCACTGGCCCATCTCGCCGCCCATGAAGAGCAGCTTCTTGCCCGGGTGGGCCCACATGTACCCGTAGAGCGCGCGCAGGTTGGCGTGCATCTTCCAGCGGTCGCCGGGCATCCTGGAGAGGAGCGACTTCTTGAGGTGCACCACCTCGTCGTGCGACAGCGGCAAGAGGAAGCGCTCCGTGAAGGCGTACGTCAACCCGAACGTCAGCTTGCGGTGGTTGAAGGCGCGGAAGACGGGGTCGAGCGAGAAGTAGTCGAGGGTGTCGTGCATCCACCCCATGTTCCACTTGAGGTCGAAGCCCAGCCCGCCGACGTAGGTCGGCCGGGTGACGCCGGGCCAGGTGGTCGACTCCTCCGCGCACACCAGGGCGCCGGGGAAGCGCTCGTGGATGCGGTCGTCGAGCTCGCGCAGGAAGGCGACCGCCTCCAGGTTCTCGCGCCCGCCGAACTCGTTCGGGACCCAGTCGTCGGGCGTCTCGGCGGCGTAGTCGAGGTAGAGCATCGAGGCCACGGCATCGACGCGAAGGCCGTCGATGTGGAACTCGTCGAGCCAGAACAGAGCGCTGGCGATGAGGAAGTTGCGCACCTCGTTGCGCCCATAGTTGAAGATGTACGTGCCCCACTGGCGATGCTCGCCGCGGCGCGGGTCGAGGTGCTCGTAGAGCGCGGTGCCGTCGAAGCGACCCAGCGCCCAGGCATCCTTGGGAAAGTGCGCCGGCACCCAGTCGAGGATGACGCCCAGGCCGCGCGCGTGGCAGCGATCGACGAAGTAGCGGAAGTCGTCCGGCGAGCCGAAGCGGCTGGTGGGCGCGAAGTACCCGGTGACCTGATAGCCCCAGGAGCCGTCGTACGGGTGCTCGGTGATCGGCAACAGCTCCATGTGGGTGAAGCCGAGGTCGGCGACATAGTCGACCAGCTCCTCGGCCAGCTCGCGGTACGTCTTCCAGCGCGTCTTGCCGTCGGGCCCCGGCGCGCGCCGCCAGGAGCCGAGGTGCACCTCGTAGATGGACAGGGCGCGCGTGGTGCTCGCCGGTGGCGCGCGCCTTCATCCACGCCTCGTCCTGGAAGACGTGGTGGCGCACGCTGACCTTCGAGGCGTTGAGCGGCCTCAGCTCGCTCTGCCGCGCGCACGGGTCGGCCTTCTTGGCGATGAGGCCGTGCGCGGTCTTGATCTCGTACTTGTAGAGCGCGCCCTCGCCGACCTCGGGCACGAACAGCTCCCACACCCCGCTGCCCATGCGGCGCATGGCGTGCAGGCGGCCGTCCCAGGAGTCGAAGTCGCCGGTGACGCTCACCCGCCGCGCCTCCGGCGCCCACACGGAGAAGGCGGTGCCGTGCACACCATCGACTACGCGCGGGTGCGCGCCGAGCCGCTGGTAGAGCAGGTCGTGCCGACCTTCGGCCACGAGGTGCAGATCGAGCTCGCCGAGCGACGGCGAGAACGCGTACGGGTCGCGGAGATGGAAGGTATCGGCCTGGTAGGCGACCTCCAGCCGGTACAGGCCGAGGCCGCGCCGCCCCGGGAAGCGGGCCTCGAACAGCCCGGGGTGCCGGGTGGCCGCCATGGGCTGCGGTGGGATGGCGGGATCGTCGGGCACCACCCGCACCCGCAGGGCGTCCGGACGGAAGGCGCGCACCACCAGGGTGTCGCCCTCGAGGTGCGGCCCCAGCGCGGCGTGCGGGTCGGCGCTGTCGGCCGCCGCCACGCGCTCGAGATCCGCCTCCGTCACGCCACCTTCCATGGCCGCGGCTTAACACGCCTCCGTGGAGTCGTCGGTCGCTCATTGGCGGCCGGGGCAGCGCGACGTTGCCGGTAGCCTCCCCCGGGCGGGGGCGGTAGGGTTCGGCTCTCACGCAAGAGCGAGCAGCGCGCAGGAGAACGACATGGGTCAAGTGGCGGAGGCGGGGGCGACGACGACCACCAACGGGCACCGGAGCTCGGGTATCCAGAGCTTCGAGCCGGCGACCGGCGCGCGCATCGGCGAGGCGCCGGACATGTCCGCCGCCGAGGTGCGCGAGGCGGTGGCCCGCGCCAGGCGGGCGCAGGAGGCCTGGGGCTCGCTCCCGG
>JBBJMR010000494.1:0-4287 GCA_037720395.1 Polyangiaceae bacterium
GCTCGTTGGCCACGAAGAGGACGTTCTCCGGCGGGCCGAAGGCGTCGTGCACGGCCACGTCGGGCACGGCCTCCAGCTCCAGGCGCGCGCGCGGCATGTCGCGCGGCGCCACGGCCACCACCCACGGCGCGGTGGCGCCGGCGGCGCGGGCGCGCGCCGGCAGGCTCGTCCCCGCGGACTCCAGGGCCCCGGAGGAGACGATGAGCTCCACGCCGGGCTGCGTCGCCTCGCGCACGGCCTCCTCGGCGTCGAGCGCGAAGGTCACGCCGTAGCCGGCGTTGCGCAGGACGCGCGCGCACAGGACGCGATGGCGGCGATCCGGATCGGCGACCACCGCGCAGCCGCGTCGACGCGGGGCGGCCACGGCGCCGGCGGTGGCGATCTGCCGGAAGCGGCGGGTGAGCATGGACGTGTCGCCACGGCCCACCAGGTCGTCGGCGCCCCACGCGTAGGCCTCCTCGAATGCCAGATCGCTCACCGCGTCGGTGGCGAGCAGGATGGGCACGTTGGCGAGCAGCGGGTTGTAGCGGAAGTGCAGACACGCCAGCTCGGCGCCGTCGGTCGAGGCGTCGACGAGGATGGCGCACGGGTGCTTGGTCTCGATGCCCAGATCGGCGTCGTCCAGCGTGCCCTGTACGGAGAGGGCGAGCCGCGCCTGCTCGGCCGCGGACCGCGCCGCGGCCAGGCCGCTCGCGGTCGGGGACCCGAACACCAGAACCGGGGGGCGCGCCTCGGTCACCGCGGGTATCCGGGGCAAGGTGCCGCCGCGGCGCGGCTGCGGGGGCGGCGGGGGGCGGGACGGGCTCGGACCTGCGCCATTCATTGACCGGTCATCGGCGCCTGCCTGCCGGAGTTGAGCAGACAACGACCGGTCAGGCCCACCGCGACCCACACCGGCGCACCGGCCATCTTGCCGCTGCCCCCGGTCGACGCTACCTCGAACGGACCGCGACCCCGTCGCCCCGCCCCCGGAGCTCCCCATGACCCTGCCCGTCCCCGTCTACATCGTCAGCGCCAGCCGCACCCCGATCGGCGCCTTCCAGGGCGTCCTCTCTCCTCTGACTGCTCCGCGGCTGGGCCAGGTGGCCATCGAGGCCGCGCTCGAGCGGGCCAAGGTGCCGAAGGATGCGGTGGGCGAGGTCTACATGGGCAACGTGCTCTCGGCCGGGATCGGCCAGGCGCCCGCCCGACAGGCGGCCATCTACGCCGGCATCCCGACCTCGGTGCCGGCGACGACGGTGAGCAAGGTGTGCGGCTCCGGCCTGATGGCTGTGATCCTCGGCGCCAAGGCGGTGGCGCTCGGCGACGCGGAGATCGTCGTCGCCGGCGGGATGGAGTCGATGACCAACGTCCCCTACTACCTGCCGCAGGCGCGCGCCGGGTACCGCATGGGCAACGGCCAGATCATCGACGGGATGATCCACGACGGCCTCTGGGACCCGTACGGCAACTTCCACATGGGCGTGGCCGGCGAGAAGTGCGCCGCCGAGTACAAGCTCTCGCGCGAGGCGCAGGACGAGTACGCCAAGGAGAGCTTCCGCCGCGCGCTCGCGGCGCAGCGCGAGGGCCTCTTCGCCGCCGAGATCGCGCCGGTGTCCGTGCCGCAGCGCAAGGGCGAGGCCCTGGTGATCAAGGACGACGAGGGGCCGCCGAACGGCAAGCCCGACAAGTTCCCCGGCCTCAAGCCGGCCTTCCAGAAGGACGGCACCATCACCGCCGCCAACGCGTCGTCGATCAACGACGGCGCCAGCGCCCTGGTGCTGGCCAGCGAGAAGGCGGTCAAGGAGCACAAGCTCGAGCCGCTGGCGCGCATCGCGGGGTACGCGGGCGCGGCGCAGGCACCGGAGTGGTTCACCACCGCGCCCGCGGCGGCCATCGCCAACGCCACCAAGAAGCTCGGCATCACCACCGACCAGATCGATCTCTACGAGGTCAACGAGGCCTTCGCGGTGGTGGCGCTGGCGGTGAACAAGCTCTCCGGGCTCGACCCGCAGCGCGTCAACGTGCGCGGCGGCGCGGTGGCGCTCGGTCACCCCATCGGCGCCAGCGGCGCGCGCATCCTGACCACGCTGCTCTACGCCATGAAGGACCAGGGCAAGAAGCGCGGCCTGGCCACGCTGTGCATCGGCGGCGGCGAGGCGCTCGCCGTGGTGGTCGAGCGCTGAGCGCGCGACGGCGCTCGCGGAGGGCAAGGTGAGCGTGCGCCCGGAGACCGTCGCCCCGGGGTTGCAGGTCTTCCCGGCGCGCACGCCGACCTTGCCACCGGCCACCCACACCAACAGCTACGCGCTCGGCGGGCAGCAGGTCCTGCTCGTCGAGCCGGCCACGCCATTCGACGACGAGCGCCGGGCCTGGCTGGAGTGGGCGCGCGGGCTGCGCGCGGCGGGGCGCGACCTGGTCGCAATCTTCGTGACCCACCACCACATCGACCACGTGGGCGGCGCGGACTTCCTGGCGCGCGAGCTGGGCTTACCGCTGTGGGCGCACCAGGCCACCGCGGAGCGGCTCGCCGGCGCGGTGGAGATCACGCGGCGCCTGGAGGAGGGCGAGACGATCCGGCTCGACGGGCCGACGCCGCAGGCGTGGCAGGTGCTGCACACGCCAGGGCACGCGCCGGGGCACCTGTGCCTGCACGAGGCCGAGATGGGCGCGGTCGTCGTCGGAGACATGGTGGCCTCGGTGGGGACGATCCTCATCGAGCCGGTCGACGGCGACATGCAGGTCTACCTGGAGCAGCTGCGCCGGCTGGAGGCGCTCGCGGCGAGGGTGGCGCTGCCAGCACACGGGACGCCGATCGAGGGGCCGAGCGCGCTGTTCGCGTTCTACGTGAAGCACCGGCTGGCGCGCGAGGCCAAGGTGATCGATGCGCTGGGGCGCGCGGGGAGCGGCGGGGGATCGCTCGGGAGCCTGGTGCGCGATGCCTACGCGGATACGCCGGAGGCGCTGTGGCCGCTGGCGCAGATGAGCCTGGAGGCGCACCTGATCAAGCTGGAGTGCGACGGGCGGGCGCGGCGCGGGGGAGAGGGCTGGCTGGCCGCAGCGTGAGGCGGGGCGCGTGACCGTGCCCGCGGCCGTGGCCGGGTCCGCGGCAGTGACCGTGCCCGCGGCAGTGACCGGGGCCGGGCCGGGGCCGCGGCCACGAAAGGGAAGCAACCGGCAGAGGATGCTGCGTCGACCCCCAGTTGGTTCTCGTTGACGCACAAATGACCCTCGATCCACGCAACCGCCGCCTCGCCGCCGTCGACAACCTCGGGCAATGGGAGCCTTCGATGCCGCGCGTGGGGAAAGAGCCACCGGCGGATGCAGCATCTCGCCACGGTTGCTTCGTGTCGCAGGTGGCGAGCCGATCGCGCAACACGTCACCATGCGCCTGGAGGACAGCCGCGTCATCGCGCCGACCGCCGGGCAACGCCGGGACGCCGCGCGGACGTTGCTGCAGATGGGGGCCGGGGACGGGCTGCTGGCGTTCCACGTGGTCGATACGCACGCGCACGCGGTGCTGGCGTGCTCGCGCGCGCGGGCCGGGCAGCTCGCGCGCCGCGTGGAGATCGCTCTGCGGGCGCGCCTCCGGTTGCCGTGCCGCTTCGAGCCTGCTCGCATCCGGCCGGTGCTCGACCAGTGGCATCTGCAGCGGAGCGTGCTCTACGTCATCCGGCAGGAAGAGCGGCACGGCATCTGCGTCGATCCGGCGCGGGACGGCTGCAGCCTCCCGGACGTGCTCGGCTGGCGCGTGGCAGACGAGACGCTGGCGGCGAGGCTGAGGTCTCTCGTGCCACGTGTGCGGCTGGCCGCGCCGGCGGACGCGTCGACGCTGGCCGGCGTCGAGCCGGACCCCGAGTTGCTCGCCGAGGCAGCGGCGGCAGCGCTGGCGCTGGTCGACCTCGACGGGCGCAGCGCGGCGACCGTGCACGGGCGCCGCGCCGCAGTGTGGGCGGGTGCCGCCGAAGCGCTGCGCGGGGCCGCGGTAGCGTCGGCGCTCGCCATCACCCGGCGACGCGTGGCGCAGCTGCTAGCCGAACCGCCACCGCCGCCGGCATGGATCCGGGCAGTGCGCACGCAGCTCCGCTTCCGCACCTGGCTCGCCCGGGGCATAGTGGCGAGCAGCGAGTTATCCAGCCGGGCGCTAGCAGGCGCGATGGAGGACCCGAAGTGAGCTCGCGACCACGCCTGACCGGCGGCGGGCGGGGACCGGCGATCAGCGACGGGGCGCGCGAGGTCCCGGCGATGCCACGCGGCACTGACCGGGAGTGACGGAAGCAACCCTGGTGAGATGCGGCATCCTCCCCC
>JBBJMR010000495.1:0-4283 GCA_037720395.1 Polyangiaceae bacterium
CGCGAGCTGTTCGAGCTCTCCGCGGCCCGCGGGCGCTGCATCCTCGAGGCCGCGGGCGAGGACCCCGGCACCATGGCCGCGGTCACCGGCGCGCCGGACGCGGTGCGGGCCGAGATCGCCGGCATCGACGGGGTGGTCATCGCCAACGAGAACGCCCCCGACCAGACGGTGATCTCCGGGCGCCGCGAGGCCGTCGCCGCCGCCATCGCACGCCTGGAGCAGAAGGGCATGCGCGCCCGCACCTTCCCGGTGGCCTGCGCGTTCCACAGCCCGGTGGTCGCCGCGGCCAGCGCCACCTTCGCCGAGCACCTCGCCGCCGCCACCGTGCGCGCGCCGCGCTTGCCGGTCTACGCCAACACCAGCGCCGCGCCGCACCCCGCCGACCCTGCTGCCATCCGGCGCGCGCTGGCGGAGCACGTGGCGCGGCCGGTGCGCTTCGCCGCCGAGATCGAGGCCATGTACGCGGCCGGCGTGCGCACCTTCATCGAGGTGGGCCCGGGTCGCGTGCTCGGCGGGCTGGTGGCCAAGGTGCTGCGCGATCGCCCGCACCGCGTCATCGCCTGCGACGGCAACGGCGAGGGATCGCTGCGCCCCCTGCTGGCCGCGCTGGCCGAGCTGGCGGTGGGCGGCACGGCGCTCGACGTGACGGCGCTCTTCGCCGGGCGCGGGGCGAAGAAGATCGACCTGGCCTCCGCGGCACCGCTCCGCCACCCGCCGAGCACCTGGCTGGTCGACGGGCACCTGGCGCGGCCGCTTCACGGCGAGCCGCCGCCAGGCGCCTTCCGGGCCTTGACCGCGCCGGTGGTGGCCGTGGCTGCGCCCGCACCGGCCACCGCACCCGGCGCCGCGTTCACCGCGCAGGTCGTGGCCGCCCCGGCCGACGGCCGCCAGGCGGCGGTGCTGGAGTTCCTCCGCGCCAGCCGCGAGATCGTCGAGGCCCAGCGCCAGGTCCTGCTCGCCCACCTCGGCGAGCCGGCCACCCAGGGCGTGGCGCGCACGTTCGACCCACAGCGACGGGGACAGCCCTTCGACGAGCAGCCGTCGTCGCTGCGCCCCTCGGCGCCGCCGCTGCCCTCGTTCTCGCCGCCGGCGCGCAGCCTGCCGCCCGGCGCGCGCTCGGTGCCGCCGCCGTCGTCGCCGGCGAGGGCAGCGCGACCGCGCCGCGAGCCGGCAGGCTGCCGGCGGAGAGCAGCGCCTGGATGCGCGAGATGGCGCCGGCAGATGCGGCCTCGCCCACCCTGCCGCCAGCCGCGCTCTGCGTCGCGCCGGTGAGCAAGATGGACGTCCAGGCGACGCTGCTGGCCATCGTCAGCGACCGCACCGGCTACCCCACCGAAATGCTCGGGCTCGACCTCAACCTCGAGGCGGAGCTGAGCATCGACTCCATCAAGCGCATCGAGATCCTCGGCCAGCTCGGGCACGAGCTCGGGCTGCTGCGGAAGCAGAGCGGCGGGGGGGACGAGCTGCTCGAACAGCTGGCCACGAAGAAGACGCTGCGCACCATCGTCGCGTGGCTCGAAGAGCACATGGCCGCGCAGGCCGGCGGCGGCAGCGTGGCGAGCGGCGCGGAGAGCGCCAGCGCGGCGGAGACCACCCGGCGCGAGGACGCGGCAACGGTCACCGTGCCCAGCGCGGGCGGCGAGGAGATCCCCGAACCGCCGCCCACGCTGGAGAGCGTCGACAAGATCGACGACCTCGACGAGGCGCCGTCCTCCGAGGTGCGCTCGCACCGATCGAGCGCGCCGGCCGTCGAGGCCGCGCCGGGTCGGAGCACCATCCGACGCTTCGTCATCGGCACCGTCGAGGCGCCGCACCTGGCGGGGTCGTCGGTGAGCATCGCCCGGCAAACCTGGGCGCTGGTGGCGGGGCGCTCGTCGCTGGCGGCGCCGCTGCAGCAGGCGCTGGTGGCGCGCGGCGCCAAGGTGGTGATGGCCAACGGCACCCTGCCGGAGCGGCTCGACGGCATCATCGACCTCTCCGCGCTCGGCGAGGACGCCGGCCTGGCGCCCGAGAAGGCCCTCTTCGATCGCGCCCTCGCCGCGCACCGCGCCGGCGTGCGGCGCCTGCTGGTGGCCACCGTCGCCGGCGGGCCTGGCGGACGCGAGCACCACCGCCCGCGCCCAGGCGTGGCCGGCCTGCTGCGCACGCTGGCGCGCGAGACGGGCATCGAGGCGCGCGCCATCGGCCTCGACCTCGGCGAGGCCGGGCGCGACGGCGCGCGCCTGGTCGAGCACCTGGTCACCGAGCTGGAGACACGCGACGACCGGGTCGAGGTCGCATGGCAGGGCGGCGTGCGCCGCGCCACCACCACGGTGGCCGTTCCGCGGGCGCGCGCGCCGGGCAAAGACGGGCTGCGCCTGGGCAGCGACTCGGTGGTGCTGGTCACCGGCGGGGCGCGCGGGATCACCGCCGCCGTGACCTGCGCGCTGGCGCGGCGCTTCCAGTGCCGCCTGGAGCTGGTGGGTCGCTCGGCGGCGCCGACCGGCGTCGAGGACGCGGACCTGGCCTCGGCGGCGGACATGCTCGCCCTGCGCAAGGCGATCATCGCCCGCGGCGAGCGCAGCCCGGCGGCCATCGAGGCGCTGGCCACGCGCGTGCTTGCCGCGCGCGAGATCGGCGCCACCATGCGCGGCATCGTCGAGGCCGGAGCCAGCGTCGGCTACCACGCGCTGGACGTGCGCGACGAGCGCGCCGTGCACGCGCTGGTCGACGATCTCTACGCGCGCCACGGCCGCATCGACGGCGTGATCCACGGCGCCGGGCTCATCGAGGACAAGCTGCTCGCCGACAAGACGCGCGCCTCGTTCGACCGCGTCTTCGACACCAAGGTGGTGCCGGCCCGCGCGCTGCTGGAGCGGCTGCGCGCCGACGTCGGCTTCGTGGCCTTCTTCTCCAGCATCGCCGCGGTCTTCGGCAGCCGCGGGCAGATCGACTACGCCGCCGCGAACGACGCGCTCGACAAGCTCGCCTGGTGGCAAAGCCAGCGCTCCGCCGCGCGCGTCCTCTCCGTCAACTGGGGCCCCTGGGCGGGCGGCGGCATGGTCTCGCCGGAGCTCGAGCGCCAGTACGCGCGGCGCGGCATCGGGCTCGTCGATCCAGGCGAGGGGGCGGCCGCCTTCCTCGAGGAGCTGCTCGAGGGCACCGACCCGCAGGTGGTGCTCATGAACGCCGAGCCCGAGGCTCTCTCGGCGCGCCCCTCGCTGCCCGGAGGCGGGCCCGACGCCGCCACTGCGGCGCTCGCCGCCGCCGATCACCATCGGCGCGAGCAGCGCGCCGATGGCTGACGAGCGCCAGGCCGGCGCGGCCATCGTCGGCATGGCGACGGTCTTCCCCGGCGCCCTGGACGTCGGGCGTTTCTGGGAGAACATCTGCGGCGGCGTGGATGCGGTGAGCGATCTGCCGCCGGGGCGCCTCGACGAGGCGTACTTCGACGCCACATCGAGCGCGCCCGACCGCCTCTACTGCCGGCGGGGCGGGTTCCTGCCCTCGCCGCTGTCCTTCGACGCCGCCGCGTTCGGGATCATGCCCGTCGCCGCGCAGGGCGCCGAGCCGGACCAGCTCCTCGCCCTGGGCGCGGCCAAGGCCGCCCTCGATGACGCCGGCTACGGCGACCGCAGCTTCGCGCGCGATCGCACCGCGGTCATCCTCGGCCGCGGCGGGTACCTGACCGCGGGCGTGGCGCGCCTGGAGCAGCGCGTGCGCACCTCCATGCAGCTCGTCGAGACGCTGCGCGCGCTGCTCCCCGACCTCGGCGAGGCGCAGCTCGCGGCGGTGAAGGCCGACTTCCAGGCGCGGCTGCCGCCCTTCGGCGCCGACACGGCCATCGGGCTGGTGCCGAACCTGGCCGCCTCGCGCATCGCCAATCGCCTCGACCTCCACGGCGCGGCCTACACGGTCGACGGTGCCTGCGCCAGCTCGCTGCTCGCCGTCGATCACGCCTGCCGCGAGCTCGCCGACGGCGCCCACGACCTGGTCATCGCCGGTGGCGTGCACCTCTGCCACGACCCCACGTTCTGGAGCGTCTTCTGTCAGCTCGGCGCGCTCAGCCGCAGCGAGCGCATCCGGCCCTTCCATCGCGGCGCCGACGGGCTGCTCATCGGCGAGGGCGTGGGCATGCTCGTCCTCAAGCGCCTCGCCGATGCGGAGCGCGACGGAGACCGCATCTACGCCGTGGTGCGCGGCACGGGGGTCTCCAGCGACGGGCGCGCCGCCAGCCTGATGACGCCGTCGGTGGACGGTCAGGTGATGGCCCGTCCGCAGCTCGTGATCACGGCAACGGCAGA
>JBBJMR010000029.1:0-44457 GCA_037720395.1 Polyangiaceae bacterium
CGATGACGCCCCAAGAGATCTTCGACTCGCTGACCAAGAAGCTCGGCGCCGAGGTGGTCTTCGACTTCCACGGCGACACCACCAAGGACAAGGACGCCTGGCTGCAGGTCTCGCCGTTCGAGATCGAGACGGTCTGCGAGCTCCTGCGCTCCGACCCCAAGCTCTCCTTCGACTACCTGGAGTGCATCACCGGCGTCGACTACCCGGACGACAAGCAGATCCGGGTCGTCTACCACCTGTACTCGTACAAGCAGAAGCACCGCATCGTCCTCAAGTGCTTCCTCGACCGCGAAGACCCGGCGCTGCCCACCGTGGTCAACGTGTGGTCGGCGGCCAACTGGCAGGAGCGCGAGTGCTTCGACCTGCTCGGCGTGCTCTTCGAGGGTCACCCCGACCTGCGCCGTCTGCTCCTCCCCGACGACTGGGAAGGGCACCCGCTGCGCAAGGACTACGAGGAGAAAGAGGACTACCACGGCATCCCGACGGTTCGTCCCAACCCCGTCGAGCTCTTCAAGATCTCTCTGCCGAAGCCCGAGGCCAAGCCCGAGGCCAAGCCAGAGGCCAAGCCCGAAGCTGCCCAAGAGGCGGTGAAGCCGTCATGAGCGAAGTCATCCTGACCAACGAGATGGACGAGGAGATGACCCTGAACATGGGTCCGCATCACCCGTCCACGCACGGCGTGCTGCGCTTCATCATCCAGAGCGACGGCGAGATCATCCGCAAGGCGGTGCCCGACGTCGGGTACCTGCACCGCTCGCTCGAGAAGATCGCCGAGCGCTGCACCTACTCCGGGTACATGCCGTACACCGACCGCGTCGACTACGTGGCGGCCATGTTCGCCAACGAGTGCTGGGCCAACGCCTGCGAGAAGCTGATGGGGATCGAGGTCCCCAAGCGCGCCCAGTACCTGCGCGTCATCAGCTGCGAGCTGAACCGCATTTCCAGCCACATGATCGCCCTCGGCGCCATGGCCATGGACATCGGCGCCGTGACCCCCTTCCCGTGGACGCTGCGCGAGCGGGAGTACATCAACGACTTCCTCGAGGAGCTGTGCGGCGCGCGCCTGACCTACAACTACCACCGCATCGGCGGCGTCTCCTGGGACATGCCCAAGGGCTGGCGCGACAAGGTGCTGGCCTGGGTCGACAAGTTCGAGCCGATCATGGAGGAGTTCGATCGGCTCATCACCCTCAACGACATCTTCGTCAAGCGCCTGGCCAACGTGGCCATCATCACCGCCGAGGAGGCCATCGACTGGGGCCTGGTCGGCCCCAACCTGCGCGCCAGCGGCGTCCCCTGGGACCTGCGCAAGGACGACGGGTACTCGGTCTACCCGGAGATCGAGTTCGAGCTCCCGCTGGGCAAGGGCATCTACGGCACCGTCGGCGACTCCTGGGACCGCTTCCAGGTGCGCTGCGAGGAGTGCAAGGTCTCGGCGAAGATCCTGCGACAGGCGCTGGATCAGATCGACGAGCACCCCGAGGACGACATCGTCGGCAAGCTGCCCAAGAAGATGCGCCCCGAGGGCGAGGCCTACGCCCGCATCGAGAGCGCGCGCGGCGACATGGGCTGCTACGTCATCGGCAAGGGCGCCGAGGAGGCCTACCGGGCGCGCTTCCGCACCGGCAGCTTCACCGCCATGGCCATCATCGAGGCCAAGAGCCCGGGCCTGTTCCTGGCCGACCTGGTGGCCCTCATCGCCAGCCTCGACGTCGTCGCGCCCGAGATCGATCGCTGAGGCCGTCCGGCGGTGGCCGCGCGCGCGGCAACGTGCCCGCGCAGCAACCCTACAAGCCGTTGGCCTTGCGGTTGTCGCGCGCTTCCTTGGCCAGCGATGCAGCGAGCTCGGCGTCCTCGCCGCTCTCCGCCAGGCGCGCCGCCTCTTCCTCGATGGCGTCGAGGAAGCCGACCAGCTCGGCCTCGGTGGCGATGTTGTAGACCTCCCACGCCTTCCACCCGAAGAAGTCGGTGGGCTCGTGGAAGGCCACGCCGAGGTTTTCGGCGAAGCCGCGGTCGGCGTTGCTGAAGTCGTCGGCGGGGCGTCCGTCGGGGTGCGGCCCGTCGACGCCCTTCTTGTAGCCGGAGTCGCCGACCATGATCGATCCCTCGACGTCGAGCGGCCGGCCGCATTTTTCCTGCAGCAGCTCGTCGAGGCGGAGCGCCATTCCCACCTCGGGCTTGCGGTCCGCGCCCTTGGCCTCGGCGAAGTCGAAGTAGTCGATGCGCCCGCCCAGCGCGCCGACCTGGCTGGCGGTGAAGGCCAGCGCGCCCTCGGCGATCTCGTAGGTGATGTGACCCTGCTCGATGCCTCCCTGGTTGGAGACGATGGCCGTCAGGTAGCCCTCGGACTGGAGGCGGGCCACGCCGGCGGCCACGAACGGCAGCACGTTCACGTCGTCGGTGCCATTGGCCGACACGCTCCCCGACCTGGAGACGCGCAGCGTGCTGTCGGCGTCGAGGAAGGCCACCTTGATGCGCTCACCGTCGGCGGGGCAGGTGTAGGCGCCCAGGTCGCGACGCTCGACCGGCGCCTGCGGCAGGCAGCACTTGGCGGCGGCGAAGGCGCCGCCTTTGCGACAGCGACCGTTGGCGTCGAGCTTGGCGCCGGTGCAGCTCTTGAGGTCGGCCTCCTGGGAGCCCGGCTCCTCGCCGCCGCAACCCGAGAGCCAGGCGGTGGCGAGACACGGGGCGAGACAGACGAGGCGCAAGGTGGCGTGCATGGGTGCTCTCCGGCTGCTCACTTCACCTGGACGTCGATCCACACCAGGCGGTGGTCGGTGTTCAGGATGAGCGGGTAGGTGCTGGTGCCGGAGCGCGGCCAGTAGACCCTGGCGTCCAGCGTCTGCAGGTCGCGCGACGGCAGCACGTAGTCGAGGCGCAGGTTGCCGACGTGCTCGTCGTTGAAGTCGCCGGTGTCGAAGGCCGGGTCGCCCTGCTGCTGCAGGTTGACGCCACCCTGCGCCTTGGCATCGGAGGGGCCGCCGGTGCTGCGTGGGCTCATGCTCGCGTCGACGTTCGGGTGCTCGAGCAGCTGGCGGATGCCCTGGCTGGCGCCGTCCTCCGGGTCGGAGTTGTGATCGCCGAGGATGACGAAGCTCTCGTCCTCGCCGAGCCCGCCGGCGCGGCCCTGGTCGTCGACCAGGTAGTCACCGGCGCCGGGCGTGATGTAGTCGGCGAAGAGACGGATCTCGTGGCGGTTGCGAATGCCGTTGCGGTCCTCGGGGCCGTCGAATGCCGGCGGCGTCGGGTGGTGGGCGAGCACATGGACCACGTGGCCGTCGACGTCCACCGGGACGTCGACGTGGTTCTTGGAGCTCAGCCGCACCACCTCGAGCTCGGCGCTCGTGTACCAGTCGCCCTTCTTCGCCGTCTTCGGGTCGTCGGGGAACGTCGCTCCGGGCATGTCCTTCCAGAGGAAGCGCTGGAAGGTGCGGACGTCGTCCTCGGCGATCGGGTACCTCGAATAGATCACGAACCCGTACTGGCCCTCGAAATCGCCGAAGCCGAAGGCGTCGTTGCCGCCGCCGACCTTGCCGTCGTTGTCGAGGTCCTTGCCCGAAGGCACGCCGGTGTTCGAGGCGGCGACGTAGCGGTACTCGAACTCGATGCGACGCTGCTTGTGCTGCGACACGCCGAGGTAGTTGTCCTGGAACAGCCGCGCCGACTCGCCCCCGGCGTCGTAATCGACCTCGTTGAGCAGCAGGATGTCCGGCCGCACCCTCTGGATGATCTCGGCGATGGCGCGGGCCTGGGCGTTGTCCGGCGTGGAGAGGTCCTCGGCCAGCTGGCCGAGCGCCGTGCGGTTCAGCGAGGCGTTGAAGGTCGCCACACGGACGGCGCCCTCCGGCAGCGCCTTGACGTCGCTCTCGTCGCTCGCCGTGCCGTCGGGCTCACCGCCGCACGCCGCCAGCGACAGAGCCGCGACGACTGCCATCGCGCCCCGCGCGTACCCACCCCGTGCCTGGTCCACGGCGTGGCCTGGAGCACGGACCGGGCCACGTTCGCACGTGGCCTAACTGTAGGTAATCATGTTCCGATGTAGGCAGCGGCTGCGGATCCTCGGGGATCCAGCGGATCAAAGGAGCGCCTGCATGACGCCGTCGAGCACGCCGCCGAGGACGATGCCGCCGAGCACCGCGGCGAAGAGCACGAGCTTGCCCTTGGCGCCGTAGCGATCGAAATCGCTGATCGGACGCGCCACGCCGGTGATGGCCTGCGCGGCGGCGAGGCCGAGCGTCGCGCCGCCGAGCACGAAGCCGAACGTCATCGGGGAGAGCGACTCGGCGCCGACGCGCCTGGCGACGGCGGGCCAGAAGAAGCCGAGCACCAGGAGCACCGTGCCGACGACGCCGAAGCGCAGCGCGCTGTGGCGCGCGTCGTCCTCGCCGGGCGCGGACATCGGCGGCGGTGCCACCGACTCGAACGCAGGCGGATCGGAGCTCGGCGAGCCGGGCTTCGGTGGGCGACTGCTGGTGCTCTCGCCCACGGGCATGGCACGAGGGTAGCGGCTGGCGCCGATGACGGCACGGATCGCGCGCGATAGTCTGCTCGGCCATGCGTACAGCGCAGCTCCTGCTCGGCGGCGCCGTGACCATGGCTGCCCTCTCGTCGGTCGGTTGCGGCGGCGACGAGCCCGCCGCGCCGAGAAGCAGCGCCACCACCGGCACCGGGGCCACCGGCCGGGGCGGCAGCTCGGCCGGCAACGGCGGTGCTGGCAGCGGGGCGAGCGCGAGCGGAGGGCAGGGGGGCGACGCTCCGATCTACGAGCCGGACCCCATCCCCGACGTCGGCCCCGACCCGCCGAGCTGCGACGACCCGGTGAAGGACGGACTGCAGTTCCTCGACGACACCTGCGCCGCCAAGCGCTGGCCGACGTTCGAGGAGCGCGCGCTGGTCTGCCCGACGATCGACGACAGCGCGACCATCGCGCTCACGGGCGGGGGCAGCGTCGTCTACCAGCCGTCGAGCGCGGTGGTCGAGGTCGACGGCGACGCGCTGGCTGGCATCGTCCCCGACGAGCTCGCCGTCACCGTCATCCTCGTGCGGCGCGTCGGCGGCGTGCCTCACTACCGCTACCTGAGCAACGGCAACCACGACGTCACCTTCCAGCCCTGGAGCTCGACGAAGTTCCTCGCCGCCACCAACGCCGCCGCGCGGCTGCGCATCGTCTCCGATGGCGCGGTCGGCCTGTCGGCCAGCGTCGACGGCATCCCGCTCGGCGACCTGGTGAGCAGCATGCACGCCTACGACTGGGACCCGTACAGCTCCAACTCGCTGGGGCGGTACTTCCACAACGTCGGCGGGCGCGAGCGCGCCAACGCCATGATCCACGATGCCTGGTTGAATCGGCCCGCGGACGAGACTTTCGGCGGCAACTACGGCGAGGCGGCCCCGCCGCTGGGGTACGACTTCGAGGAGCCCGGCGGCGAGACGGTGAGCGTGAACCCGGACTCGACCACCGGGCCGTCCAACCACCTGTCGAGCTTCACCCTCGCCGAGGCGCTGAAGCGCATCGTGCTCTTCCGCGAGGAGCCGGCGCAGCGCCTGGAGGGGCTGGCGTGGGAGGACGTGGAGGCGCTGCTCTACGGCGCCGAGAGCTCGGAGAAGTACGGCCCCTGGGGCGGCATGAGCCGCGACAAGGCCGTCTACCTGCAGAGCGGCCACGACATGGATTACCTCGAGGAGCGCAGCCACGGGCGCTGGCGAATCTTCAGCAAGCTCGGCAACGGCAGCGAGGGGCAGCTGGTCAACGTGGCCTACGGCTGCTTCCCGGTGCTCGACCCGGACGACGAGCCGGTGCCCGGCTGGGGGCGCGAGCTGATCATCGGCGCGCAGCTCGCCGGCGTGACCGCGACCTGGGCCGAGCGCGATCGCCTGCTCGCCACGGCGTTCCGCGCCATCCTGGTCCGCGTCATCGACGGTCGCCTCTGATCGGAGGCGCGGCGGGGAGCGGGCGCGGTGGTCCGTGATGCCAGCCCGATCGCTCGTTGGAGTCGTGCCGCACCGCGCCCCCCATTGAAGAGATCCGTGCGCCAAACGTATGTGGAAGACGTGAACAAGACGGGCCTGCTGGTCGCCGCGATGTGCGCGCTGCTCGCTGGAGCTCGCTCGGCAGAGGCGCAGTCCGCGCCGCCTCCGTACGGATACGGGCAGCCTGGTCCGTACGGCTACCAGCAGCCGCAGTACGGCTATGGGCAAGCCCCGCAGTACGGCTACGGGCAGCCGCCGTACGCGCAGCCCCCGCAGCCCCCGCCACCGGCGCAGGTGGCGCGCGACGACGATCGCGAGTGGAAGGTGCCCGTGGCCATCGGCGGCTTCGGCATCTTCGGCGCGCGCATCAGCCGCCTGGAGGTCGAGGGCACCGACAACGATGGCACCACCTGGGGCGGGCAGGTGTCGCTGGCCTACGACGCGCTCGTCGCGGCCGACGGCTTCAACATGCGCTTCGCCTCGATGACCGCCCTCGGCGGCGGTGGTGGCGGGCTGGAGGGCATGTACGGCGGTGACCTCTCCTTCGGCGTGCGCGGCGACTTCGGCCGGACGCACGGCCCGGTGGCGCGCGTCGGCTTCGGCGGGCGCGTGCGCGGCAACGATCACCTGCTCGACTGGTACATCGAGCTCCCCGAGATCCAGATCGGCTACCAGGCGCTCGGTGATCGCGCCGTCCTCGATCTCGTCGGCCGCGGCGGCATCGTCCTCGGTGGGGGATGGTCACCGGGCGAGGACGCGGAGCGCGAGATGGGCACCTCGTTCGCATACGGCGCCTCGCTGCTGGTCGGGGTGACGCCCTTCGCGCTGTCCGGCACGGTGCTGCGCATCCTCGAGCAGAAATATGCCAGCGAGAGGCCGGTGGACCTCTACGGCGCCAACCTCTGCATCGGCTACGCCCTGGCGGTGTGCGGCGACGTCTCCTACACGCGCGGCGATGTCGTCCTGCTCGGCGGCGCGATCGGCGGCGCCAGATCGCTCTACGGCGGCATCCTGATCGGCGTCGGCATCGCCGGCGCGGCCGGCAAGGGCAACGACTGAGGGCGTCACCGCGGCCGGTCAGGGGGAGAGCGCGGGGCGGTAGCGGAAGGCGCTGGAGAGCGCGATGGATAGCAGCAGATTGCGCACCTTGCGCCCCTCGAAGCCGCCGTTCATGAAGCCTTGCTGCACGCACCCCAGGCTGTTCGGGTCCTCGACTCCGAGCGCGTACTGGAACCAGCGCTCGGCCACGCACTCCATGGTGATGGAGTGGCCGTCGAGTAGACCCGCCAGCCCAACCGGGCCGTCCACCGGCCACTGGTCATCGGCATCTTCGCTGAGGAACACACCGGAGTCGTCGATGGGCAGGCCATCGTCGCTGCTCTGCACGCGGCCGATGCCGTCGAAGCCCTCGAGGGTGAAGCCGATGGGATCGAACCACCTGTGGCACGCATTGCAGGAAGGATCGGCGGTGGCCTCCTCCAGTCGTTGGCGGAGGGTCATCGGGCCCGGCCCGGGGGCAGGGATGGTGGTGTCGATGTCCGGCGGCGGAGGCGGAAGGTCGCTGCAGAGCAGCCCGCGGCGGATGGACAGGCCGCGCTGCGTCGGGCTGGTGCTGGTCGCATGCGCGTTCACCGTCAGGAACGCAGCGCGCGTGAGGAGGCCGACGCGTTCCGCAGGCAACTCGACCTCGACCAGCTCCGTGCTGCCCACCGGCGGCAGGCCATAGATGGCCGCCAGGTCATCGTTGACGAAGCCCACCCTGCTGTTCAGCAGCGTCTCCAGCGTCCCATCCTCGTCGAGCAGGACGCGCTGCGCAAAGCGCCCGATCTCGGCGCGCATGTCTTGCATCAGCTCGTTGCTGAACTCGGGGTACTTCGCCGGATCCTTGTCGTCTTCGGTGGGGTACCCGCCGCGATCGAGGTTCAGGAGGTCGAGGTGGAAGGCCTCCATCGTAGCCAGCGTGCGCGGGTCGGCGAGCATGCGCTGCGCTTGCGCCTCCAGCCCCTCGAGCGTCGAGATCTCGCCGGACCCGGCGGCCGCGAAGAGCTCGGCGTCCGGCAGGCTCTTCCACAGGAAGTAGCTGAGGCGCGTGGCCAGCTCGTACGGCGGCACCGGCACCACCTCGCCCGGGTTCGCGCCGCTGACGTCCGGCTCGAGGCGATAGACGAAGCTCGGCGATGACACCAGCGTGACGACGATGGCGCGGATGCCCTGCTCGAACGTGCCGCTGTTCTTGGCGGCCGTGTAGGCCGCGAAGAGATTGGTGCTCTCTGCCGCCTCGAGCGGGCGCCGCAGCGCGCGCGGGCCGAGCGTGTCGATGAGCTGTTGCGCGCACGCGTCCTCGCCGGCGGTGACCGGATCGCACCCCAGCAGCGTGGCGATGTCGGCGAGGGCCAGGTCGGCCACGGCGCCGGCAGCCTGGAGGTAATGCGCCTGCGGCGGCGAGCTCACCAGCGGGCCGCGACGGAACGGCCCCCCATCGTCACCTCCGTACACCGCATCGGCGGGGAAGTCGGCGGTGACATCGGCCTCGACCCCGAACAGGTCGCGCACGGTGTTCGCGTACTCGGCCTTGCTCAGGCCGGTGGGCGTCACCCAGGCGGCGGTGACGTCCGCGCAATCCCACATCGTGGCGCCGGCGCCCGACGTCGGGCCTTGCGCCGCCTGACCGCTCGAGGACGCGCCGCCGCTGCCACCTTCGCCGCCCCCGACCACGGTGGGGTCGATGCATGCGGCCGTGAGCGGCGATGCACAGAGGGAGGCAAGGAGAGCGAGATGCGCCCAGCGCGGGCCGTTCTGTACCATACAGGCTACATGGCCGGTCCCCTCAGCGGGCTTCATCGGTCCGAGCTCGAAGGTCGTCGCCGGCGGTCGGTGGCCGCCCTTTGTGCGGTGCTGGCGGCGTGGGCACCCAGCGTCGCACGGGCGCAGGACGAGGGCGCGCGCCCGGTGATCGAGGCGCTCACCGTGTCGCCGAGCGCCTGCCTGCAAGCGCCGGCGCTGGCCGAGCAGATCATCATGTGGCTGCGGCGGCCGACGCTCGACCGCCGCCTCGCCGTGCATGTCGTCGACGCGCCCGACGGCGTCCACTTCGTCATCGAGCGTGACGGCGAGGTGGTCGGCAAGCGGCGCCTCGACGTGGAGCGCGCCGCCTGTCAGCAGATTCACGCCGCGGTGGCCCTCGGCGTGGCGGTGGCGCTCGATGCCACCGTGCTCGACGATCTGGGCGTGCGCAGCAGCGGGCCGCCGGATCCCTCGCTCTCGACGGCGTTTCCGCCCGACCCCTGCCGCCTCCGCTGCCAGCGGCCTTCGCGCCGGCGTGGCCGCGCGCGAACGCGCCGCCCGACCGCCCGGCGCCGCCGCCCTCGTCACCACCGCGGCGCCGCGATCCGGTGCTCACCGCGGCGGTGCAGGGGATGGTGCTGGTCGGCGTGCTGCCACGCGTCACCCTCGGGGTCGCGCCCTCGGCGGAGATCACCATCGTGCGTGGCTTCGATCTGCGCGTCTCCGGCCTGGCCACCGGGACCTCCGACGTGGAGATCGGCACCGGTCGCGCCGAGGCCGGGCTCTTCGCGGGGCGCATCGACGCTTGCGCGACGCGCGTCCTGCTCGAGGACGTGGCGCGCGTCCGGGGCTGCGCGGGGCTGCTCGTCGGCGCGGTCCTGGCGAGCGGCGTCGACCTGCCCGACCCGCGCACCACCGCCTCGCCATGGATCGCGCCGGCGGTGCGCTTCGATGCGCGCTGGTCGTTCGGGCCGGTGTTCGGGCTGGTGCTCGGCGTCGATGGCTTCGTCCCGGGCCGCAAGCCCGAGTTCCAGGTCGTCGACGACCAGGGCAAGGTGGTCGACGCCGAGGCCTTCCCTCTGGCCGGCGTCGGTGTCAGCGTGGGGCCGTCGCTCACCTTCTAGCCCAGAGGCGCGGTCGGATGTCGCAGGCCACGGTCCAGCTCCACGGCGATTCTCGGCAGCTCGTCGAAAGTCCGCTGGCGTCGAAGCGATCGCCGGCGCCCGGCCATGCAGTCGGTGTGGAGTCCGACCGCATCGGCCTGGCCGCGGCCAGCCTCGACACGAGCGAGGCCTCCTGCCAGAGCCTCGAGCCGGTCGCCGAGGCGCCGCTGGTGACCGCCGAGGAGCTGTTCCGGCGCCACGCGGCGTTCGTGGCCACGTTCGTGTTCCGCTACGGCGTCGCGCCGGACAGCGTCGACGACGTGGTGCAGGAGGTCTTCATCACCGCCCACCGGCGCGGCGGCTTCCAGGAGGGCGCGGCCAAGGCCACCACCTGGCTGGCGGAGATCGCGGTGCGCGTCGTCTCCACGCACAAGCGCACCGAGCGTCGCCGCCGCGTGGTCTCCGACGAGGGTGCCGTGGAGCGCGCCGTCTCCGAGGCCGCCGGGCCCGACGAGACCGCGCTGCACCGCGCCGCGCTGGTCCGCGTGCAGCGTGCGGTCGATGCGCTCGACGACAAGCAGCGCGTCGTCTTCGTCCTGTTCGAGCTCATGGGCGAGACGTGTCAGGACATCGCGCGGGGGCTGGGCGTGCCGGTGGGCACCGTGCACTCGCGCCTCTTCGCCGCGCGGCGCGCCTTCCTGAGCGCCCACGAAGGCCTGGAACGCGGCCCGAGCCATTCCGAGCTGCCTGCTGGAGGTGGAGCATGAGCGCCGATCCGCTCCGTCTGTTCGAGGATTTCGGGATGCCCGAGCGCGTTCGCGCGGACCTCTCCCAGGCACGGGACACCGACGCCGGGTATGACACCGAGGGCGGGCTGGCTCGCTTCGCGGCGGTCGTCGCGCTGGCGCCGGCCAGCGGCGTCGTGCTGCACGCCGCCGAGGCTGCCGCGCCGCACGTCGCGTCAGGTGCGACGGCCGGCGCGGGCGGAGCCACCGGTGGCCGGCGCCAGCGGCGCGGCGACGGCGGGAAGCGCGGCGACCTCGGGTGCCGCGTCGGTCGCCGGCGGGGCGACGGCGGGCTCGGCCTCGATCAGCGGCGTGGCGACGGCGGGTGCCGGCTCGGTGGCTGGCGGGTCGGCCACGGGCCTGCTCGGAGCGCTCGGCGCCAAGCTCGCTGTCGGAGTCGTGGCCGGTGGCATCGCCGTGGGCGCGATGGCCTTCGGGGTGAGCGGCGACGCGCAGCCGGTGCCGGTCGTCGCCCGCGTGGCTGCGCCAGCGGAGGCCGCGGTGGCCGCATCGCGCGCGCACATGGATCGCGCGCTCGCCGCGGATCAGGCCGGTGAGGTCGCCTTGCCGCATGGCGACACCGGCGAGCCGGAGCCGGCCGCGGCGCCTCGACGCGCTTCGGCGGCGATGCCCTCTTCGAGCGCGACGCGCGCTCGAGGAGGAGACCGAGCACCTCGCTGCGCTGCGCGAGGCCGCCGCGTCCGAGCCGGCGCGCCGCGCGCATGGCGGAGGAGGGCGCCCGCCGCTTCCCGCGCGGTGTGTTCGCGCAGGAGCGCGAGGTCATCGCCATCCGCGCGCTGGCCGCCAGTGGGCGTGGCGCCGAAGCGCGCGTGCGCGCGGCCGCGTTCCGGGCGCGGCACCCAGAGAGCCCTGCGGCCGAAGGGCTGCGGCGCATCGCGGGAGACGAAGCGGGCCCCTGATCGCGGGTCGGCGCCGTTGACTGAACGAATGGTCAGTGTTAGCTGACGGGGGGTGTCGACCCCGCCGCCCGGCCTGCGCCCGGTCTCCAATCCCCCGAACCCGTGGGCCTCGACGGACGTCGAGTACCTCGACGAGGTCATGGGCGACGACGGCCCGGAGCGCGCGGCGCCGAACGCGCGGCTGACCGTCTTCGAGGACGCGACGCGATCGATCATCGCCACCAACGACAGCCCGGACGTGGGCTTTCGCTGGAGCGTCAACCCCTACCGCGGCTGCTGGCACGCCTGCGCGTACTGCCAGGCCGGCGACACGCCCATCCTGATGGCCGACGGCACCACGCGGCGCCTCGAGGAGGTGCGCACCGGTGACGCCATCTACGGCACCCAGCGCGAGGGGCGCTACCGGCGCTACGTGCAGACCACCGTCGTCGCCGCCTGGACGACCGTCCGCGACGCGTACCGCATCGAGCTCGAGGACGGCACCGAGCTCGTCGCCAGCGGCGACCATCGCTACCTCACCCACCGCGGCTGGAAGTACGTCACCGGCGCGCAGCAGGGGCACGCGCGCCGCCCGCACCTGACGCTCAACGACGAGCTCCTCGGCACCGGCCGCTTCACCGACCTGGCCGTCGAGACGAACGACTACCGCCTCGGATACCTGACGGGCATGGTGCGCGGCGACTGCGCGGTGCGCAGCGGCGACGAGGTGCATGGCGGCAGGGTGCGCGGCACGCGGCGCGCGCTGGTCGACATGGAGGCGCTGCGCCGCACACGCCGCTATCTCGACGCCCTCGACTCGGCGGCGTCGGACGTCATCGCCGCCGAGCTCCGCGATGCCAGCGCCGAGGCGCGCGCCAGCAACGGTGAGCACCACGGGCAGATGGCGGCGATGACCGTACCGCTCGAGGGCCACGCCCCCGTCTCGCTGGCGACCGTGCCGCTGGAGCGCGCGCAACAGGCAGCGCGCTGGCCGGCGATGCCCTCGCTCGACTGGGCCAAGGGCTTCCTGGCCGGGCTCTTCGACGCCGAGGGGACGTACAGCCGCGGCATCCTGCGCATCGCCGGCGGCGGGTCACAGATGATGGCCCTGTGCGCAGCGATGCTCGAGGCGCTCCGCTTCGACGCCACGCTGGAGGACCGGTCCGCCGAGGGGCTGCCGAGCACCTTGCGCGTGCGCGGTGGCTTGGCCGAGCACCTGCGCTTCTTCCACGCCACCAACCCCGCCGTGTCCCGGAAGAAGAACATCGCCGGCGCGGCAGTGAAGACGGCCGCGCGGCTGCGGGTGGTGGCCATCCGTCCACTGTCGGCACGCATGCGCCTCCACGACATCACCACCGGCACCGGCGACTTCATCGCCAACGGCGTGGTCAGCCACAACTGCTACGCGCGGCCGGGCCACGAGTACCTGAGCATGGGCGCGGGCACCGACTTCGACCGCAAGATCGTGGTCAAGCCCGAGGCGCCGCGCCTGCTGCGCGAGGCGTTCGAGGCGCGCTCCTGGAAGGGCGAGTTCGTGATGTTCAGCGGCGTCACCGATTGCTACCAGCCGCTGGAGGCCTCGTACCGGATCACCCGTGGCTGCCTGGAGGTCTGCGCGGAGTACAGGAATCCCTGCGGCGTCATCACCAAGGCGCCGCTCATCGAGCGCGATCTGGACCTGCTCGTGGAGCTCGGCAAGGTCGCCGACTTCGGGGTCACCCTGAGCATCCCGCTCTGGGACCCTGCCAAGGCGCGGGCCATCGAGCCGTACGTGGCCACCCCGCAGCGGCGCATGCGCACGGTGGAGCGCCTGGCGAAGGCCGGCGTGCGCGTCGGGGTCAACGTGGCGCCGCTCATCCCCGGCCTCGGCGACGAGGACATGCCGGCCATCCTCCAGGCGGCGCACGACGCCGGGGCATCGCACGCGGGCTTCGTCTTCCTGCGCCTGCCGGGTCCGGTGGCGCCGGTGTTCGTGGATCGCTTGCGCGCCGCGCTCCCGCTGCGCGCGGAGAAGGTGCTGGCCCGGGTGCGCGAGGCGCGCGGCGGCAAGCTCTACGACTCGACCTTCGGTGCGCGCAAGGTGGGCGACGGGCCCTACGCGGCGGCGGCCATGGCGCTCTTCGAGACCACCTGCCGCCGTCTCGGCCTTTCCACCGGCAACATCCCGCGGCCGGAGGCGCCGCCGACGTTCCAGCGACCGGCGCGCCGGGGCGACCAGATGAAGCTCTTCTGATCACCCGCTGTCGTCGCGGCGGCGCGGAGCGCCTGCGTGGCGCGGCGCTGGTGCCGCCAGGTCAGAGCATCATGCAACCCGAGTCCGCGGCCTCCGGTCGCTTCGGGGTGACGGTGCCCTTCTTCTGGCACTCGCTGGTGATGTTCTGGCCGAGCTTGAAGAGCACCTCGTTGTCGGCATCGATGTCCGGGTCGTCGTACTCGCCCTGCCAGCCGCTCACCGAGACCTGCATCATGTCGAAGACGCCCATGGCGCGCGCGCAGTCGCCCTCGGCGTAGAGCTCCACCGCGGTCTTCAGCGCCAGGTACATGTTGAGCATCATGAACGGCTTGCCCAGGTCGGGGTGGGAGAAGCTCGGCCACATGGCCTCCGGGTTGTCGCCCGGGGCGAGCTCGTTGGTCACCGTCGTCGCCTGCGCGTCGTCGCCGCCGCCGCTCGTCTTCCACTCCGCGCCCATCTGGTAGGCCGGCGCGCCCGCGCCGACGTCGGTGTCCGGGTCGGCGCGCAGCTCGATGAAGATGCCCGCGCCGCCGCCTCGCCTCCCGCCGCCCACGTCCTTGGCGCCGGAGCGCTGGCCGATGAAGAGCGCCGGCAGATCGAGCGTCGCGCCGTCGGCATCGGCGGCCAGGCGCGGCACGCCGTAGAGGCGACCGACGCGGTAGCCCTCCGCCGGCGTGAGCCGCAGGCGGAAGTCGGTGGCCAGCGGATAGAGCGTCGTCTCCCCCTCCAGGCGCAGCACCCGCTCCAGCTCGGCGCCGTCGATGGCGTACGAGTAGCTGCCCGCCCCGAGCGAGCCGATGGCCGCCGGGATGCGCGCGTCGTACTCCTGGGTGACGCCGACCACGCCCAGGGCAATCCCCGAGCGCGCCATGGCCTCGCCGAGGCCGACCACGCGCTCCGGATCGATGATGCCCGTGTTCGCAGCGCCGGTGCTGACGAGTAGCAGGCGCCGCGCCTCGAGCTCCGGCGTCGCGTCGAAGGCGCGCTGGGCCGCTGCCAGCCCGGCGTACAGATCGACCGGCGTACCCTGCGGGATCCCCTCGAGCGCGGCCACCGCCGCCGCGGCGTCGGGCGGCGACGCCGCGAGCACCGTCTCGGCGTGCGCGCCGTAGGCCACCAGGCTCAGCCGATCCTCGGGACGGAGCTGCTCCACGATCCCCTCCAGCCCCGCTTGCAGCGAGGCCTGCATGGTGCTCATCCACCCGGTGGCCTCGAGCGCCACCACCAGGTGCAGCGGCGGTCGCTCCAGGTCTTCGGGCTGGAGCGGCGTGTTCATGGCCACGAAGGCCATCGTCCAGTTGCTGCCGTCGAACCGCGGCGCCACGGCGAGCATGGAGTGCACGCACAGGTCCTGGCCGCAGTCCGCGGGCGGCAGGTCGACGGCGTGCTCGGCGAAGAAGCCCACCGGGTCGAGCAGGCCCGGCGCCGGCACGCCGCCCTCGTCCACGATGGCGCGGAACTCGGCGAAGTCCTGCGCCCCACCTTGCGAGACGTTCGTGGAGCCCGGCTTGCGCAGGTCGGAGATGGCCTCGTCCGAGGCGCAGCCCGGCACCGCGCAACCGGCAACCACCACCACCAGCGCGGCAGCCGCAGCCGCCACGTGGAATCCGCTCTGTCGGCTCATCGTGCACCTCCCTCGTCGTTCGCCGACCACACCGTCGCCAGGTCGGCCGCCAGCCCGAGCGCATCCCGCCCCGCCTCGCAGCCTTCCCGGCTCACCAGCACCTGCTCGGACCGACCCAGGAAGAGCCGCAGCGTGCGGCCCTGGGGGTCCGTGGCCTCGCCCTCCTCGCCCGCGGCGAGGGTGTCCCCATCGGCCAGCGACAGCGCGGCCGCGCGCACGTAGGCGCCGCAGCCGGTGCGGTCGCCCTCGCACTCCTGGGCCCGCAGATCGCCGGCGGTACCGGCGGCCAGGGGCAGGGCGGTGATGCCGCGATAGAGCGTGAGCTCGCCGAGCTCGCCTCGCAGGCGAAGCGCCTCGCCGCTGGAGACCACCGGGCGCTCGAGGATGAACGCGTCGCCGGCCGTGAACGGCAGCACGCCGGCCGGCCCGCACAGCAGCAGGCGCGACGGCTGCGGGGCCGGCTCCTGGCCTCCTCCGCCCGCACCTCCTGCGCCGCCCGCGTCTCCCGTGCCTCCTGCGCCGCCGCCGCCGCTCGACGCGTCGCTCCGCTCGAGCTCCAGGTCGAAGCAGCCGTCGGGCAGGGCGGCGACCGCGAGCAGGGTGAGCTCGGGCCCCAGCAAGGAGACGTCGATCTCACCCCAGGCCAGGGGCGCGCCGCGCGCGCAGGTCGAGGCCGGCACCGCGCTGCGCGCCTCGACCACGCCCACGCGCTGGTACTTGCGGACCGAGACGTTGCCCGGGAAGCTGAGCAGGTCGACGCGCCCCACCTCCATCCCGGCGTTGCGCAAGCGCGCGTCGCCGAGCGTCACCGGCACGTCGCGGTGATCGATGTTCCGCCACCAGACGATGATGTCGCGCATGCCGTCGGCCTGCAGCAGCACCACCTCGCACGCGCGCGCCTCCTCCTCTTCTTCCAGCGGGAACGAGCCGGAGGCCATGGCCACCCCTCGACGCGAGATGGGCAGCACCTCGCCGCGCGCCACGGCGAAGGTGATGCCGTCCGCGAAAGCGGTCTGCGGCAGAGCGCGCGCCACCAGTCCATCGTCGAGGGCGTCGCAGTCGAGCTCGCCCTCGAAGAAGCGGATGCGCAGATCCATGCCGGCCATGCCCGTGTTCACCACGTAGGCCGACGCCGTCCAGCTCGACGGGGATGCGTAGCTCGAGGCGCCACACGCCAGCACACCCGCCACCATCCCGCCGGCGCGAAGCGCGCCCGGCCAGCGCGCGGCAGCAGGCACGGCGGGGCGGGTGAGCCGGAAGGCGATGGGCAGCACTGCCAGCGCCACCAGATCGCCGGGGTCGACCCAGATGCGGTAGCGCAGGCCGACCCAGGCCACCGCCGCGGTGAGCACGCTGGCCGCCGTCGCCGACAGCTTGATGGCCGCGAAGGGCACGGCGACCGCCGCACAGCACAGCGCGCGCGCCCGGGCAGAGCGCACGGCGAGGACGGCGGCCAGCAGCACCGGGGCCACCACCAGCCCGGCGATGTCGCTGAGCTTGCCGGTGACCTCGGCGGGCAGCAGCCCGCCCCCCTTGAGCACGTGGTCGTTGAGCACCAGGACCGCGAGCGCCGCCCACCACGCTGGGTGGGCGAGGGCGGAGCGCGCGGACGCGGTGGTCGCCGCCGTATCCACGCGTTCCGCCTGGCGCGACAGCCGTGTCACGCCCGTGGCACCGTAGCCAGCCTGCCGGAAGGACGGGGAGGTTTGCGCCCGGCCGCCGAAGCTCAGTTTCTTCATGAATAAGTCCCCTAGCGCCGGAGCGCATAGCGAGCGGCGTGCCAGCGGGACCGCGGAGGCGACCGCGGTGCTGTACCGTTGGCGCGCCGCCTGCAGTGAGACGGGATCCATGCTCCTCCGTGCCGCCTTGCCCATCGCGCTCTGCCTCTCCCTTGTCGGCTGTCCGTGCTCGCAGAGCGACGACGACGGCGATGTGCCGCCGCAGGCCGAGGACTGCTACGCGCAGGAGGTCGCCTCGCCCGAGGAGCGCGCGCTCGAGGTCGGCGCCCTCGACGGCACCGCGTTCAGCGCGTGGGCCGACGGAACCGAGGTCACGCTGCAGACCGGCGGGCAAGGCGGGGTGATGGTCGTGCCTTCGCTGCGCTTGCCGGCGGCCACCGAGGACGGAGACGAGGCCTGCTGGGTGGTGACCCTCGACAACGAGGTCGCCGGGACCGGCGCCGGCGACATCGGCGACCTGAAGAGCGCCTACGTCTTCGAGCGCAACGGCGAGTTCATGCAGGTCGACGGCCTCTTCGACCTGCTCGGCTACGACAGCTCCGGCCTCCAGGGCAGCACGCTGACGCTGACGGCCAAGGTCAGCGCGCAGGGCTTCCGCGCCGAGAAGGCCGTGGCCATCACCCTGCGCTGAACCGCCGCGGGCACGGCTCGACGCATCGCCGGTGCTCGGGTACGACCGCCGGCGATGGACTTCTCCCTGCCGCCCGCGCTCGAAGGCACGCTCGCCGCCGTGCGCGAGATCATGACCGCCCAGGTGCTGCCGCTCGAGGACGAGATGCGCCGCCGCAAGGGCTGGAGCGCCATGCTGCCGGAGCTCGATCGGGTGCGCGCGGCGGTGAAGGCCGCCGGGCTGTGGGCTCCCCAGCTCCCGCGCGACATCGGCGGAATGGGCCTTTCGCTGAGGGAGCACGCGCGCGTCAGCGAGGAGCTCGGCAGGAGCCCGCTCGGGCACTACGTCTTCAACTGCCAGGCGCCCGACGCCGGCAACATGGAGATCCTCCACCAGTACGGCAGCGCGGCGCAGAAGGAGCGCTGGCTGATGCCACTGGCGCGCGGCGAGGTGCGCAGCTGCTTCTCCATGACCGAGCCGGATCGCGCCGGCTCCAACCCCACCTGGCTCGACACCCGCGCCCGCGAGGAGGGCGGCGAGTGGGTCATCGACGGTCGCAAGTGGTTCACCTCCTCCGCCGACGGCGCCGCCTTCGCCATCGTCATGGCCGTCACCGACCCCGACGCGCCGCCGCACGCCCGCGCCAGCCAGATCATCGTGCCCACCGACACCGCGGGCTTCCGCCTGGTGCGCAACATCTCGGTGATGGGCGAGCCGGGCGACGGGTACGGCAGCCACGCCGAGATCGCCTACGAGGGGTGTCGCGTCCCGCTCGACAACCTGCTCGGAGCGCGCGGTGGCGGGTTCCTCATCGCCCAGGAGCGGCTCGGCCCGGGGCGCATCCACCATTGCATGCGCTGGATCGGGATCTGCGAGCGCTCCTTCGACCTGCTCTGCAAGCGCGCCGCCACGCGCGAGCTGGCGCCCGGCAAGCCGCTCGGCCACAAGCAGATGGTGCAGCAGTGGATCGCCGAGTGCCGCGCCGAGATCCACGCCGCGCGCCTGATGGTCCTGCACGCGGCGTGGAAGATCGAGACCGCCGGCCTCTACGAGGCGCGCGAGGAGATCAGCCTCATCAAGTTCTACGTCGCCGACGTGATGGGTCGGGTCATCGACCGCGCCATCCAGGTGCACGGCGCGCTCGGCGTCACCGACGACACCCCGCTGGCCTGGTTCTACCGGCACGAGCGCGGCGCGCGCATCTACGACGGCGCCGACGAGGTGCACAAGTCGGTGGTCGCCAAGCGCGTCCTCAAGCGCTACGGCCTGGGCATCGGATGAGCGTGCCGGACACGGCGCTGGACGCGGCGCGCGCGGTCCGCGGCGGCGAGGAGATCGACGCCGGCGTCCTGCGCGCCTTCCTGCTCGAGCGTGCGCCGGAGCTGCTCGACCAGGGCAGCGCCACCGTTCTGGCCATCGAGCAGTTCCCGAGCGGGCACTCCAACCTCACCTACCTGGTTCGCGCCGGAGCACGCGAGATGGTGCTGCGGCGACCGCCGTTCGGCAGCAAGGTGAAGAGCGCGCACGACATGGGACGCGAGGTGCGCGTCCTCTCCGGCCTCTCGCGCGTCTACCCGCCGGCGCCGCGGCCCCTGGTGCACTGCGAGGACGCCGACGTGCTCGGGGCGCCGTTCTATCTCATGGACCGCATCCGCGGCATCGTGCTCCGCAAGAAGGCGCCGCCCGGGCTGCCCCTGTCGCCGGCGCTGATGCGTGACCTGGGCGAGTCGTTCGTCGACAACCTGGTGGCGCTGCACGCCGTCGACCCGGCCGCTGCCGGCCTCGCCGATCTCGGTAAGCCGCAGGGCTACGTGGAGCGGCAGGTCAGCGGCTGGACCAAGCGCTGGCACGACAGCAAGACGGAGGACGTGCCGCACATCGACGAGATCGCCGCCTGGCTGGCGGCGCGCATCCCGCGCGACGGTGGCGCGAGCGGCGCGGTCATCATCCACAACGACTACAAGTACGACAACATCGTGCTCGACCCGGGCGACCCGACGCGGATCATCGGCGTGCTCGACTGGGAGATGGCCACGCTCGGCGACCCGCTCATGGACCTGGGCACCGCCATCTCCTACTGGGTGGAGGACGGCGACGCCGAGGCGCTCAAGGCCTTCGGTTTCGGCCCCACCCACCTGCCTGGCAACCCGACGCGCACCGAGATCGTGGCACGCTACGCGGACAGGAGCGGGCGCGTGGTGGGCGACATGGTGTTCTACTTCTGCTTCGCCCTCTTCAAGACGGCGGTCGTCGCGCAGCAGATCTACTACCGCTACCAGCAGGGCCTCACCAGGGACGAGCGATTCGCGGCCATGATCTTCGGCGTGCGCCTCCTCGGCCAGATGGCGGTCGATGCCGCCGCCGCCGGCTCCGTGGCGCCGCGCCGCTGAGCTATGCTCCGGCGCCCATGCCGCGAGCCCAGGACGAGCAGCGCCCGGTGAACGGGAAGCCCGAGGGGGCGGACTCCAAGGACCCGGCCCCCAAGGACACGGCGGCCAAGGACGCCGCCGCCAAGGACCCGGCGAGCAAGGACGGCGGCCCGGTCATCGCCGTGCGCCGCCTCCACCGGCGCGATCTCAACCGGGTGTGGGAGTTCCTCAAGCTCTGTTTCCGTGACGTGAACCGCGAGACGGTCGAGTACCAGCGCCCCCGCTCCAAGCGCCGCTTCCTCGAGGTCTACGAGGAGGAGGGCGTCGAGCAGCTGGTCTTCGAGGTCAAGGCGCCGCCGGGCCGCCGCCGCGAGCCGGTCGACATCGTGGGCTACGCGGAGTGCGCATTCGAGATCTCGGGCACCGACAACTGGATGAACGAGCGTTACTTCAGCAAGCGCGAGATGCGCCCGCTGTTCGTGGAGGAGCTGGCCGTATCGCCCAATTACCAGGGGCAAGGCATCGGCGGCTTCATCCTCGAGCAGCTCGAGCACCTGGCGCGCGTGCGCGGCTGTACCCACATGGTGCTGGAGGTCGCCGAGAACAACACCGGCGCCTTGCACTTCTATCGCGGGCGCAACTTCTACAAGCTCGACGCGGCCATCTTCCTCGCCAAGAAGGTGGTGGTCGAGGCCGAGCTGCTGCCGCCGCGCCGGCTGAAGAAGAAGAAGGCGGACGGTGACGCCGCGGGCGACCCGAACACCAAGAGCCCGGTGCGCACGCCGCGGCGCTGAGGCGCGCCGCTGCACCCTCGCGGGTGGCGGCGCGCTCCTTGCCGTTGCCGTGATCAGGGCTTGATCTTGACCGACGTTCCCTGCTTCTCGCCCGCGCCGGGCTGGAGCGCGCTCAGATCCTCGGCGGCGAGGGCCTTGGGGTTCATCAGCTCGTGGAAGGCCTTCTTGGCCATCTCGCCGGTGTCACCCTGCTCGCCGCGCAGGGCCATCAGGACGCCCTTTTCCTTCATGAACTTGAGCGTGTCCATGGCGCCCTTCTTCTGCTTGGCGTCGCCCGTCTTGGCGGCGGATAGCAGGCGGTTGCGCAGGACGACGCGCGTCTCGGAGTGGGGGCCGTTGTCGAAGCGCAGGTTGTCGAACTGCGCCTGCAGCCGCTGGCGCGCCCAGTCCTGCGGGATGTCGTTGACCTTGATGCGCGAGATGGCCTCGGCGTTCTGGACCCAGCGGTAGATGTTGCCGCGCTTGAAGTCCTCGTCGGACCAGTAGCCGAAGGCGCGGAAGTAGTGGTCCTTGAGGTCGTTGAGCGACTCCTTGTCGAAGTCGGCGTACATGGCCACGGTGCGTGCCGCCGTCTCCGGGGTGCCGCCGAGGATGAGCGCCAGCGCCGCGGCGCTGCGCACCTCGACCGCCTTGAGCTTCTCGAAGAGCTTGGCCTCGCTGGCCGGGTCGTACCCGCTGATGCCGATGGCGTGGGCGATGGCGATGCGCACGCCGGGCGCGATCTCGGGGGTGATGAGGTCGACCAGCTGCGGCACCGCCGCCGGCACGGGCTTGAGCGCCAGCGCCGAGGCGTAGCAGGCGCCGATGAGCTGCTTTCGGTCTTCCTTCTTGGCCGCGAACTCGGTGGCCTTCTTGGCCACCTCGGCCATGGTCTTCTCGTCGGCGCACCAGGCGATGGCCTCGCAGGCGGCGAGGCGCGCCTCCTCGTGCCAGGTCTCGTCCTCGACGAACTCCATCATCGGCTTGACGGCGCGCACGTCGCCCCACTGCGCCAGGCCCTGGGCCGCGCCGTAGGTCACGGCGCGCAACGCCATGCCCATCATCGCCAGCCCGGCCCCTTCCAGGCCCTGCTGGGTGATGTCCATCTTCTTGTCCTTCTTGCGCTTGAACTGGTCGATGAGCTTGGAGAAGCTCGGCTCGTCCTTCATCCAGCCGACGTAGCGCAGCGCGCTCTGCGCCGTCTCGAAGGCCTGGGGGAACGGCGGCTGCTGCCCCTCCTTGGGAAGCTCGTCGTTGGGGAAGGCCCACTCGCGCATCTTGGGCAGGACCTTCTCGCTGTTCACTGCGGCCAGGAAGCGCAGGCCGTTGGCGTGCGGCTGCGGGCGATCGCGCACCCAGCGCAGCACCGCGTCTTCGGCCGAGGCCTTGAGCTCGGCGGCCTTGTCCGGGTGCATGACGGCGAGGTCGGCGAGCATGCGGGTGCCGACCACGCGCGGCAGATCGGTGCGCGAGAGGTGACCGCCCTCGTCGGCCTCCCAGAAGTGCTCCACCTTGTAGAGCTCGGAGGGCTCGGCCAGCATCCGCTCGCCGAGCATCTTGGCGCCGCGGACGTCGCCGATCTCGGCCAGGCGGGTGCCCGCCTCGCCGCGCCAGTGCATGGGCGGCTTCTTCGTCTCCACCCACTTGATCATCACGTCGCCGATGCGCGGGTCGGCCAGATCGCGGAGCATCTCCATGATCTGCTTGGTCTGGAACCAGTAGGTCTCCGGCGGGTCGAGCTTGATGCTGTCCAGGGCGAGCACCAGTCCCTCGCCGCCGATGCCGTCGCGCAGCGCCTCGAGGAACTTCTGGCGGCTGTCCTTGTCGGCGGTGGCCAGCGCGTTGAGGAGCGGCTGGCGCGCGCTGTCGTCGGCGATCTTGCCCAGGCCGTTGGCGGCCTCGCGGCCGACCTCCGGATCCTTGTCCTGCACCAGCTTGACCAGGACTGGCGTCCACTTCGGCTCGGCGTTGCGGGAGAGCACGGTGGCCACCAGCTGGCGCACCGAGGGGCTCTCGTCGCCGGCGAGCTTGGCCAGCTCGTCGAGGCTCACCAGCTTGGCCAGGATCTCCGGGTCGAACGCGCTGCCGCCGCCGAGGCGCTCCACCTTGGAGAGGAACCCCCTGCGGTACTGGTCCATGGCGGTGGTGAAGACGCCGGGCTCGCGCAGCGAGACCAGCGCCCACACGATCTGCGGCCGGTCGCTGTCGTCGGACGTCTTCAGCGCCTCCAGCAGCACCGGCTTGGCGGCGTCGGCCCGCGGCGTGCCGTAGTAGGCGAGCACCTGGGCCGCCGTGCCGCGCACCTTGTGATCGGGCTGGGCCACCGCCTTGGTGGCCAGGTTCACGCCCTCGGCGTCCTCGGCCCACGCCAGCTGCATCAGCGCTTCCTGCTGCAGCGAGGCCTCGTTGGGGTTGGCCCCCCACTTCCGCCAGAGCGGGATCTGGTCCTTGGTGGGCAGGACGTAGATGTTCTTCTTCTCGTTCTGGATGTCCTGCACCGTCATCTTCTTCTGGTCCTGGCGGAGCCCGAAGAAGATGGCGGCGGCGGCGCCGGCGACGAGGAGGATGCCGACGAGGATGGCGACGGGGCTGAAGCGCCCGCGCTTGAAGTCGCCGTCGTCGGCGGGAAGGCTGGTCAGATCGCTCATGGTCCGACTCCCCTTGGGGGGTGGTGGGGCAGGGTGCGTGGTTGCCGTGGCGGCGCCCGGCGGGGGCTTCATGCGAGTGTCACGAGGGCGAAAGCGCCTCCCGGGGCTCGCGGCAGGGGGAGCCTACCAGGGCGAGAGAAGCGGGCGAAACTCCAAAGACCTTGCTATGGACACGCATGGCCGTGCCCGAGTTCTACTCCGGCAAGACGCTCTACCCAGCGATTGCCGTGCTCATCGGCCTCTCCGCGCTCTTCGGGCTGGCCATCCTGCCGCGCCTCTCCCCCGCCGGAGGGGGCCGGGGCGGCGGGATGACCGGCAAGCCGGCGCCGGCGCTCTCGGTCCCGGTGGTCGCCAACGGAGACCCCGGCGCCCGGCTCGACCTGGCCAACCTGACGGGGCAGGCGGTCGTCCTCGACTTCTGGGCCACCCACTGCCCGCCCTGCATGGTGCAGTCGCCCATCGTCGACCGCGTGGCCCGCCGCTTCGCGAAGGACGGCCTGGTGGTCATCGGCATCAACGTCGACGAGCCGGCCGAGGTGGCCCGCCGCTACGCGCAGCAGAAGGGGCTGAGCTTCCCCATCGCCCTGGACGACAGCGGCGACGCGGTGCGCAGCTACGGGGTCAACAGCATCCCCACGCTGGTGGTCATCGACCGGCAGGGCAAGGTGGTCGCCTACGTGAACGGCCTGGTCGACGAGGGTTCCCTGTCCGAGATGGTGGCGGCGGCGCTGTAGCCGTTGTCGCGGGCCGTACGCGCCCGCCATCTTGACGCGCGGCGCCGCCGGGCCCGATGCTTGCCGGTCATGCTGGACGTGCCGAGCTCCCCCTCTTCGCCCCTGAAGATGCCCACGCCCCTGGAGATCGAGCGTCGCGATGGCGGCACGCTCTCGCAGGAGGAGTTCATCCGCGTCTACGCCATCCCCGGTCGGCCGGTGGTCATCCGCGACGCGTTCCCGAAGTGGGCGGCGCTCGGCAAGTGGACGCCGGACTTCTTCCGCCAGGAGCATGGGCACCGCACGGTGGTGCTCGAGGGCCGGGACATGCCGCTCGGCGACTACATCGAGCGCGTGGCGGCTGCGACGCCGGACAACCCGGTGCCGTACCTGCGCGAGACGATGGTGCGCAAGCTCGCCCCCGAGCTGGGGGACGACCTCCTGCCGTTCGTCGATTATGCCCTCCCGAACTGGCTGCGCGGCGTCTACCCCGACCCCGAGGTCGACAACCACATGAACCGCGCCGCCGAGGTCGAGCTCTTCATTGGCGGCCACGGCAGCATCCTCGAGCGCCGCAAGGCGGAGTTCGATCCGAACTACACCGGTCTGCATGGTGAGTCGGTGCAGGGCTTCGCCGACCTGCACTACGACCCCACCGCGTGCCCGGTGCTGCTCTGCCAGATCTACGGGCGCAAGCAGTTCACCGTCTACTCGCCGGAGGATACGCCCTACCTCTACGTCGAGGGCCGGCACTCGCACGTGCCCGACATGGAGGCGCCGGACCTCGATCGCTACCCGCTGTTCGCCAGGGCGCGGCCGTACCGCTTCGTGCAGGAGCCGGGCGAGGCGGTCTACGTGCCGGCGGGCTGGTGGCACGCCACCAAGATGCTCAGCGCGAGCATCGCCGTGGGCTCCACGTTCGCTCACCAGGCGCACTGGAGCGGCGTCGTCGACGAGGTGCTGCGCGACGTGGTCGGCAGCAGGAGCAGCCTGCGCGCGCGCGCCATCGAGGCCTGGATGCGCGCCGACGGCCGCTTCAAGTCGCTGGCCGGCGCCCGCCTCGGTGAGTCGACGCCTTCCGCGACCCACCGCCCGCGCGGCGGTGAAGAGCGCCAAGAAGCTGGTGAAGAGCGCCCTCGGGCGAGGCTGAGGCGCGGCCGAGGCGGCTCAGCCCGGGCCGTGCTTGAGGACCACGCGGTTGCGGCCGCTGCGCTTGGCCTCGTAGAGGGCCTCGTCGGCGGCGGCGATGAGCTGCGACGCCGTCTCCACCGGCAGGTCGGGGTGGGCCGCGACCCCGACGCTGATGGTCACCGGCATCCGCTCGCCCTCGTGCTCGAAGGAGGTGAACTCCACCAGCGAGCGCAGGCGCTCGGCGACGATGGCGGCGCTGGCCAGCTTCACCCCGCGGCAGATGACCCCGAACTCCTCGCCGCCGTAGCGCGCGAAGATGTCCTCGGTGCGCACCGTGCCCAGCGCCAGCTTGGACAGCTTGACCAGCACCGCGTCGCCGGCGAGGTGGCCCCAGGTGTCGTTGAGGCGCTTGAAGTGGTCGGCGTCGAACATCACCAGGCTGAGGTCGGCGCGGTGCCGGCGCGCGAACGCGATCTCTCCGTCGAGCCGGTTGAGGAAGTACTTCTTGTTGTACGCCTTGGTCAGCCCATCGCGCAGGGCTGCGTCGTACATCTGCTGCTGGAACGACTCGTCCAGGTGGTCGTGGTACGTGAACTTGAGGATGGTCGTGGACCCGAGGCGGATCTTGTCACCATCTTGCAATGGATGCTGGGTGATGACCTCGCCGTTGACCAGGGTGCCGTTGGCGCTCTTCAGGTCCTCGAGCAGCACCTGATCCGAGAGCTGCAACAGGCGCGCGTGCCGGCGCGAGATGCCGTCGTCGTTGAGCCGGATGTTGGCGTTCGACGCGCGCCCGATGACGGTCTCCGGCCCCTCGAGGTGGTACATCTCGCCGACGTTCGAGCCGGCGAGCACGATGAGGTAGGCCTTGTCGCGCGGGGAGGTCGCCAAGAGATCGTGTTGGATCTCCCCGAGCTGGGCGACACGCGTGTCCTCCAGGTCGTCCTCGGGCGGCCGACTGCTCATCAACGGTCCCATCTTGAGGTATCCGCGGAAGAGCGGTCAAGCCACGCGGCCATGCATTCCGGGTGTTCCGCCGGCGCACATCGTGTTCCCGCGCGCGCCGCTCGCCAGCCGGACCTGTCGGGTCGATGGGCAGCCGGCCATATCAATCGGGCCAGGCGCCGGTGCCCCTCCGGGGCGGCAGCCCGGCGCAGCGGGAAGGCGGGAAGGCGGGAAGGCGGGAAGGCGGGAAGGCGGGAAGGCGGGAAGGCGGGAAGGCCGGGGGCGGCCTCGCGCGATTCTGGCGCGCCCTCAGGCGGCCTTGCCGAGCGGGACCGCGAGCTGTTCGACCAGGATCTCGCTGCCCTGCGTGGCCAGGAAGGTGATGTCCGCGTGGGAGGACCCGGCGCTGAGCGCGCCCGAGGGAGCCTCACCGACCGAGCCGACGTTGACGATGCGAACGCCCCCGACGGTGCGGTCGAAAGGGACATGAGAGCCCCCGCAGACCACCACGTCGGCCGGGTCGTCGCCGACCAGCGCCAGGAGCTCCTCGTCCGACATGTCGTGGGAGAAGGGCTCGAAGGGGTCGACGGGCGAGCCGTGCACCAGGAGCAGCTCCCCTCCGTCTTCGAGAGGAATGCGCACCGACTGCGGCAGGCGCACCAGCCTTGCCAGGATCAGCTCGCCGAGCTCGCCGCGGACCTGGGCCAGGCGGTCCAGGCGCGCGCGCTCGTGGTCGCTGCGAGCGCGCACGTTCTCCACGTCGAGGATGGCCAGCGCTCGGTCGCCGGTGCCCTGCACGCAGAGGGCGTTGGCCTGGGTCAGGCGTCGCCAGGTCTTGAGCGGCTCGGGCCCGGGGAAGCAGAGGTCGCCGGCGACCAGGATGCGTTCGTAGCCGTAGCGCTCGGCTGTCGCCAGGACGGCGGCCAGCGCATCTGCGTTGCCGTGGATGTCCGAGATACAGAGGAGTCGCACAGGCGGGAGGATACGGTCGCCGCCGGCCTCGCGCCACGGCGATGTGGTGGCTAGGATCTGCCCGGGATGGGGATTGTCTACCTGGCGTCGCTGATCGTGGGCCTGGGCGTGCTCGTGCTGCAGCTCGCCATGGGGGGAAAGTCGGCTGACTCCGTGGACGCCGATGGCGACGGCGTCGCCGACCACGTTGGACACGACGCCGACGGCAAGGAGCTGGCCCACGGGTCGGATTTCGTCTCGCTCTTTCTTTCCACGCGTTTCTGGATCTTCGCCGCGCTGGCCTTCGGCCTGTCCGGCAGCCTGATCCACTGGATGCAGCTGGCCGGCGTGCTGGCCACTGCCCTCATCGCCAGCGGCGCAGGGGTGAGCTCGGGCCTCTTCGCGGCGCTCGCCTTCCGCGCCGTCAAGCGCGCGGCCACCACCACCAGCGCCACCACCACCGACGCCGTCGGGCAGGTGGGGCGGGTGCTCGTCGGGGTGACCAAGGGCAAGGTGGGGCAGGTGCGCGTCCAGCTCAAGGGGTCCAGCGTCGACATGCTGGCCACCACCGACGACGACGACATCGCGCGCGGCGAGAGCGTCCTGGTCGAGGACGTGCGCGGTCAGGTGGCCCACGTCTCGCGGCGCCCCCCGGAGCTCGCGGAATGACGCAGGGTGTGCAGTCAGCTGCGCGGCTCCCGCGGCGACCCGGCCCATTGGGAAAGTCCTGCAAGTGAGCCGCGCGGCTGTGTCGCCGTCGCGCACCGGAACACGCTGACTCCGTCAGAGCGGCCTGTTGGCCCGCGAGGACTGCCAGCGAATCGGTGTTACTCTCGCGCGACATGTCGCTGGCAAATCAGTTCGAGGGGGCGGGCGGAATGGATGCGGCATCGATCACGCTCGGCGGAGCGGTCGGCGTCGTCCTCCTCTTCGCGTTGGTGCTGCTCATCCTGCGCAGCTTCCTCTTCATCTGCCGGCCCAACGAGATCCTGGTCTTCAGCGGCCGCAAGTTTCGCCTCCCGGACGGCACCATGAGCGGCTACCAGATCCTCCACGGCGGGCGCGGCTTCCGCACGCCCTTCCTGGAGACGGTGAGCCGCATGGACATGCGCCTCTTCCCGGTCGAGGTGGCGGTGCACAACGCCTACTCGCGCGGAGGCATCCCGCTCAGCGTGCATGCCATCGCCAACGTCAAGATCAGCAGCGAAGACTCGGTGGTGCGCAACGCCGTCGAGCGCTTCCTCGGCGCCAGCGCCGGGCAGATCTCGGTGGCCGCCCAGCAGACGCTGGAGGGCGTGCTGCGCGAGGTGGTTTCGCAGCTGACGCCGGAGGAGGTCAACGAGGACCGCCTCAAGTTCGCCGACACGCTGGTCGAGCACGCGCGCGACGACCTCGACAAGCTCGGCCTGGAGCTCGACGTGCTCAAGGTGCAGCACGTCTCCGACGAGCAGCACTACCTGGCCAACCTCGGCCGCGGGCGCATCGCCACCATGCTCCGAGACGCGGCCAACGCCGAGAACGCCGCCAACCAGGCGGTCTCCGAGTCGCAGTCGCTCTCGAGGCAGCGCGCGGAGACGGCGCAGAAGCGCGCCGAGACGGTGATCGCCCAGAAGCAGAACGGCTTCCGCGCCGAGCAGGCCAAGCTCGAGGCCCAGGCCAAGCAGATCGAGAACGAGGCCATCGTCGCCGCCGAGACGGCACGCTCCACCGCCGAACAGGAGCTGCAGTCGCTCCGCGGCGAGGCGGAGAAGCTGCGCCTGCACTGCGACGTGGTGCTGCCCGCCGAGGCGCAGCGCACGGCCAGCCAGCTCAAGGCGCGCGGCGAGGCCGCCCCCACGGTGGAGAACGGCAAGGCGGTGGCCGAGGCGCTGCGCCTGGTCGCCGCGGAGTGGGTGGCCGCTGGGGATGCCGGGCGCGAGGTCTACCTGCTGCAGCAGCTGCGGCACCTGGTGCTGGCCTCGGTGGCCCGCGTCTCGCAGACCGACATCACCGATCTGCAGGTCGTCGACGGCGGGGACGGAGAGTCGTTCAACGCCGTGGCTGCCAGCCACCCGGCCGCGGTGGCGCGCGTCCTCGAAGAGACGGGGCGCGCCCTGGGCATCGACATCAAGAAGCTGCTCGGCGCGGGCGAAGGGAAGGGGCGCTGATCATGGGCATCGTTGCCGTGCTGGCGCTGACCGCGTTCGTGGTGGTCGGCTTCGTGGTCTACACCCTCAAGAACCTGCTTCTGGTGAGCTCGCCCAACGAGGCGCTCATCCTCTCCGGCGGCGTGCACGCGCTGCAGGAGCGCACCGTCGGGTACCGGTCCATCCGCGGCGGTCGCGCGGTGCGCATCCCGCTCCTCGAGCGCGTCGACCGCATGGACCTCTCCAACATCCAGGTGGAGATCTCGGTCAAGGGCGCCTACTCCAAGGGCGGCATCCCGCTGAACGTGCAGGGCGTGGCCCACGTCAAGCTCCCCGGCGAGGAGCCGCGCCTCTCCAACGCGGTGGAGCGCTTCCTCGGCCGCTCGCGCCAGGAGATCTCCCAGGTGGCGCGGGAGACGCTGGAGGGCAACGTCCGCGGCGTGCTCGCCCAGCTCACCCCGGAGGAGGTCAACCAGGACAAGGCGGCCTTCGCCAACAAGCTCCTCGAGGAGGCCGAGCACGACATGAGCCGCATGGGCCTGGTGCTCGACACGCTGAAGATCCAGAACGTCATCGACGAGGTGAACTACCTGAACAGCATCGGCCGCATCCAGGGCGCGCGGGTGCGCATGACGGCGAGCATCGTCGAGGCCACCACCCAGGCCGAGGCCGCCGAGCAGAAGGCTGACAACTGGGCGCGCTCGGAGACGGCCAAGATCGACGCCGACCTGGCCATCGCTCGTCAGGAGACCGATCGCCGCATCAAGCACGCCGAGTCGCAGCGCGAGGCGATGATCGAGGAGGCGCGAGGCCAGGTGCTGGCCCAGGTGGCCCAGGTCAAGGCCGAGATCGAGCGGCAGACGGCGCGGGCGCTGCAGGTCGAGCGGCAGCTCCAGGCCGACGTCATCCAGCCCTACGACGCCGACCGGCAGAGCCTGGAGGCCGCGGCGCGCGGCGACGCGGCGCGCATCATCGAGATGGGCAAGGCCGAGGCCACGGCGCTGAAGAGCCTGGTCGAGGAGTACCGCCGCGCCGGCCCGCACGCGCGCGACGTGCTGGCCATGCAGCAGCTCATCCCGCTCGTCGATCACATCGCCGGCGCGCGCCGCCCGATGAAGGTCAAGAAGATGACCGTGCTCCCCGGCGCTGGCAGCGAGGGCGGGAGCGAGCCGTCCCTGGCGCGCAAGGCCATCTCCGCCAACGAGCAGATCCGCGCCGCCACCGGCGTCGACCTGGCGGACATCGCCAAGCGCCTCGGGGCGCCGCCGGCCAAGGCGGCCGTCAAGGCCGAGACCGCCGTCCTGCCGCGCAAGCTGCCCGGCTGAGCCGTGGCGGGCGCGCTCTTCGGCCGGCTGGCGCCCGACGAGATCGCCGCCGAGGCTCTGCCGCCGGGCGAAGTGCACGTCTGGTACGCGTTCACCGACGAGCTCGAGCAGCCCGAGATCACCGAGGCCTGCGAGCGGCTGCTGAACGACGAGGAACGCGCCCGCCACCAGCGCCTGCTCATCGACCGTGTGCGCCACGAGCACCTGGTGACCCGCGCCCTCGCCCGCACCAGCCTGTCGCGCTACGCGCCCGTCGCGCCCGAGGACTGGGTGTTCGTCAAGAACGAGTGGGGCCGCCCCGAGGTCCAGGCGCCGGCCGAAGCGCGCTGGCTGCGCTTCAACCTCTCCAACACCCGCGGCCTGGTGGCCATTGCCGTCACGCGCGACCTGGAGGTCGGCGTCGACGTGGAGTTCGTGGAGCGCAGGACGGAGCCGCTGGCCATCGCCGATCGCTTCTTCTCCGAGAGCGAGGTGCGCGCCCTGCACGGCCAGGTCGGCGAGGAGGCGCAGCGCGAGCGCTTCTTCGCCTACTGGACGCTCAAGGAGGCGTACATCAAGGCGCGCGGCATGGGCCTGGCCATCCCGCTCGGTCAGTTCTCCTTCCACCTCGACGAATCGGGGCCGGAGCGCATCACCTTCGGCCCGGAGATCGAGGACGACCCGCAGCGCTGGCATTTCTGGCGTCACCGGCCCTCGGCCACGCACCGGGTGGCGGTCGCCGTGCCCGACGTCCGGGCGCGTGTTCGCGTCCGTCGCGCTGGCTGACATGGGCCCGGGGTTTTAGCCGTCAAGATGATGGCCGGGCGCACGCCGAGCCAACGCTGTAGAGACCCGAGCTCTGGTGACCTTTGCTGCGATGCCCAGACCGGCGTAGCGGTACGCGCCGATCTCGTGCGACTCGAGGCCCATGCGGCTGCGCGCTGTGGATGTAGGTGGATGAATCCACCTAACCGTTAAACTACTCGTCGTAGCAAATGGGCCTCGCTCTCGAGCGGGGGTCACCAGCCCCATGGTGTCACGAATGGAGCAGCACGTTCCGCTGCGCGCTCGCGACTAACGCCGCGCGGCTAGGAAGAACCGCATGAGCCTCATCCGGAAAGTTCTTAGTCATCACGTGCGACGCAGAATTGTCACTTGACTCGGTCGACCTTCGTCGGCCACGCTCCGTGCCCCACGCCACCGGGAGGGCTTCATGGCGCATTGCGGCGATTGTCTGCGAACAGCGGGCGATGTTTCACGACGTTCTATCCTCGCAGGCTCTCGCTCGCCGGGTAGTCGATGCCGAGCCGCAAGAAACGGCACGACGAGCTGGGGCGCACTCCTGGCAGCAGTGGTCGCCGCTATGGGATGTTCCGAGCGCACTGACGAGGTCTCAAACGGCGTAGTTGCTCCGGCGTTTCAGGACCCGGCGACCTCCGGCGCCCAGCACCCCGCAGTACCTGGCGACCTGAAGGGTAGGCTGCGAGCGGACTACATTCGTGACCGACAGAGGAGTGCCTCTGCCGGGTACGCGTTCGTCCATTCATTGCGCGGAGGCGAATCCTCGCCGAGCTGGCGCGCTGTCGCACCGGGGGGGAGCGTCGACGTTACGGTCGACGAGGGGGTCGGGATCTCATCCTGAGCGGAAGATTCTTTGTACACGGCAACTCGCGGGTGCCGTGACGAGCAGCGGATGAAGAACGGGGCAGAGCCTGTAAGGTCGAGTTGCTAAGGCCAGACCAGGAGGATGCCCCGTGTCGAACATCATGCTGGAGGTTCCGGCGGCGCTCAAGGAGATGGTTCCGGCGCTGCGCGAGTTGCTGGTGCAGGTGGAGGCGCAGGTGGAGCGGGCGTCGGGCCTGTCGCCGACGACCGCGTACGACAGATTCGAGAACGCGCTTCGGGAGGGGCTTGCCGCGGTGGAGCGCTGTTCGCATGGGATAGCGTTGGCGGCACTCGACGTGGATGAGCCGCGACTGCGGATCGACGGCGTCGAGCACGTACGTGTGGGTCGATACGAGACGACCTTCATGAGCCAGGCGGGGGAGGTGCCGGGCGTCGCCCGCTCTCTCTACCGGCGCGCCGGAGAACGCAACGGCGCGACGGTCGACCTCGTTGCACTGCGAAGCGGGGCTGTTGATGGCGTGTGGCTGCCCGGCGCCGCTCGCGGCATGGCGCATCTGCTGCAGCAGGGGACATCGCGGGAGGCGGAAGCGACGGCTCGGGAGATCGGGCGTCTGCCGTATTCGCGCTCGAGCTTCGAGCGGGTGGGGCATGCGGTGGGGTCGATCTACGCCGGCGTGCGGGAGAGGGTCGAGCGCGAGCTCATCGAAGCCTACGATGTGCCGCGCGAGGCCCGCAGCATCAGCATCTCGCTCGACCGGGTGGCCGTGCCGATGGAGGAACCGCGGGCACGACCTGTCGGACGCCCGCGAAGAGGCGCGGCGAAGAACCCGGTCGCTCGGGTCTACCGCATGGCGTACTGCGGAACGGTGACCCTGCACGACGGCAACGGGGAGGGCATTCACACCATACGGTACGGCACGATGCCGGGATGCGATCCGGCAGCCGTCTGCACGGCACTGGTGGACGACGCGATGGCGCTGCGCGGCAAGCGCCCGAAGCTCTTGCTCGCGGTGCTCAACGACGGCGCGCCGGAGATGTGGAACCTGCTCGGCAAGGAGCTGGACGCCGACATCGACCGGGTCGAGTTGCTCGACTACTTCCACGTCGTGGAGAAGCTCGCACCTGCGGCGAAAGCGATCTTCGGGGAGGGTGCCACCAAGGAGCTGAGCCGCTGGAAGCTGGCGCTCCTCAACAGCGACCTGGCTGCGCGCAAGATCCTTCGCGAGCTCATCGAGTCCGGGCGCGAGGGCGTCCGCATCGATGGTCAGCGGCCGGTCCACGATGCGATCACCTACCTCGATAACAACATCGACCGCATGAAGTACGCGTCGGCACGTCAGCGGGGCCTGCCCATCGGCAGCGGGAACGTCGAGGCAACCTGCAAGACGCTCGTCGGAATCCGAATGAAGCGATGTGGCGCGCGCTGGAAGGTCGACTCCGGCGAGCACATCATTCAGCTCCGTGCCTTGGCGCTCAGCGACCGCTGGAGCGCCGCGATGGCGCTCACACTGCGAGCGCCGAGGGTGTCCATCCGGAGGGCGTCGTGATCAGGATGGGAACCACACCCCGACGAGGTGTCCGGAGGAGCACAGGCATCCTGGCGCGATGAAGGCGCGTCGGGTTGGCGCGATGACTCGACGGAGCAATCGACATCGAGAGTCGATCTACAGTTCCGAAGTTGGGGCCTGGGGGAGGCGATGGCCGATGCCCCCGGAGTCAGTGGCACATCGCTCGATGGCAACGAGGTCGTGCTGGAGAGAGGCAATTCGCTGGAGGAGTGGTACGGCCTCGGCGAGCTCGGGCTCGAGCATGGCTTCACCGTGTACGAGTTGCCGCCGGGCGCTCCTGGGGCTTCGACGAACCTCGTGATGCGGGTCACTGCCGATGGCGTCAAGCCCGTCCTGGTTGATGGGGGTCTAGAGCTCGTTGCTTCGGATGGTGAGGCGGCCGGCGGGCGGCTCAAATACGGCGAAGCATTCGCGATGGACGCGTATGGGTCGGAGCTTCCAGTTTCCCTTTCCACGGCGGGCGACTCGATTCTGATCAGCGTGTCGACGGACGGCGCGCAGCTGCCCATAGTGATAGATCCGCTCGTATGGAAACAACACAATAGAATCACTGCTGGACAATTCGCGGCAAACGATGATTCTTTTGGTAACCGTTCACGGGTAGGTCCATCAGCTCCATGTCCGGCACTGTCCGATCGACTTTCGTGAGGGATGACGAAGCCGCTTTCCATCGGCTGGGTGTTCAGGCATTCAGTGCTGTGTGGCGCTCGACCTCCGCGACGAGCTGATTGCGCAGCTGAGGGCCGAGCTCGCCGCCGCCCGCGCGGAGATCGCCGCGTTGAAAGAGAGGCTGGGCGAGTCGTCGAACAACTCCTCGAAGCCGCCCTCGAGCGACGGTCCGGCGGCGCGAGCCGAGCGGAAGAAGAAGGGGCCAACCGGCCGCAAGCCCGGCGGCCAGCCGGGGCACGAGCGAAGCATTCGCCCGTTGGTCCCGTTGGAGAAGGTCGCCAAAGTCGTGACGTGCAAGCCAGCCCGGTGTGGCAAGTGCGCACAGCGGCTGCAGGGCGAAGACCCGGCTCCGCTCCGCCACCAGGTGTTCGAGCTGCCCAAGGTCGAGCCCATCGTCAACGAGTACCAGCTGCACGCACTGGAGTGCGGCTGCGGTCACGTGACGCGCGCAGAGCTGCCGCTTGGCGTGCCGACTCGGGCGTTCGGCCCGAGCGTGGACGCCGCGGTAGCGGTCCTGCTCACGGTCTACAGGCTGAGCCGGCGCATGGTGCCGGAGTTCCTGCGATGCTTCTACGGCCTGACGATGTCGCCCGGCTCCGTGGTGAAGTGCCAGCAAGCCGCCAGCAAGGCCATTGCCGAGCCGGTCGAGCAAGCGCACAGGCATGTGATGGCCGCCGGCGTGAAGTACTGCGACGAGACGAGCTGGCGCGAGGCGCGGGACCGCGCGTGGCTCTGGACCGTGGTGACCTCGACGGCAACGGTCTTCGTCATTCACGCGCGCCGCACCGCCGAAGCAGCAAAGCAGGCGCTGGGGCCCGCGCACGGAGTGCTCGGTACCGACCGGCACGGCGCCTACAACGGCTGGAACGATCTGCTCCGCCAATTCTGCTGGTCGCACCTGCGGCGGGCTTTCATCGCCATGAGCGAGCGGGGCGGCGCGTCGAAGAGGATCGGAGATGCGCTCAGCGCGGAGAAAGACCGGATGTTCGTCTGGTGGCACCGCGTCCGCGATGGCACCCTGGCGCGCTCCTCCTTCAAGCGGTACATGGTTCCGCTCCAAGACCGGGTGGCCACGATCTTGGAGAGGGGGACGCGGACCTGCGCCAACGCCAAGACGGGGCGCACGTGTCAGAAGCTGCTCGACCACTTCGACGCGATGTGGACCTTCGTCTACCGCGAGGGGCTCGAGCCCACGAACAACACCGCGGAACGCGCGCTGCGGCACGCGGTCATCCTGCGAAAGCTGTGCTTTGGCTCTCATTCGAGCCGGGGCAGTCGCTTCACCGAGCGCATGCTCACCTGTCACGCCACGCTCCGACAACAAGGCCGCGACATCCTGTCGTTCGTGACCGAGGCATGCCGGGCCGCTCTAGATGGCCAGCCCTCGCCTTCACTGCTGCCGAAGCGCGGCCACAACGCCGCGTCGCGGCGCCTCCCGACGGCTGCGTAGCGACGAGATTCGTCATCCGGAGCCGCTCGCGGCCGAGCTGGGGCGTGAACGGATACCTCTTTTGGCACAAGCATTGCGACGAATCTAACCACAACGGGCGGAGCGACTCGAACGGTGGTAGTCGGCGCGTCGAACGCCGCGTCTGCGGGATTGGCTACGGGTGCTGCGCACGTATTCGTTCGCGACACGGGCGATTGGACACTGCAACAGCGCCTGCTTCCCCCCGACGGCGTAAAGGGCGACCAATTCGGAGTGAGTGTCGCGCTGGATGGTGACATAGCATTGATTGGAGCTTACAAGGCCGACGCGGGCGGAACGGATCGAGGCGCGGCCTACGTCTTTACGCGTACCGGGAGTGTGTGGACATTCCAGCAGAAGCTCGTCGCGAGTGACGGCGCGAACTCTGACTGGTTTGGCTTTCGCGTTGGGCTGTCGAGGAAGGATCTGGGGGGCGGCGTTTATCGAGTTCTAGCATTCGTCGGCGCTCCGTACGACGACAATGTGCACGGCGTAGACTCCGGATCTGTGTACATATTTTCGTTGTCCGGCGCCACCTGGACGCAGGAAACGCGACTCGATGCTCCGGATGGTGTTGCCAATGATGAGTTCGGCCGAGCGGTCTCCGCGGACGTGGATGATGCGGTTGTGGGGTCCGCATGTGATGCTCAGGGCACGAACAGCGGCTGCGCCTACGTATTTGTTCGTGGGGCCGCCTCCTGGTCACTGCAGCAGAAGATTACGCCATCCACGAACAATGCAAACGCAAACTTCGGATCGGCCTTAGTACTGGACTCTGGCCGAGTCCTGGCTGGCGCCGACGGCGACAATGCAAATGGCATCGCTGCGGGTTCAGCGTACGTCTTCACGCGAAGTGGAGTCGTGTGGTCTCAGCAACAGAAGCTGACGCCAGCGGGGGCCGCTCCGAACCAGCGATTTGGTAGCGCAGTTGCCCTCTCGGACGTGGACCTCGCGGTTGCGCTCGTTTCCGGTAATGGGGTTGCTCCACAGTCCGGTTTCGTCTTCGTCCGATCCGGAGTTACCTGGTCGCAAAGCGCAACTCTGGTCCCCGCAATACCGGTGCCCAATGAGAATTACGGAGCGGGTGTAGCGCTAACGGGTGGCACGGTCGGCGGTCTCGGCACGGTAGCCCTCGTTACCGCACCAGGCCACTCGATTTCTGGAGCTGCCTATTCGTTTCTGCGTCTTCAGGCCAACGGAGACGCTTGTACCGCTGCCTCCGCGTGCTCCAGCGGGAACTGTGTCGACGGGGTGTGCTGCAACACGGCTTGCACGGCGGGTCCATGCGATTCGTGCGCAATGCCCGGCCTGGTCGGAACCTGCTCCCCCGTCGCGGGGTCGACTGTCTGCCGTGCGGCGGCTGGTCAGTGCGACTTGGCAGAGACATGTGGCGGCGCAATGGTCTGCCCGGCGGATGGAAACAAGCCGAACAACACCGCTTGCGACGACGGAAGCGCCTGCACCCAGACGGACACCTGCTGGTCTGGCACCTGCACGGGTAGGGACCCTGTCATCTGTTCGCCGCCATCGAGTTGCTTCGAGCAGGGCACCTGCAACCCATCCAACGGTACCTGCACCCCGGTCTCCAAGGCAGACGGCGCGGCGTGCAACGACGGCAACGCGTGCACCCTTGGGGACACCTGCATGGCGTCGCTCTGCACACCAGGCTCCGGCGCGCCGACGCTCGACGACGGCAACGCCTGCACGGTCGACACCTGCGACCCGTTAGCCGGAGTGCTGCACACCCCGAACGCGGGTGCCGCGTGCTCGAACGGGAACCCGTGCGACGGCTTCGAGACTTGCAACGCCTCCGGCCAGTGCGTCACCGACGCCCCCTGGCCGAACGGCACAGCCTGCGGGGGCGGCGACGCATGCAACTCCCAGGAGTGCCAGCAGAGCGTCTGCGTGGAGGTCGCTCGGACGGGCAGTCTCTGCGACGACGGCAATCCTTGCACGACATCGGACGCCTGCACGGCAGCGGGAGCGTGCCAGGGCACGGCCGCGTCGGGCAGCTGCTCCGACGGGAACGCTTGCAACGGAGCGGAGACCTGCAGCGCGGGCGCTTGTCAGCCAGGGATTCCACCCAGCATCGATGACGGCAACCCATCGACACTCGACACGTGCGACCTACTCAGCGGCGTCGTCGGGCACTCCAACTGCGTCGATGTCGCCGACCTTGGCGTCGCCGTCACGACGGCAGTCCGGGCAAAGTGCCTCTACACCGGCCCAACGCCCGTCCAGCCTGGGATCGCCGGGCAGCCCTTTCCCACCAGCATCGACCCATATGGGACGAGTGCGCCATTCGACGCCCGCCGAGTAGCCATCCTGCGCGGCCAGGTACAGGACTCGATCGGCAATCCGCTCGAGGGTGCCCGTGTCACCGTTCGTGAGAGGCCTGAGTCCGGCTACACCGCCAGCCGCGAGGATGGCGTCTACGACCTGGTGGTGGAGGGAGGAACGCGGCTGACGATCGACTTCGAACTGCCCGGTCACCTTCCCGCGATGCGGCAAGTCTCGGTGCGCTACGGGGACTGGCTCCCGGTCCCCGACGTCGCGCTCATGCCTCTGGATCCAGTTGCTTCTCCCATCGACCTCGACGAGGCCGTCGAATACCAAGTCGCACGCGGAAGCCCCTCGCTGGACGAGCGCGGATACCGACAGGCGACCGTGCTGTATCCGCCTGGAACGCAGGCGACCGTCCTAACTCCCGACGGTAATGGCAGCTTCGCGTCCGCTCCGCTGACAGGCGAGGTCCTTTTTCGCGCCACGGAGTACACCGTTGGCCCGACCGGCGCCACCGCGATGCCGATGGACCTGCCGCCGACGAGCGCGTTCACTTACGCGACAGAGTTCGCAGTCGACGGAGTCGCCCCAGACGCAACCGTCGAGTTCAGCGGCACCGGCGTCGTCGGCTACCTCGAGAACTTCCTGGAGTTCTTCGTCGGCGAGAACGTCCCCGTTGGCTATCTGGACCGCGAGCGCGCCCAATGGGTGCCCTCTGACAATGGCCGCGTGATCGAGATCACGGGCATCATCGTACAGGGCGGTGTGCCCGAGGCGACAGTCGACACCGTGGGCTCAACGAGCCAGCTGACGCTCAGCCTTCCACTCGGCGAGCGCAGGCAACTCGCTGCCCTCTATCAGCCCGGTCAGACCCTCTGGCGCTTTCCGATGTCCCACTTCACGCCGTGGGACTGCAACTGGGCCTTCGGGCCGCCTCCCAACGCCCAATTCCCCAAGTCTGATCCCAGGGTCGACACGCCCGTCAGTGATCCAAACTGCAAGCTTGGGTCGATCATCGAGTGTGAGAACCAGATTCTCGGGGAGACCATCGATCTCGTCGGCGCTCCATTCGACCTCCACTACCAGACCGACCGTCAGATTGGCTTCGCCCGCACACTTCACGTCCCGCTGATCGAGCCAGAGGACGTTCATCCCGACCTGGTAACAATCATTGTCGACGTGAGATTCGCCGGATGGAAGTATTTCAAACCATTCTTCGCGCCAAACTTCCCGACCGATGTCACGGTTCCTTGGAATGGTAAGGATGGATTCGGAGTCCTCACGCAGGGAGCGCAGCATGCCTATGCCAAGATCGGGTTTGTTTACAAGGGCGACTACAACTCGACGCCTGGCTTCTCAGCGGCCGGAGACGTCTCCGCGTCACTCAAAGACACCACGGTCACACTGTGGCGCTATTGGCATGGGCTGATCGGTGGGTACTACGCCGCGCACACCGACCTCGGCGGTTGGGATCTGACCGCGCACCATTTCTACGACCCTACGGGTCGTGTCTTATACCAGGGGGACGGCGCGCGTCGCGACACAACGAACATCGGCAACGTAATCGACACGTTTGCTGGCAGCGCACACGCCAACGGTGGATGCAACTTCGGGACTCAGCCTGCAGAAGGCGCCAAGATATTCCCCGCCGCGATTGATATTGCGCCGGACGGCAGCATCATCATCGCAGACAGCTGCAACACCAGCTCGATAAAGCGGATCTCGAACGGACTCGTCGAGACCATCCTGGGCGCCCAGCCGCTGCTGAGCATCAACGGCCTGGTCGCAGCGCCGGACGGCTCCATCTACTACACGCGAAACACACTGCACGACGTACGCAGACTCGACGCGCAAGGAAACGACACGCTTGTCGCCGGCACGGGAGTGGCATGCCCGAATGGTCCGGGCGGCGGCTGCGGAGACGGTGGGCCGGCGTCGCAGGCGCAGATCGGGTACCCGTGGGGAATCGCTCTTGGCCCCGATGGCAGCCTGTATATTAGTGAGCTCAACGCGGCACGCGTCCGGCGGATCGACCCGCCAGGCGTCATCAGCACGATCGCAGGAGGCTCCGCCTGGTGCCACCCAGCGAACCCCGACTGCGGCGATGGCGACAGCGCGGTGGACGCGACGCTCACGGAGCCTCGAGGCGTTGCCGTCAGCGACGACGGGATCGTGTTCATCGCGGACATGAACCGAGTCCGAGGCATCACGCCAGACGGCACCATCCACACGGTGGCGGGCAAGGCGTCCGGGAGCACACCTCTCTTTTGCGGACCCGCGGACGCCTCAGCGGCAAACTGCCGCGACCTGCTGGCGCATGACGTCACGGTTGCACCCGATGGTCTGTACATCGCGACCGGGTCCAGTCGGAAGGTTTACCGAGTATCTCCGCCGTACGTCAATCCGAGCGGACCAACCGGTACTCGGCACTCGGTAGCGGGAATCAGCTTCGGACACCCGGAGTGTCAATACTATGAGTGTCCGCCCGTAGGGTGCGACCCGATCAACGTTTGCGGCGACGGATTCCCGCCCAATGGAGCGGCGATCGGCCCCACGTTTGGCGTCGCCGTGGATGCGGACGGTGCCGTATATATCGCGGACGATGGGGGTCGCGTCGAGTGGATCAAGCCGTCCTTCCCAGGCATCTCGATCGACGACTTCGTGATTGTCTCCGAGGATGCTTCTCAGTATTTCGTCTTCAATCCGGATGGTCGGCACGTTGAGACGCGGGACGCGATCACGAATCGCCTGTTGATGAGCTTCTCCGGCGCGCCGGTAACAACGGCAACCGACTCCGAGGGGCGCTCCACGAGCATCGTCCGGACTCCGCAGGAGATCACGATAACTCCACCCTCCAACCAGCCTACGGTTCTTGGACTGACGGAGGTTGCATTAGAGAACTACGCGACGTCGGTGACCAACCCGGCGAACGAGACGCATCTACTCACGTACTACGACTACCCATTCGACGGCTTGCTCGAGACCTTCACCGACCCGCGTGCAAACACGACCACCTTCGCCTATGCAGAGCTTGGCTACCTAGAGCACGAATGGCGCCCCGACGACGGGTACGTCAACTTCACTCGTGAGCGTCTTCCGCTGCCACAGCGGGGGCACACCGTCGCGGTGGCCGATCTCGTCGAAGCGCCGCTGACGCTGCGCACGACTACGCACCTGTACGAGCGCGACGGCGAATCGGAGCTGAGAACGACAACTCCCCCAGACGGCCTCGTGGTTACGAGCACCAAGGGCGCGGACGGAACGGAGTCCCGGATATATCCGGACGGGACGACGCTCACCCGGTCGCCAGGCCCGGACCCGCGGTTTGCCCTCCAGGCGCCAGTGGCCAAGCAGATGACGGTGACTACCGGTGGCAAGACCATGACCATCTCGCAACAGCGCGACGTGGTTCTTGCCGACCCCAACCAGCTCACGACGGTGCTGTCACAGACCGACAGCGTCACCGTCAACGGTCGCACCCTCCAGACGGTGTTCGACGGCGCGTCCAGCCCGCGAACCGTGACCACGACGACCCACGCCGGCCGCCAGCAGATCACGACCCTCGATGCCAATGACCGGGCGTCGGCGATGTACGTGCAGAACAGTCTCGGCCTGCTTCTGGTCGAGATGACCTACTACTCGTCGGGGCCAGCGAAGGGACGAATGCATACTGCGCGGCGGGGCAGCGGCGCGGAGGAACGGATCCACACGTTCGTCTACGACGCGCTCGGACGGCGTCACGTCGTGACGGCACCCGAAGGCGTCTCCACAACCTACGGCTACGATGATGCAAACCGCGTCACCAGCTGGTTGCGGTCCGACGGGAGTAACGTGCTGGTGGACTATGACCTGAGCGGCAATCTCTCCCAGGTCGTGCCGCCTGGAAAGCCGGCGCATGAGCTCACATACACCGGCATCAACTTCCTGGACACGTACGAGGCGCCGGGCGCGACACCCGTGGACGTAGACTACACCCTCGACCGCCAGCACAAGAAGACGACCTTGCCGAGCACCGAGGCGATCGAGTCCTTCTACGACGAGTTCGGTCGCCTCGACTACATTCAGTTGCCAGGGAACACGATCGACTATGAGTACGTCGACCTGGCGGACCCTTCCCATCCTGGGAAACTGGATCACGTCAGCAGCGCGCAGGACGGAATTACGGTCGGCTTCGCCTACACCGGAAGCCTAGTCGCGTCGACGACATGGAGCGGCGCCGTTTCAGGCTCGGTGAGCTGGACCTATGACGACGACTTTCGGGTGGTCTCGGAGACCGTGGGTACTACCCCGACGGTCAGCTATGGTTACGGCGACGGTGACGGGCTTCTGACGCAAGCAGGCGCGCTCACACTGATCCGCGATCCGGAGACGGGCCTCCTCACCGGAACTGTTCTGGAGAACATCGTCGAAGATATCGACTACAACTCCTTTGGCGAGGTGGAGCATCGCGACATTTCATACCTCGGCGGAGCCTCGCCTGTGTCGCTGCTGACTCTCGACTATGAGCACGACGGCCTCGGCCGAATCACGAAAATTACCGAGAGCGTGCAGGGCGGGCCAGCTACGGTCACCGAGTATGAGTACGATACCGCTGGCCGGCTCTACCGTGCCTTCGTAAATGGACTCCAGACCGCCGAGTATGGGTACGACCTGAACGGCAACCGGACGTACGTAGACGACAGTGTTTGGTCCGCCGCCACGTGCACACCTGATGGCGCCGACCGGCTCCTCTCCTGCGGCGGCACGAGCTACGGCTACGACGACAGCGGGGACCGCGTTACGAGCACCGTCGGCGGCCTAACTACCGAGTACGACTACGGAGCTGCCGGCGAGCTCCGTGCGGTAACACCTCCGGGAGGTCCGAGCATCTCGTACGTAACGGATCCGTTCGGCCGCCGCATCGGCAAGCGCGTTGGCGGTGTGCTCACGAAAGGCTGGCTCTACCAGGGCTCGCTGCGCCCCGTCGCGCAGGTCGGGGCAGACGGTAGCACCATCGAAGAGCGCTACGTGTACGCGACCGGCATCAACGTGCCGGACTACTCGATCCAGAGCAACGGAAGCCGGCGGCGCTTCATTACGGACCACCTGGGCAGCATCCGCCTGGTGGTGGATGCCGCTACGGGCGTGGTTTACCAGGTCGCTCAATACGATGCATTCGGGCGGAGAAGCTCCAGCGGAGCGACCGCGCATCCGTTCGGCTTCGCTGGTGGGTTGTACGATGCGCAGACAGGTCTCGTGCGCTTCGGCGCGCGAGACTACGATCCGGAGACTGGAACTTGGTTGGCCAGAGATCCTATTGGATTCAGCGGCGGCGATACGAACTTGTATGCGTACGTCGGTGGGTCTCCGATCAACTATATCGATCCCACTGGTCACGTCTGGTGGATCGTCGGGGGCGCCGTCCTGGGCGCAGGGGTCGACCTTGGTCTTCAGCTGTACGGAAATGGCGGAAACATCGGTTCTGTCGACTGGGGCGAGGTCGCCGCGGGAGGAGTGGCTGGAGCGGTCCTGGGCGCTGGTGGTGAATTTCTCTTCGGCACCCTGTTCTCCGCGACATCCAGTTCCGGGACTTTGGTGGCGGTCACGCAATACGGCGGCGCTGCCGCTGAGGGGTCCCCGTGGGTCATGGTCGGAGGGAATACGCTTCGCAACTGGTTGATGGCCGGAGGTCCCCAGCTTGGATACGCGATGGGCTCGGCGACAACCTGGTTCGTGGACAAGTCGCAGCTGAGTTACCCTAACGGGTGGCAGGTCGCGAAGGGCTGCATAGGTCAGCGGATTGTTGGGCCGTGAGCCAACTCGTGATAAGAGATAGCATTCGCTGGTTGCTCACGGCCGCGTTGCTGCTGCTTGCGGTGTTGGCGATTGCAATCAATGTCGTATGGGCTGTTCAGGCTAAGCGAGCTGCGCGGGAAGGACGTCGCGGGCCATCGTTCATTCCCTTGGTGGCACCGATATTCGGACTTGCCGCGGCTATTACTGCGCCGACGTGGTGGATTGTGGTTGGTCTTCCGGTCATTTGCATACTAGATGTCGGAACCATCGCAACATTTCGAGCGCTTTGGCACGATCGACATCGATAGAGTACCGGTTCTGCGGACCGCGTCTTGACGGCGACGTCGCCGCCGTGGTGTGG
>JBBJMR010000212.1:0-15553 GCA_037720395.1 Polyangiaceae bacterium
CCATGGCCGACGGAGTGCCGCGCCTGGTGGCGGCGATGATCGCCCGCCAGGCCGAGGAGGCCGGCAAGCCGAACCCGGAGATCCGCGGCATGCCCCTGGGGTTGCCGGCGTTCTCGGCCGAGGACGTGCAGCTCGTCGAGACCTGGATCGCGCAGGGCCGGCCGCAGTAGTCGTCGCACTAGCGCGACTGCTCGCAGTCACCCCCGGGTCAGCGTTCGATCCTCCGGAGTGTCAGCCGCAGCAGCCCGCTGGCGGTCCGTGCGCCTGGAACCTCGACTGCGACAACCTCGAGTGCGACGAGGTGCTGGGTGTCTGCACCGATTGAGGCGCGAGGTCAGCGGGCAGCGGCGGCGGCGCGATGCCGCTCGACGATCTCGTCGCGCCAGGCGAGGACATCCCGCCACCGATCGGCGAGGGCGGCGCGCGTCCACGCCTCCCGCTGACCAGGTTGCAGGCCCAGGGGGTGGGTGTGGTGCGGCTGCACCGACTGCAATGCGGACGCGACGGCAACGTCCGCGAACGTGAACCGTCCGAGCAGGTATCGCGGCCCGTCGCGGGTCGCGCCCGCGGCAACGGCGTCGCGGATGGCGGCGAGGTCCGGCTCGAGCTCCTCGTCCGTCACCGGCAACACGCCGTACTTCCGCCGGAGGTATGCGGTGCCGAGGCGGGCGGAACCGGCGAGCGGTGTGCGCAGCGCCGCAGGCAAGAACGCCGGTAGGCTCTCGGCAGCCACCTGGCGGCTCGTCTCGGTGCGCTCCAGCACTTGGGCGCGGCCCGCCCGCATCAGGCTCTCGGCACGCTCGTTCCAGGCCTCGATGGCCGCGTCCTCGCCGGCCGGAAAGAGCGGTTCGCCGGCGCCGATGGCATCGGCATGTCGCGCGATGGCCACCGAATCGCCGAACGACAGGTCCGGCCCGAGGAGCCAGGGCACGCTGACGCGCCCCTTCCAGCGGCCGGCTCGCAGGCGCAGCCAGGGCTCGCCCAGGAGCGGGGTGTACTCGTCGTACCGATGGGGGATTCCGTGGTGATCGAGCGCCCAAAGCGCCTTCTCGGTGAAGGGCGAGAAGTACTCGCCGACAAGCGTCAGCTCTGGCTTTGACACGCCGCGTTTGTAGCATCCCGGCAGCCCCCGCCCAGCCCGCCGCGAAGGCCACGGCACGTTGACTTGCCCCTCGGGTTGCCGTACGCGGAGCCCTTCCGGCCCCGAGGAAGCGCGCGCCGTCCGCGTGGCTTCCCTCACCGAGGAAGCGCCCGATGAAGGACTTCGCGCCGATCCTGATCCTGCTGGTGGCCGTGACCATCGTCGTGGTCCGCCTGCCCAAGGTCGACCTCGGGCACTCCGACGCCTTCAAGCGCCGCCGCCTGCTCAACTGGCTGCCGCTGGGGCTGACGTACGCCTTCCTCTACATGGGGCGGTACAACCTGACGGTCAGCAAGATCGCGCTCGGCGATCTGATGAGCAAGGAGGAGTTCGGGACCATCTTCTTCTGGGGGACCATCGTCTACGGCTTCGCCTTCGTCATCAACGGCCCGCTCACCGATCGCTTCGGCGGCCGCGCCGCCATCCTCGCCGCCGCCAGCGGCGCCGCGGTCATGAACCTGCTCATGGGCGTGTTCACCTGGGGCATGCTCACCAAGCAAGGCTGGGCCTCGGGCCTGCCCATGGTGCCGACGTTCTCCGTCCTCTACGCGGCGAACATGTACTTCCAGTCGTTCGGCGCCGTGTCCATCGTCAAGGTCAACGCCGCATGGTTCCACGTGCGCGAGCGCGGCGTGTTCGGCGGCATCTTCGGGATCCTCATCTCGCTCGGCGTGTACTTCGCGTACGACTGGGGCGCGCTCATCGTCAAGAACGCCCCAACCTGGTGGGTGTTCTTCGTGCCCGCGGGCATCCTCGCCTGCTTCGGGCTCATCGACGTCTTCGCCGTGCGCGATAGCCCGGCGCAGGCCGGGCTGAAGGACTTTGACACCGCCGACGCGTCGTCCGGCGACCAGGGGCCCCAGCTCGGCGCCGTGCAGGTGGCCAAGCTCATGCTGCGCAACCCGGTCATCCTGGTCATCGCCGGGATCGAGTTCTTCAGCGGCTTCCTGCGCAACGCGATCATGCAGTGGTACCCGATCATGGCCAAGGAGTCCGGCCTCGGCGAGAGCCTGCGCTTCGGCGAGGCCTTCGTCTCCAAGAACTGGGGCATGCTGCTGTGCTGCGCCGGCATCCTCGGCGGCGTGGTGGCGGGCGTCATCTCCGACCGCGTCTTCGATTCGCGGCGCGGGCCGGTGGCCTCCATCCTCTACGGCGGCATGCTCGTCGGCGCGGTGATCATGACGACGCTGCTCGGCTCGCCACTGCTCGGCTGGATGGTGGTCTTCATGTCGCTGTGCATCATCGGGGTGCACGGCATGCTCAGCGGCACGGCGAGCATGGACTTCGGGGGTCGCAAGAATGTGGGCGTCGCCGTGGGGCTCATCGACGGCTGCGTCTATCTGGGCACCGCGGCGCAGTCGCTGCTGCTCGGACAGATCCTCCCCAAGGGCGCGGACACCAAGGTGGCCGGTAACTGGAGCAACTGGCCGCTGGCCATGATCCCCGCCGCGCTCATCGGGCTCTTCCTGGCAACGCGCGTCTGGAACGCGCGCGCCAAGCCGAAGCAGGTGGTCACGCCGGCCACCGACGTCAGCCCCGGGGCGCCGCAGGGCACCCAGCTGGACACCAGCAAGCCGCTCGACGCCAAGTCGGACGCGGTCGCTTGACGACACGTCGCCCCCGGAACGCACGCGGTGCGTCGGGAGCCTCGACAGGCCCGAGGTCTCCTGTCGGAGCCTCGCCCGGTCCGAGCTCTCCTCACGGAGCCTCGAGCGAGGGGGTGGAGCTGCTCGACCTGCGGGTTGCGCGTGCTCCGCCACCACCCGGCGCGCGCGGAGGGCGACTTCGTCCTCTACTGGATGATCGCGGCACGCCGCGCGAGCCACAACTTCGCGCTCGACCGCGCCATCCACTGGGCGAAGGAGCTCGGCAAGCCGCTGGTGGTCCTCGAGGCGCTGCGCTGCGACTACCCCTGGGCCTCCGACCGGCTGCACCGCTTCGTCATCGACGGCATGGCGGCGAACTCGCGCGGCTTCGCCAAGGGCCCGGTGCTCTACCACCCGTACGTGGAACCGAGGAAGGGCGCCGGGCGGGGGCTGCTGGCAGCGCTGGCCGAGCGCGCGGCGGTGGTGGTCACCGACGAGTTCCCGTGCTTCTTCCTGCCGCGCATGGTGGAGGCGGCCGCCTCGCGCGTCGATGCACGCCTGGAGGCCGTGGACTCCAACGGCCTCCTGCCCCTGCGCAGCGCGAGCAAGGCGTTCCTGCAGGCGGCGCACTTCCGCTGGCACGTGCAGCGCGAGCTGCCCGCGCAGCTCCATCACGCACCGCACCCCGCGCCGCTGCGCACCTTGCGCCTGCCGCGCCTGCGCGCGCTGCCGGCGGCCATCGCCCGCCGCTGGCCGGCGGCTCCGCCGGCGCTGTTGCGCGGCGACGCACGCGCGCTGGCGGCGCTGCCCATCGCTGACGACGTGCCCGCGGTGGCGCTGCGCGGCGGGGCCGACGCAGCGCGTGCGGTGCTGCGCCGCTTCGTGTCCGAGCGGCTCGACGACTACGCCGAGCGCCGCAACCACCCCGACGACCAGGGCACCAGCGGCTTCTCACCGTATCTGCACTTCGGGCACCTCTCGGTGCACCAGGTGCTGGACGCCGTGGCGCGGCACGAGTCGTGGACTCCGGATCAGCTGGCGCGCAGGCCGAACGGGCGCCGCGAGGGGTGGTGGGGGATGGGCGCCTCGACCGAAGCTTTCCTCGACGAGCTCGTGACCTGGCGCGAGCTGGCCTACAACGGCTGCGCCTTCCGCGCGGACTACGACCGCTTCGAGTCGCTGCCCGATTGGGCGCAGGCCACGCTCGCCGAGCACGCGCGCGACCCTCGGCCCCACCGCTACACGCTGGCCCAGCTGGCCGCCGGCGAGACGCACGACCCGCTCTTCAACGCCGCCCAGCACCAGTTGCTGCGGGACGGCTGGTTCCACGGCTACCTGCGCATGCTATGGGGCAAGAAGATCCTGGAGTGGTCGAGCTCGCCGCAGCGCGCGCTGGCGACGATGATCGAGCTGATGAACCGCCACAGCGTCGATGGGCGCAACCCGTGCTCCTACGCCGGGTACTTCTGGACGCTGGGGCGCTACGACCGGCCCTGGCCGGAGCGCGCGGTGTTCGGCAAGGTGCGGACGATGACCTCGGTGAGCACGCGCAGGAAGGTGCGCGTGGAGCGATACCTCGACAAGTACGCGTAGGCTCGCCCGTCGATCCGCTGCGCTGTGATACCGGGTGGGGTAGCGCGAGCTCAGGCAGCGCGGCGCGGCGAACGTGCGCTGCGCCCGACCAGCTCGTTCCAGCGCTCGCGCGCGGCGTCGAAGGCCAGCGCGGCCAGGCAGAAGCGGCGGTCGTGCTGCTTGTCGCTGACGAAGAGCCACTCGGCCTCGGCCATGGTCCCGGTCCACGGTCCCTCCGGGTCGAGCCCGAAGCGAATCATGGCCACCACCTGGCGCTCGGCCCAGCGGCGCCCGATGGCGGCGGCGTCCGTCAACGTCTCGCACGCGGTGTTTGCTCGCTTGCCGCGCCTCCCCTTCCGCTTGCTGGCCTGCATGCGCACAGCCACCGCAACCGGGGTGCCAAGCCCGGTGGGTATGTCGGGCACACGCCGACCGGCGGGCCCACGCAGGTGGCACGGAGCCTGCTGAGCAGGACGGACACATGGCCCGCGTCGCAAGCTCCCTGGCGCCCCGACTGTGCGCGCTGTCGGCCGCCCTCATCGCACTGGCGGCCAGTGCGTCCGCATTGCAGGGGACCAACCCGCCTTGGATGTTGCTCGCGGTCGCCTCCGCGTTTGCGGTGGCGGGCGCCGTCTGCTCCATCCCCCTGCGCTCATTTCCGGCCTATGGCCTGGGCATGGTGGGGCTGATGCTCGGGGTGGGCGCGGCCTGGATCATGGCGCCCGAGCTCTCGCGCGCCGTCGGGATCCTGCTCGCCGCGGTGGGGGCGCTCTCGCTGGCCGCCGCCGTCTGGCCCTGGTCGGCCGCAGGCGCGGTACGCGACCCGGAGCCGATCAGCGTGACACCCGGGTCCAGCCGTCCGTGAACCGCCGTTGACGGCCTCGAGGCCGCTCGCTGCATCCGCCGCCCGCGCCTGTCGCGCCTGCCACCGCAGCGCTCAGAGGATCTCCACGATCTCCACCTCGTCCTCGGTGTCACCGCGGCGGTAGCGGATGGAGTCGCCGGCGTGCGCGCCGACCAGGGCGCGCCCGAGCGGGGACGAGGGCGTGACCACGGACACGGAGATACTCCCGGCCTGGAGGCGCTCACCGCCCCCGGCCGGCGCCAGGAAAACGCGCCGCTCCCCGCTGTCGTTCTCGAGCGTGACCACGGCCGAGAGCGCCACCGGCTCGTCCTCGGTGAAGGAGCGCAGCTGCATGGACACCACCCGACCGATGTCCCCGTCGAGCGCCTCGACGCGCATCGCCTGACCCCGGGCCACGTAGGAGGCCTCGGTGGCGCGCGTGTCCTTGTCGCCCTCGGGCCGGGCGTCCTCGTGGGTCACCCCCTGCTGGGTGGTGCGCTGGGCCGCCGCCGCGGTTTCGCGCGCGGCGCGCAGCGCCTCCAGGAGCCGTTCACGCAGCGCACCCTTGTCCACGACCGCCGTACCCATCCGCCTGTTGTAGCTCAAGGCGAGCGCGGCGCGCGGTGGTACGGTGCTCCGATGCTCGGCGGGTGGTCGAAGAAGCCTCGGGGCGGCGCCGACACGCCCCTGGTGGCCGCGGTGCGCGCGGAGCTCGCCGGCGCCGACGAGGAGACGGTCCGCATCGTGTCGGCCATCGCCGGCCTGCTCGGCCAGATCGCCTACGCCGACCACCGCTTCACCGAGCCGGAGGAGGTGCGCATCCGCCTCGAGCTGGGACGCATCCAGGGCCTGACCGCGCCGGGCGTCGACGCCATCTGCCGCGTGCTGCGCAGACACATCGTCGAGGTGGCCGCGGTGGAGTCGCCCTGGTACGCGCGCGCGCTGCGGGACCTCGCCGATCGCGAGCTGCGCCTGCAGGTGCTCGACCTCTTGGTCGAGGTGGCCGCGGCCGACGACGAGATCTGCCTGGCGGAGACGAACGTGCTGCGCCACGCGGTGGGCGCGCTCGGCCTGGACCAGGAAGACTACAACCGCGCGCAGGCACGGCACCGCGACAAGCTGCGCGTGCTGCGCTGAGGCGCCCCGGGCGGCGGATGGGTCTCGAACAGGACCGAGGTCTGCTGCGGAGCCTCGGGGGCGTGACACGCGCGCGGCAGTTGCGCGGCGCACCTGTTCGGGGAGATTGGCGACGCGTGAAACGCTCCCGCATCGTCGTGCTCTTCGACACGGACACCGATCCGCCACAGAGTCAGAACTACGCGAAGCAGCTGGAGTCGGGCGACGAGGTGGAGTTCGAGGTGGCGCGGGCCCTGGTCTCGCGCGGGCACGAGGTGCGCCTGGTCGGGTTCCGCAACGACCTCGACCAGCTGGTGAGCGGGCTGCGCGCCGAGCCGGCCGACGTGGTGTTCAACCTCTCGGAGCGCTTCCGCAACGTCTCCTCGCTCGACTCGGCCATCACCGGGCTCATGGACATGCTCGGCCTGCCGTTCACGGGCGCCGGGTCGCAGGGGCTGATGCTGGCGCGCGACAAGGCGCTGACCAAGAAGGTCTTCCACTACCAGGGCCTGCGCGTGCCGCACTTCGCCGTCTTCCCGCCGGGCCAGCCGGTGCGCCGCCCCAGCGACCTGCGCTTCCCGCTCTTCGTGAAGCCGCTCGACGAGGACGCCTCGGTGGGCATCTCGCTGGCCTCCGTCGTGCACGACGACCAGGCGCTGTCCGAGCGGGTGGCCTTCGTGCACGAGCGCATCAAGACCCGGGCCATCGTCGAGGAGTTCATCGCCGGGCGCGAGCTGTGCGTGGGGGTCATCGGCAACGTGCCGCCGCGCGCCCTGCCTCCCATCGAGATGGTCTTCGGGGGCACCAAGGACGAGGCGGCGCGCATCGCCACCTTCAACGTCAAGTGGAGCACCAAGCACCGCGAGAAGAACGCCATCCACAACGAGATCGCCAAGAACCTGTCGGACGCGGTGCGCGCGCGCCTGCACGACGTCGCCCTGCGCGCCTACGAGGCCGCCGAGCTGCGCGACTACGCGCGCATCGACGTGCGCCTGGCCCCGGACGACGAGGTGTACGTCATCGAGGCCAACCCCAACCCGTACCTCGCCGACGGTGAAGATCTGGCCTGGGCCGCGGAGGAGGCGGGGTTCCCGTACGCCGACCTCATCGAGAACATCGCCGAGATGGCCATCGTTCGCGGCAAGCGCTGACGCGGCGGCGGCGCGTACGGCGCGGCCTCGCTTCGATGCACAAAAAACGGAGAGCGCCCGGGCACGAGGCCTGGGCGCTCTGGTGAGAGGCGGCGGAGCGGGTCAGCTCACCACGCCTCGTCGCGGCGGTTGTTCTGCCACTCCTTCTTGTAGAGGTCGTGGCACGACTTGCAGGACTTCTTCGCGGCGTCGATGTCGCCCTTCTTGGCAGCGGCAGCGCCCTCGCTGGCGATGCGCTTCCACTCGGGCATGCCCGAGGGGGCCTTGGCACCCGCCTGCTCCAGCGCGGAGGCCAGCTTGGGACCGTCACCGCTGCTCGCGGCGGACTGCATCACGCTCTTCATCCAGCCCTGCATCGGGCAGGGCTTCTTGCCTTTGGCACCGCACTCGAAGTCCTTGAGCTCGGTGGATGGATCGGAAACGACGATCTCGTCCTCTGCGGCACCGGCGGAACTCGCGCCGAAGGCCGCTGCCAGACCGAGCGCGAACACTGCAGCGAGCGAGGTCTTCGTCATGGGCTCTTTCTCCTCAACTCCACCCCCGACGGGCAGTCTACGTCAGACGGGTCGAGATCTGCCCGATTCACGGTTTTTGTCGCGCACATGCGGGTGCCCTGTCACTGCACGAATCCACATCCGCTGTGCGCGTGTGTGGGGTCTGGCACGCCGCGATCGGAATTCGAGCGCGCGGCTGTACGGGCCGCGCACCTGAGCCCACGTTGCGTCAGATCACCCCGCGCCGCGCCAGCCGGACGGGGCGCGGTTACTCGTCGCTGCGGCCGCCGAGGAGGGCGTGGCGCACGTACCCGATCTGGCTCTTGGCCAGCTCCTTGGCGGCCCCGAGCGGGTCGACCTCGCGCGAGGAGGTGCGCAGGGTGAGCTCGCCCACCTCGTAGAGCTCGCGTGTCCTGGCGCGCTGCAGCTTGCCGCTCGAGGTCTTGGGCAGGACGCCGACGGCGAGCGGGACCACGTCGTCGACGGTGAGGCCCAGGGCCTGCTGCACCACGCGGCGCACCTCGCCCTTGAGCGCCACCTGCGCCGCCTCGTCGGCGGTGCTGGTCTCGAAGGCGATGATCACCCGCTCGCGGTCGTTGTGCGGCTTCATGGTGCCGAAGGCGATGATGTTGCCCTTGCGCACGCCCTCGACCTTGCCGGCCTCCCACTCCAGGTCCTGCGGGTAGTAGTTGCGGCCGTTGACGATGATCAGCTCCTTGGAGCGGCCGCAGACGTGCACGTTGCCGTCGGCCAGGTACCCGAGGTCGCCAGTCTTCAGCCAGCCGCCGGCGAAGGCCTCGCGGGTGAGCTCGGGGTCCGCCCAGTACCCGGGCATGACGCTGGGGCCGCGCAGGCGAAGCTCGCCGACCTGCCGCTCGCCGAGCGGGCGCTCACTCTCGCCGTCGTCCAGGGCGAAGGCCTGGACGTCGTGATCCTCGAACGGCGACCCGCACTGGACGATGGGCGCGGCGCGCTCCGCGGCGCCGGCGCTGCTGGCGCCCTCGGGGACGGGCTGGGCCTGGCCCTCGCCCCACAGGGTGGGGCCGTCGACCACGTCGGTGATCACGCCCTGGCCGAGCTTGCTGAAGCTGATGGCCAGCGTGGACTCGGCCATGCCGTAGCAGGAGATGAACGCCTTTTCGCTGAAGCCGACGGGGGCGAAGCGATCGGCGAAGGCGCGCAGGTTCTCGGCGCGGATGGGCTCGGCGCCGCAGCCGGCCACGCGCCACGACGAGAGGTCGAGGTTCTTCATCTCGCTCTCCTTGATGCGCTTGACGCACAGGGCGTACGCGAAGTTCGGCCCGAAGGAGATGCTGCCGCGGTAGCGGGTGACCGCCTCGAGCCAGCGCACCGGCCGCTTCAAGAAGAGGAGCGGGGGCAAGAAGGTGATGGTGTTGACGTGGTAGAGCGGGGCAATCACGAAGCCGATGAGCCCCATGTCGTGATAGAGCGGCAGCCACGAGACGCCGCTGTCCACCGAGTCGCGGATGCCCAGGCCGAGCTGCATGATGGCCCGCACGTTGGCGGCCAGGTTGGCGTGGGTCAGCGTCACCCCCTTGGGCCGTGAGGTGGAGCCGCTGGTGAACTGGAGGAAGGCCACGTCGTCGAGGCCGACCTTCTCGGGCTTGAGCGGCTCGCGGCTGCCGCGGATGGTCTCCACGGCGATGACCCTCTCCAGCTCCGGGGCGCGCGCAGGCACGGTGCCGAGCACGCGCTTGATCTCGGTGGAGGTCAGACAGACCTTGGCGCCGCTCTTGGCCACCACGTGCAGGGTGTTGTCGAGGTACCCGGCGAGCTTGCCCAGCCCCGTCGGCGGGTAGATGGGGACGGGGATGATCCCGGCGCGCAGGGCGCCCAGGAACGCGAACACGAAGTCGGCGTTCTCGGGGAGGATGAGCGCCACGCGGTCGCCCTTCTTCAGGCCCATGGCCTGCAGCGCACCGCCGAAGCGGGCGCTGGCACGCTCGATGCCGCCGTGCGTGAAGAACGGCTCGGCGTCCTGCTGCTCCTCGACGAAGCGGAAGCCGGTGCTGGTGCTGTGTGCGGCGTCTTCGATGGCCTGGACCACCGTGCGCGGCGCGTACAACATGCTCATCCCTGGAGCCTTCCGTCCCCCCGCAGCCTGGTCTCGATGGCGAGGGCCACGTCGTCGATGGTGTCGACGTCACGCAGCGCTTCGTCGGGGATGATCAGCTGGAAGCGGTCCTCGATGTCGGCCACCACCTCCATCACCCCGAGCGAATCGATGCCGAGATCGGCCACCAGATGGCTCTTCCCGTCGACGCTGACCCCCTCCTGCGCGTGCTGCCGGAAGAGCTGGACCAGCTCGGTGCGCAGGGTCTCCTCTGTCCACGTCATGCGCTGCTTTTAGCTCGATCGAACGCGGGCCGGTAGCCGCCGCTTGCCCGTACAGGTGCGAATTTTGGCCACATCTGCCGCTTGCTTCGGCGAGCGCAGAAGGCGCGCGGCGGGGCGGCGCGCCCGGGCCCCATGTGCTCGCGGACGCTGGGTCCCTCAAGCACGGCGTGCGAGCGCCGATGTGCCCCCCCATGAGAGCAGCGAAGTTCCGACTCCTGGCGGCCCTCGGACCGGCCTGGCTCGCGCTGGTCGCCGGTCGCGCCCAGGCGGCCGGACTGGCGATCCACGCCGAGGGTGGCGCCGCCCGCATGGTCGGCGAGGACAAGTCCGACCAGTTCGGCTGGGGCGGCTCGGGGCTGGTGGCGCCCGAGCTGCGGCTCGGCCGGGTGATCGGCATCGAGCTGCCGATGGGCGGCGTGGGCCTCAGCGACAGCGACACGCCCCCCGAGGCCGGGTTTGCGGACAGCGGCTCCGGGACGGCGCTCTTCGCCACGCCCGGGCTGCGCCTGCACCCGCTGGCGACGCTCGGCGACAACCAGGGCATGATGGAACCCGACGGCCTGTGGATCGCGGGCGGCGGCGGCGTCGCGCACACCGGCGACCTGACGCGACCCGCGGCCTCGGTGCGCGTCGGCTACGACCTGGCCACGCGCGCCTTCGCCGCCGGCCCGTTCCTGGGCCTGCTGCAGATCGTCGAGCCGGACGGTGGCCTGCGCCCCTCCGACGGACGCGTGGCGCTGGCCGGCCTGCACGCCACCTTCGATCCCGGCATCCGCAAGGGCCAGCCGCAGAGCAACGACCGCGATCGCGACGGCATCCTCGACGCCACCGACGCCTGCCCGGACGACCCGGAGGACAAGGACGGCTTCCAGGACCAGGACGGCTGCCCCGAGGCCGACAACGACAAGGACGGCATCCTCGACCCGCGCGACAAGTGCCCGCTCGAGCCCGAGGACAAGGACGGCTTCCAGGACCAGGACGGCTGCCCCGACCTCGACAACGACGCCGACGGCCTGGCCGACCTGCGCGACAAGTGTCCCAACGACCCCGAGGACAAGGACGGCTTCCAGGACGAGGACGGCTGTCCCGAGGCGGACAACGACGGCGACGGCCTGGCCGACGTGAACGACAAGTGCCCGGACGAGCCGGAGACCAAGAACGGCTACGCCGACGAGGACGGCTGCCCGGACACCGAGCAGGTGCGCGTGGTCGGCAACCAGATCGAGCTCGACGACCGCATCTACTTCCGCACCAACGGCGCGGAGATCGAGGTGCGCAGCTTCAAGCTGATGATCAAGATCGCCCAGCTCCTCAAGGAGCACCCGGAGTACGAGCGCGTGCACATCAAGGGGCACGCCGATGACACCGGCACCGAGGAGTACAACCTCCGCCTCAGCGAATCGCGGGCGCGCTCGGTGCGCAAGATGCTCGTCGACAACGGCGTGACCGGCAACCGCCTCACCGTCGAGGCGTTCGGTGAGAGCAAGCCGCGCGAGGAAGGGACCACCGAGCAGGCGCGCCAGGAGAACCGGCGCGTGGAGTTCGAGATCGTCGAACGCCGTCAGAGCCAGGAGACCGTCCAGTGAGCCGAATCATCAGGAGTGGGGCCGCGCTGGCGGCGGTGGCCGGGGCGCTGTTCGCCGTGGGGTGCGCGGACGCCCTGGTCGGTGGGCAGTGCGCCGAGGGCTTCGCGGAACGCGAAGGCGCCTGTGTCGAGAGCATCCTCGATCAGTCGAGCGGGTCCGGCTCGGCCTCCGGCGGCGCCGGCGGCGGGTCGAGCTCTGGGACGGGCGCGGGGCCGGTGCATCCCAGCCCGACCAGCGCCAGCAGCGGCGCCGGCGCTGGCAACAGCGGCTCGGGCGCGTCCGGCGGCGGGCCGACGTGCGCGGAGGGCGAGACGGCGTGCGGCCAGCTGTGCACCGACACGCAGACCGACTCCAACAACTGCGGCGCCTGCGGCATCTCCTGCCCCACCGAGGTCTGCATCGACGGCTTTTGCCAGGGCGCCACCGCCGGGCACAACGTGGTCCTGGGCATGGGTTTCGAGTCGGTGGGCAAGGGCACCCCGGCGTCGATCCTCCTCGGCAACGCGGTGTTCCTCGCGGCCAACGAGCCGGTGCGCGTGCTGGAGTACAAGCCGTTTTCGTCCACCGGCTCGCCGACCAAGGTCAAGACGCTGCTCCAGAACGAGGCCAAGTCGCGCATGCGCACGCTGAAGTTCTCCAACGAGACGAGCTGGGGCGAGCTCGGCCAGATGCTGCACGTCTCCACCTACGACGTGCTCTTCGTGCACAACCAGGACCTGGCGGAGCCCGGCGATCTGGCGGAGATCGGCGCCGGACTGAACGGCCCCCTCGGCGACTTCCTCGCCGAGGGCGGCGTGGTCGTCACCCTGGCCACGGCCATCGGCACCAACGAGATGGACGAGTTCCTGACCTCGGCCGGCCTCCTCGACACCACCGCCATCAGCGGCGTCGCCGGCCAGAACGTCTTCAACGAGGGCTTCCTCGACGCGCTGGGGCAGAACGTGCTGTCGCCGTTCCTGGCCAAGGCGTCGAGCGCGCGCATCGAGACCACCGAGGTGCCCGGGGCGCAGACGTCCTTCGTCATCCTCACGAGCGACGATGCGCCGTTGGCGGTGCACAAGGTGGTGCCCATCCAGTAGCGGGGCTGAGGGCGGCGACCATCGCCTCTGTCCGGGGCGATTCCCTGCGGCGGCAGCGAGGACGCGGCGCCTCCGGCATCGCATCCAGGGTGGAGGAGGAGCGTCGACCCCATCGCCGGGGGCTGCAGACGGCGCTGCGCGTGGCGCTCGGCGTCGCGGGCGTGGGTGGCATCGTGCTGCTGGTGCGACGGTCGGGGGCCGAGCACCTCTGGGCGACGTTGGCTGCCGCGGCGCCGTGGCTGCCGGTGGTGGTGGCGCTCGAGGCCGGGCGGATGGCCTGCGATGCGCTGGCGCTACGCGCCGGGCACCCGGAGCTCGGGCGGCGCGTGCCGCTCGGGGCGCTGGCGCGCGGGCACCTGGTGGGCGCGGCGCTCGGGGCGGTGCTGCCGGCGGGGCGCGTGGTGAACGAGGCGATGAAGGGGCGAGCCATGGCGCCGTACGTGGGCGGCGCGGCGGCGACGGCCGCGGTCGCCGGCAACCAGGCGTGGATGCTGGTCGCCGGCGGGCTGTGGTCGCTGCCGGGTGCGGTGGCGGCGCTGGTGCTCACCGGGCCGGGTCTGCTGTCGCTGGCGCTCGCGGTGCACGCGGTCGGCGCCTGCCTGCTCGGGGCCGGCATGCGCGCGGCCTCGGGATCGCGCCGCGTGGGAGGCTGGGTGGGCAGGCGCATCCGACGCCTCGGCGACGCCGCCCAGCGCTTCGGCGGGATCGCGCGCGAGGCACCCATCCTCTCGGCGCGCCCCATCGCCGCCTTCTGTGCGGGGCGCGCGCTGCAGGCTGTGGAGCTCGGGGTGCTGCTGCTCGCCGTCGGCGTGCCCGTGGTCGGCGCGTGGCAGGCGCTGCTCGGGCAGGGCATCCTCATCGTCGCCGCGGCGGTGGGGCTGTTCGTGCCCGGGCAGCTCGGCGCGCAGGAGGGCGCCTTCTCGTTCTGGGCCCCCGACCTCGGCGCCGACGCGGCCATGGCATTGGCGGTGCCGCTGCTGGCGCGCGCGGCGCAGATCTTCTGGGTGGCCGTCGGCGCGGCCGTGGCGGTGATCTCGCCGTTGCCGCGGGGCGGGGGCGGTGGTGGCGTCGAGACCGAGGTCGAGGTCGAGGCCTAGGCCTAGGCCGAGGCCAAGACCAAGGGTCAGGCCGCCGCGGCGGGCGGAGGCGCGGGCGCCGCCAGCGAGGCCGGCTCAGCGCGCTGAGGCCGCGCCGCCGCGCACCAGCGCGCGCAGGCGATCGAGGGTCTGCACGCTGCGCGCGCCGGGCCACATCAGGTCGCGGCCGTTGCAGAAGACGATGCGTTCGCTCCGCGCCGCCGGGATGGCGAGGCCGCGGAAGACGGCGGCGTCCGCCTCGGAGAAGGCGTGCGGCTCGTCGGGGAGCAGGACCAGCTCCGGCTGCGCGGCGATCACCTCGTCCAGGGTGACGCGCGGGTAGCGCACGTCGCGCTCGCCGACGCGCTCCGGCGGCAGGGCGTCGGCCTTGCCGAGATCGGCGGCGAGCGGGTAGCGGCGCTCGCGCCGGGCGAAGACGTTCTCGGCGCCGGAGAGGGCGAGCACGTCGGAGATGAAGGTGCTTCCGTGCACCGTCATCAGCGGATCCATCCAGATGGGCACGAAGGTGCGCACCGGGCGCTGCGCGTCTCGGAGGCGCTCGGCGTCGGCGACGGCGCGGTAGGCCGCGGCCACCGCGTCGCGCGCCTCCTCGGCGAGCCCGAGGATGGTCACCAGGCGCGCCATGTGGGCCACGCCCTGCGAGACGGTCTTGGGAAAGGAGACGAAGACGTTCAGGCCGGCCTCGTGCATGCGCAGGATGTCGCCGCGGCTGTTCTCCTCCTGGTTGGCAAAGACCACGTCGGGCTGCAGCGCCACCAGGCGATCGACGTCGACGTTCTTGGTGCCGCCCACCGTGGGCACGGCGCCGAGCGCGGCCGCCGGCTCCACGCAGAACTCGGTGCGCGCCACCAGGCGCGAGCCGGCGCCGATGTGCGCCAGGGTGTAGCTGTCGCTGGGGACCAGCGAGGCCACCCGCTGGGGCGGCCGCGCCCAGACCAGCGTGCGACCGCGGTCGTCGCGCACCCGGATGGCGCTCACCGCAAGGCCTCGGTCGAGAACTTGGCCATCTCGCGGTGAGCCTGCGATGGGAGGGCCCTTGGTGCAACCGGCTCTGGATAGACGGTCCTCGCGCGGTGCGGCCGACCCGGCGGCGTCGCGGAGCCTCGACAGGAGCGAGGCCTCCTCGCGGAGCCTCGACACGAGCGAGGCCTCCCCGCGGAGCCTCGCGGACGGCGAGGGCGACGGGGCGCTGACGCCGCGCACCAGCTCCGGCGAGGTGGTGCGCGTCATGCCGCCTCGACCGCACGGCCTGGCGCGCGTTCTGCCCCACCGCTTCGGCCGCTACACGCTCTTCGACCACATCGGCCGCGGCGGCATGGCCGACATCTACCTGGCCATGGCCAGCACCGGGCTCGGCGGCAAGCGCCGGGTGGTGGTCAAGGAGGTCCTGCCGGACCTGGCGGACGACGAGCGCTACTGCGAGATGCTCATCGCCGAGGCCAAGCTGGCGGCGCGGCTCGGGCACACCAACGTGGTCAAGGTCGAGGACCTGGGGCGCGACGGCGGCTCGCTGTACATCGCCATGGAGT
>JBBJMR010000496.1:0-4264 GCA_037720395.1 Polyangiaceae bacterium
GGGGATCTCGTCCCGGCGCTCGCGCAGCGGGGGGATGACCAGCGAGATGCCGTCGAGGCGGAAGAAGAGGTCCTGGCGGAACGAGCCGAGCGCCACCTCGGCCTCGAGATCGCGGTTGGTGGCGGCGACGAAGCGCACGTCGATGAGCCGCGGCTTGACGCTGCCCACGCGGTACACCTGGCGCTCCTCGATGACGCGCAGCAGCTTGACCTGGGTGGTCATCGGCAGCTCGCCGACCTCGTCGAGGAACACCGTCCCGCCCTGCGCCGTCTCCAGGAGCCCCGGCTTCATGGCCACGGCGCCGGTGAAGCCCGCGCGGCCCGTCAGCCGCTCTCCAGCAGCGTCTCGCTGAGCGCCGCGCAGCTGAGGCGCAGGAACGGCTTGTCGCGGCGCGGCGACTCGCGGTGGATGGTCTCCGCCAGCACCTCCTTGCCCACGCCCGTCTCCCCGAGCAACAGGACGCTGATGGTGCCGACGGCGATGCGCTTGACCAGCTTGTGGAGGCGTTGCATGGCGCTGGCGTCGACGACGACCGCCGCGCCGCCGGGATCCGAGGCGGTGCCGCGCACCGCGGCGCAGGCGTGGGCCACGATCTCCTCGGGGGAGCGGCCGTCCCGCGGGTAGCACGCCAGGCCGACGCGGCTGCGGGCGCCGCGCTCGGCGAGGTGCGAGAGCAGCCGCCGCGCGCTCTCGGTGGCGCGCTCCACGGGCGTGTCCACCAGCAGCACCTCGTACTCGTCGGGGCCGTAGGTGGCCATCACGTCCACCGAGCGCAGCTCGAAGCCGAGCACCTCCTGCGCCGCGGCGGGGGGCAGGTTGCCCTCGATGCGCACGCGGATGACGGCGAAGCCCGCGCCGGATCGGTCCGCCCGCGCGCACTCGTCCTCGAGGCGCGCCTCGAAGGCGCCGTGCGTCCACAGGCGTCGCGGTCGCAGCGCCGCGCTGCCGCTCTGCACGATGAGCGTCGTCGAGCCCAGGTCGATGGCGTCGCCCGGCGCGATCTCGATGGAGGCGCGCTCGGCGAGGCGCTCGTCGCGCACGCGCAGCCCGTTGACGCTGCCCAGGTCCTCGATGGTCAGCTGTGGGCCGATGTGCAGCACCGCGTGCTTGCGCGAGATGAGCGGATCGTCGATGCACACGTCGGCGCGCTCCGAGCGCCCGATGACCAGCCGGCCCACCTCGGGAAGCGGGTGCGTGGCGTAGAAGCCGTCGCCGACCACCAGCAGGCGCAGTCGACCGCGCCGGCCCGGCTCCGGGCGGAGCAGGCCGGTGACCGTGCTCTCGTCCTCGCGGCGCGGCTCGTCGTTGCGGCTCATCGACTTCCTCGGCAGCGCCGCGCCCGTGTGGGTGCGCGCGGGACCATTCAGCCATGGTTGCGCGAATTGCGCAATATGCACAAGCCGGGTGGAGCGATGCGCGGCGCGCTGCGCCAAGCGCGCCGGCATCGGAATTCGTGCGGATTCGCCGCGTTGCCCAACGCTCCGCGCGTGGCGCAGGCCGTGCGTGGCGCGCAGCCATGCGCAACTGCTGGAGCTCGCTGGCCCTCCCCGCCCTTCTGTCGCTGGCCGGCGCCTGCAGCTCGCCCATCGGGCGCGGGTTCGACGGGGAGGACGACGAGGGTGAGACGCACGGCGCGTCGGGCGCGGGCAGCGCGGGGCCAACGGAGGGCGGTCCCGCGGCGACCGCGGCATCGGGCGCGCCGGCCGGCGCGGGCGGAGGTACAGCGTCCGGCAGCAGCAACGGCGGCGCGGCCAGCGGCGCCGGTGGCGGCGGCGTGTGCGGCAACGGCGGTCCGCCGATGAACAGCGCCTGCTACTGGGAAGAGATCTGCCCCGACGCCTCGCTCGACGTCCTTGCGCAGGCCTACTCGCCCGGCGTCTGGTTCGCGGTGTCGGTGGAGATGATTCAGCGCCGATACCCCTCGGCGGCGTGCCTGCTGTCGATGTACGCCGACGACGTCGGCAACTATGCCGACGCCTCGTCGTTCGGCGCGCTGGCCACCTCGCTGATGACCATGGTCCACGAGGAGACCCACGGCTACGACTACGAGCACGCGCTCTGGGGGCAGACCTTCGCCTACTGGCTGCGCTGCGACCTGGCGCTGGAGGTGCCGTTCGTGGACGGTTTCCCGCGCAGCGCCATCCTCGCGGAGGTGGCCGGCTCGGGCACCGACCTCTACGACGGCACCTACCTCACCGGGCAGCAGGGCACCTACGGCTTCGTCGAGCTGCTCGACGAGTGGAACGCCTACCTCAACGGGATGGCGGCCATCGGATCGGTCGGCGACCACGTCGATGTCTTCGGGATCAGCGGCACCGATGGTGCGCTGGCCTTCGCTTACTACCTGGAGCTGTACCTGCGCGTGGCTCGCACCCAGGAGCCCGCCGTGTGGGATGCCATCGCCGCCGAGCCGGCGCTGGTCGAGCTCATCCGCATGCAGTGGAATCGCATGCACTTCTTCCTCGAGGTCGCGAACCAGTACGACAAGCTGTCCATCGCTGCCGCGGACATCGCCGTCGAGCTCTACGCGCCCGAGAACCTGGCGGAGCTGGAGATGCTCCTCGGCGTTTCGGTGGCTGCCGGCAGCTGCAACTGATCGCCGGTAGCGCCGCGCGGTCGCGTACCATGACCTGTGGGCCGAACGTCGTCGATCCGGCTCGGTGCGGCAGGCGGGCTCGCCGTGGCGGCGGTGCTGTATGGCTGCGGTGACATCCTGCACTCGACCGACTGGAACCCGATCTGTGCCGACGGTTGCGGTGGCAACGCTGCCTCCGACGGCGCCGGCGGCGCCGGCGGTGACGGTGGTGACGGTGGTGACGACGACGGCGCTTCGACGGGCGGCGAGACGGGTGCCGGCGCGAGCCCTCCGCCTCGGGGGCCAGGCTGGCGGGGGTGGCGCCCCTGGCTCGGCGGCGTGCGGCAACGGGGTCATCGAGGCCGGCGAGACCTGTGACGACGCCAACGGCACGGTCGGCGACGGCTGCGAGGGTTGCGTGGTCGTCTGCGATGGAGCCAACGAGGTCGAGGCGCCCGAGACGCACGTTTGCTACCGGCACCCGCCGGCCGCCGCCGTGGTCTGGCAGGACGCGCGCGATGCCTGCGTCGCCTGGGGTGGTGACCTGCTGGCCGTCGCCGACGCCGAGGAGCAAGCTCTGGTGGAGACGTTCATCACCGCCCACTCCTGGATGGGTGGCAACGATCTGACCGCCGAGGGCACGTTCGTCTGGAGCAACGGCGAGCCGTTCGGCTACACGAACTGGCTCGCCGGCGAGCCGACCGACACGACGCCCGGCGAGGATTGCCTGGAGGTCTTCGCGGTGCAGACAGGCATCAGCTACCTCTGGAACGACACGGTCTGCGACGCGCTGCTGGCGTACATCTGCGAGCGCCCGCCCCCGAGCCAGCGCTGACGCTTCGGCTCACACGTCCGCACGCGCGTCCCCTGCGTTCGGTCACCCGGATCGAGTCACTTCCGAGAGGGGCCTGGCAAGCGGGCCGGGTTGAGTGGCATGCCGCGACCATCCCGGCCTGGCGTCGCGTTCGAGGCGGGCCATCACCACTCCGTCGATGGACACGGTCACGCCTTGGGCGTCCCAGTGACATCGCACGTTCGAGCGCTGGCCGAAGCGATGCGGCGCTTCGTCGCGGCAGAAGGCCCTGGGATTCAGGAACGGGTAATCCTCGCCACTGCCCATGGCGTTCGGCGCTTCGTGCACGTTGTAGAGCCACACGTCGGCGACCGGCTCATCGCGGACGAGCAGGTAGGCGTAGGCGACGCGGCCGTTGTCCTCGAGTACGACGGAGCGGTTCCCCCCGGCCTCCAGGAAGCGCAGCAGCGTGGAGTCCTTGCCATCGGTGCTCACTTCTTCGGCTCGCACGTGCCCACGCGCGGCCCCTTCACGCACGTCGTTCCAGCCGGACAGGCCGGGAACCGATCGCCGCACAGCACTCGCGCGCCTCCATCCGCGGTGGGCGCTGGGGAGGTGGACGTCGGCGGCGCGGTGGACGTGGGCGTGGACGTCGGCGCTGCGGTCCCCGTGCCGGTCCCCGTCGGCCTCGCCGCGCCACCCGACGTCGGCGCCGGCGCGGTGGCGGTCGGCGCCGGCGTGACGGCGGCTCCGGCGTCGGTGGCCTCCGGGGAGCCCACCTGCCCGCCGCTGGCGGGCTCGCTGGGCGAATTGCAGGCGCCGACCAGCAGGCACCACACGGCGACGCCGGAGATGCGCGGAGCGCGAGGAGCGCGAGGAGCGCGAGGAGGCATCGG
>JBBJMR010000497.1:0-4262 GCA_037720395.1 Polyangiaceae bacterium
CACGCCCGCCGAAGCGGCGAAGAAGGCGCCGCCCGCGGACACCCGCAGCACGGGCGCCACCGTCGCCCCGCCCTCCTCGGCCAGCGGCACCGCGGCCACCACGTCCACCGAGCAGGAGCTGTGCGACTCGCTGCGCCGCGCCTCCTCCCCGCTCGTCGAGGATACGCCGAACGGCGCGCGCCTCTGGCTCAAGCCGCGCGGCGCCAACGACCGCGTCACCGTGAAGCGCATCGCCGGTGACCTGGAGCGTGCCCTGGCCGGCGGCCGCGCCAGCACCAGCTCGCCGTGCGTCTTCTTCCAGCTCGCCGCCGAGGGCGCGGACCTGCGGATGCGCGAGGACAACGGCGACATGCGCCTCGACGTCACGGACGACGCCGCGGCCCGCCCCACGGTGCGCGCGGCGCTGCGCCGCTTTGCCGAGACCGCGCCACCGAAGTAGCGCCTGTGCCCGCGCTCACTTGGCAGCGGGGAGCATCTCGAAGCCGGCCAGCACGAAGTGATGGTCGCTGGTCAGCGCCGCCTTGAGGCGCCGCTCGCGCATGACCACGAAGCTCGTGCAGTCGGTGAATGAGAACGCCTTGTCTCGCCAGCGAAAGAACCAGACGCGCGCCGACGCTGCCCGACCGGCGTCGATGGCCTCCCAGGCGAGACGGGGACTGCGCTCGATGGTCGTCCACCAACGCTCGGCGGCGTCGATGCCCAACCGCATCCGCAGCAGCGTCAGGGTCTCGTCGAGCACGTAGTCGGTGGAGACGAGGGTTCCGCCGGCGCTCAGGTGGGCATCGAGCGCAACGCGTGCCGATGCGTTCCGGGGATCCGCGGCGTCGGCCATCATCATCCAGCCCGCGGTGTCGACGAAGAGCCTCCTCATCGGTAGAGGAGCGCGTCGTGATCCTCCGAGGTATGGCCGTCGGCGGAGCTGCCCACCGGCGCCATGCCGTACAGGGGATCCTCTTCGAGCGGTACCGCGGCCAGGTCGACGTCCTCCACAGGCACCACGCGGAACGCCGGACGGCTGCGATAGAGGACGGTGAAGCGCTCGCCACGGCGCACGCGCTCCACGACGCGGGGCAGGTCCGCGCGCAGCTGCTTGGCGTTGATGGTCTTGTCCATGGTCAACTCTAGTTTACCCCGGGGGCAGGTCGGCGCAACCCGAGGCGCGGAGGCGCCGCAACGCCAGGCGTGTCGGTGACGCTCCCTCAGACGCCGAGCACGCGAACCGACGGGAAATAGCGGACGAGCCCCTGGAGATCGGCGGTGTCAGCGGTGTAGACGAGCGCTCCCCCGTACAGCGCCGCGAACGCCATCACCATGACATCGATCGAGAGGCTGGCGCGAACCCTCTCACCGCGCAGCCTGCCGAGCACGAGCCCCGCTGCCTCGGCGGCGCCGACCGGGAACGGGACCAAGCCCACGCTCGTCGTGATCCGTTCCCGGACGTCGGATCGCCCGCGCCACCATTCCGCGACCACTGGAGTGACGGCAAGCAGCCGCGCGCGCTGCTCGCGCGCCGCGCGGAGTAGCATCATCCCACGCGGCTTCTGCCGCTCCATGGCGATCAGAGCGCCGGTGTCGAGCGTTACCAGGTTCACGCCGCTCGTCGAGCCGGCTTCTTCTTCGGGGGGCTCATCTCGCTCAGGAACGCGGCGTACGCGTGCTCGTCGATCGCAGGTGCTCGGTCGAGCAGCCACTCGAGCGCCTCATGCCGGTCGGCCTCGATGGCGATGGCCTCGATGAGGGCGGACACATTCCCCCCGTAGGAGCGCTTGGCCGCCCGCCGGAGACGGGTCTTCGTCTCTGGCGACACCGACACCGAGAAGGTCTCGACTCGCCCCGTTCGCTTGAGCCTGGCCACGGCGTGTTTTGTTGGCATGGCAGCAATACTGAGTCAAGAACGTCCGCACGCTCCCCCTCGCCGCCGCGCCGCATCAGCCGTCCTGCGGCTGCGCCCGGTACCACTCCACGAAGCGGGCCACGCCGTCCTCGATGCGTACCGTCGGCCGATAACCGAGGTCTCGCTCGGCGCGCTCCAGGCTGGCAAACGTTTGCTGCACGTCGCCGGGCTGCTGCGGCCCGGCCACCGTCTTTGCCTCTCGCCCCAGTGCCCTGGCGATGGCACCGACCAGCTCGGGCAGAGCCACCGCGTGGCTGTTGCCGAGGTTGTAGATGCCGAACGTCTCGTCGCGCTTGTCGACTGCTGCCAGTGTGCCGGCGACGATGTCGTCGATGTACGTGTAGTCGCGGCTGGTGCCGCTGCCGAAGAGGGTGATCGTCTCTCCCCGCTCGATGGCGCGGGTGAAGGCGTGGACCGCCATCTCCGGCCGCTGGCGCGGCCCGTAGACGGTGAAGAAGCGCAGCGAGCTCACCGCCAGCCCGTGCACGCCGTGCATGGCGCGCAGCACCAGCTCACCGGCGCGCTTGCTGGCGCCGTAGGGGCTCACCGGCACGTCGGCGCGATCGTCCTCGCGGAAGGGCACCGGGGTGGAGTCGCCGTACACCGACGAGCTGGACGCGAACACCATGCGCGGCACGCCGGCGCGGATGGCCAGGTCGGCCAGAATGGTCGTGCCCTCGACGTTGACCTTCTGGTAGCGCGCCGGCGACTTCAGGCTCGGTCGCACCCCGGCCAGGGCCGCCAGGTGGACCACCACGTCGAAGCGCCCGCCAGCGAAGACCTGGCCCATCAGCTCGGCGTCGAGGATGTCGCCCTCGCGCAGCTCGACCTTGCCGCGCAGCGCGGCCAGGTTCCGCTCCTTGACGCGACGGTCGTAGAAGCCATCGAAGTTGTCGATGCCGACGACGTCGTCGCCGCGCGCCACCATGCGCTCTGCCAGGTGCGAGCCGATGAAACCGGCGATCCCGGTGAGGAGGACACGCATCGAAGTCGCGCAGACTAGCACCCTCGGACGCTGTATGGCCCTCTGCTACAGTGCGCCGACATGGTGGCCACCGAGGTCCTGCACACGGTGCCGGCGAGCGTCCTGTCGCCTCCGGCGCCGATGACCGTCAGCGCCTCGCCGCGCATCAGCCTGGTCATCCCCGGCCTCAACGAGTCGGCCAGCCTGGCCGAGCTCGCGCAGCGCATCGACCAGGCCCTGGCCGAGGGGCCGGACTACGAGCTCATCTTCGTCGACGACGGCAGCACCGACGACACCTGGCAGGTCATCACCCGCCTCCGCGAAGCAAATCCGCGCATCCGCGGCATCCGCCTGCGCCAGAACTTCGGCAAGGCCACCGCGCTCACCGCCGGCTTCCAGCGCGCGCGCGGGGAGATCGTCATCACCATGGACGCCGATCTCCAGGACGACCCCGAGGACCTGCCGAAGTTCATCGGCAAGATCGAGGAGGGCATCGACGTGGTGGTGGGCTGGAAGGTCAACCGCCTCGATCCGGCCAACCGCCTGGTGCTGACTCGCATCTTCAACGGCACGGTGCGGATGGCCACCGGCGTGAAGCTCCACGACATGAACTGCGGCTTCAAGGCGTACCGCCGCGAGGTGATCAAGACCATCCCCGTCTACGGCGACCTCTTCCGCTTCATCCCGGCGCTGGCCGCCTCGCAGGGCTTCCGCATCGCCGAGGTGCCGATCAAGCACCACGCGCGCGTGCACGGCAAGTCGCGGTACGGCCTGGAGCGCATCCTGCGCGGTTTCTTCGATCTGCTCAGCGTGGTCTTCCTGACCCGCTACTCGAAGCGCCCCATGCACCTCTTCGGCCTCCTCGGCCTGGTCTTCGCGGGCCTCGGCGTAGCGGTGAACCTGTACCTGACCGTGGTCTGGTTCCTGGGCCACAAGATCGGCGACCGCCCGCTGCTGATGCTCGGGGTGCTCCTCATCCTCGTCGGCATCCAGCTCTTCAGCATGGGGTTCCTCGGCGAGTTCCTCACCTACCAGCACCAGAAGCGCACGTTGGCCGACGACGTGCCCATCCGCGAAGAGGTCGGCTGAAACACACTGCGTCCTCTGCCTGCGGAAAGTTCCGATATTCACGCACGAAAACCCACATCTCGCACCGAGCGATCGAGTGACACCCTCGATCGCGGAAGCTACGCTCGATCCCCGTGACCTTGCGTTTCGATCGCTACGAGACGCTGCGCGCCATCGCCTCGGGCGGCATGGCCACCGTGTATCTCGGTCGTGCGCTCGGCGCAGGCGGCTTCGAGCGTCTGGTGGCCATCAAGGTCATGCATCCGCACATCGCGGATGACCCCGACTTCGTGGACATGTTCCTCGACGAGGCGCGGCTGGCGGCTCGCGTTCGCC
>JBBJMR010000213.1:0-15497 GCA_037720395.1 Polyangiaceae bacterium
ACGCCTGCGCGACATCGCGCTGGGCCGGCCCGCGGCCCACCCGGTGGACCGCGCGCTGGCGCGGGTGGTGGCAGAGCACGCGCTACCGGTCGCCCCGTTCCAGGCGCTGCTCGAGGGCTTCGCCTGGGACGTGGAACGTCGGCGGTACGCGTCGCTCGGCGATCTCCGCGCGTACGCGGCGCGCGTGGCAGCGACGGTGGGGGTGACCATGACCGCGCTCATGGGACGCCGCGACGCCGTCACGCTGGCGCGGGCTTGCGACCTGGGCGTGGCCATGCAGCTCACCAACATCGCACGTGACGTCGGCGAGGACGCGCGGCACGGCCGGGTCTATCTGCCGCTCGATTGGCTCGACGAGGCGCGCGTGGACCTGGGTGCGCTGCTCTGCGAACCGCAGGCAGGGCAGGCCCTGTGCGGCGTCACGCGCCGGCTGTGCATGGCCGCCGATGCGCTCTACCTCCGCGCCGACCACGGCGTGCCCATGCTGCCGCGCGACTGCCGGCCGGCGATCCGCGCCGCGCGCCTGGTGTACGCCGACCTGCACCGATCCATCGCCGCCCACCGCTGGGACTCGGTGACGCGCCGCGCGGTCGTGCCCGGCACGCGGAAGCTGTGGTTGCTGGCCGCGGCCCTCCCGGCCGCGCTCCTGGCCGCGCGGCGCCTCCGCGCACCGACCACCTCGGCCTGCGCCGCGATCCCGATGGGGCCCGCGCCTTCGACGCCGACCTGCACCCACCGGGCGGTTTCGGGCCCGATGCAGTGCCCTTGCCCGAGGTCGCCTTCCTGGTCGATGCACTGCGGAGCCCGGGGTGACGGCGCGCGACGGGGAGCGCGGCTCCGACGCCGATGCGCTGGCGCGCGTGCGCGAGGCCGGCGGGCAGGAGCTGGCCGAGCGGCTGCTGCACCTGGACGCCGTGCGCGACGCGCCGCGCGCGCAGGCACCGCGGCCGCGCGCTCCCGACATCGGCGCGGAGCCCGACTTCGACGTGGTCATCGCCGGCGGCGGTCTGTCGCTCCTCTACGCTCCCGTGCTGGCGTCGCACGGCCTGCGCGTGGCCGTGCTGGAGCGCGCGCGCGCCGGGGCCGTCCACCGGGAATGGAACGCCAGCGGTCCGGAGCTGCAGGCGCTGGTCCGCGCGGGGCTGGTGAGCGCTGCGGAGCTGGAGGCGCTGATCGTGGCGCGCTACCGCGTTGGCGTGTGCCGCTGGCACGGCGGCGGCGAGTACGCAGTGCGCGGCGTCCTCGATCACGCGGTCGATGCCGCAGCGCTGCTGGAGCAAGCTCGCCGCCTGGCGCTGGCGCGTGGCGTCGAGATCCAGGACGGCACCGCCCTGGAGGCGGTCGCGGAAGGCGCAGGGGGCATCGCGCTCGGCGTGCGCGCGTCGGGCGTGCCACGCACGCTGACCGCGCGCCTCCTCGTCGACGCCCGCGGCGCGAGCAGTCCCTGGGCCAGCGCGGACATGGTCTGCCCCACCGTGGGTGGCGTGGTCACGGGCCTCGCCGAGGGCGAGGGGCGCGACCGGATGCGACGCGACGTCGGCGAGATCCTGGCGACCACCGAGGGTATCGACGACGGGCGGCAGCACGTCTGGGAGGCGTTCCCCGGGGCTTGCGGCGAGACGACCGTCTACCTCTTCCACTACGCGCGCGCGGGCGCGGTGCGACGCGGCGAGCTGCTCCAGCTCTACGCGCGCTTCTTCGCCCGGCTGCCTTCGTACAAGCGCGGCCAGGCGCGCCTGCTCCGGCCCACGTTCGGGTTCATCCCCGGCTGGTCGCGCCTCGGCCCGCCACCCGCGCCGCCGTCACCGCGGGTGGTGCTGGTCGGCGACGCCGCCGCGCGCCATCCCCCGCGCACGCTCTGCGGCTTCGGCCCCACGTTGAGCTCGCTCGCGCCCGCCGCGGCGGCCATGGCGCGGGCGGCGCAGCCGGGCGGCGACGTCTCGCCCGCCGCGCTGGCGTGCATCGTCGACGATCGACCGCTGCACGCGGTCACCGGCGCGCTGGCCATGGTCCTCGCCTCCCCCAGCGCCGATCCGCGCCGCGCCGGTGAGCTCAACGCGCTGCTCGACGCCGCCTTCGCTGCGCTGCACGCGCAAGGCGAGGAGGGCTTCGCCGCCCTGCTCCGCGACGAGGCAAGGCCGGGCGACGTGATCCGCCCTGCGCGACACCGCAACGCGGCACCCGCGCGTCTACCTCGACGTCCCGGGTCGCCTCGGCGCGCGTCCACCGCGCGCTGGGCCGCGGGGTGGTGCGCGCCGCGGTGGGCGATGGTGAAGTGCGGCCGCTCGGCCCTCGCCGCCCTGGCCGGGCGCGACCGTCACGTTGCGTGCGGCGTCCCGGCTCGCGCCGCGACGGTGCCGCGCGCGCGCCAGCTCCTCGGGCCGAGGAAGAGCCCGTAGGGCGCCGCGCCTTGCCGGTGATGGACCAGGTGCGCCGCACGGATCCGCGCCAGCCAGCGCACCCGGCGAGCCGGCCACCGGCAGCCGACCGTGCACCAGCCCGTCGTGCACCACCAGGTAACCGAGGCCGAACGCGGTCATCCCCAGCCCGAAGCCGAGCGACGCCGCGCGCCAGGGCCCCGGCCCCTGCGTCCCCCACAGGATGAGCGCGATGGCGATCGGTACGTGCAGCGCGCTGAGCGCGTCGTTGCGCTCGAGGCGGCCCTGGCGCGGCTGGTGGTGGCTGCGGTGCACACCCCACAGCAGGTGATGCCAGACGCGCCCGTGCAGCAGCGCTGCCCAGAGCTCCATGAGCAGCGCGGCCAGGAGCGCGGCGGCGAGCCCGATGGCCGACGAGAGCGCCGCGCTCACCGCTCGCTCCGTGCGCGCGAGGCGCCCCGCCCCGCCGGACGTTGCGCCGCGACGCCGATCGCCCCTCGCCTTGCCCGCGACGCGCGAGGTTGGCGGTGATCGCCGCCCGCAAGAGCGCGCGCTTCGAGCGCTGGTTCGCTGGCCAGGCGCAGCAGCGCATGGCGCGCACCTTCCGCGACCTGCGCATCGCCGGCCTGGAGGAGACCCGCGCGCTCGCCGCGCGCGGCCCGCTGCTCATCGTCGCCAACCACACCTCGTGGTGGGACGCGCTCTACGTGCTGGTCCTGTCGCAGCGCCTGCTCGCCGTCGACGGCTACGCCTTCATGGAGGGCGAGAACCTGCGCCGCCTGCCGTTCTTCGCCAAGGTGGGGGCGTTCGGCGTCGACACCCGGGTGCCCGGCGACGCCGCCGCCGGCGTGCGCCACGCGGCGCGGCTCCTCGACCGCGCGGGGCGCGTGGTGTGGATCTTCCCGCAAGGCCGCGAGCGGCCGATCACCGAGCGCCCGCCCCGCTTCGAGCGCGGCGCGCGCACCATCGCACGCCTGGCGCGCGGCGCGCGGACCGTGCCGCTCGCGCTGCGCTACGAGTTCGGCGAGGACGAGCGGCCCACCGCGTGGGCGTCCTTCGGGCCCCCGCTTCCCGTGGAGGAAGGCCTGGCGCGCGACGCGCACCAGCACCAGGCGCGCGCGGTGGAGGGCGAGCTCGACCGCATCGAGCGCGCCGTGCGCGCGGCCCTGCCGGCTCCGCTCTCCGGGCCGGGCGCGCCGTCGGGTAGCGAGGTCCTGGCCTCCGTGGACGAGGGGCGCCCCTTCGTGATCCTGCCGGGCAGACCGCCCTCGGCCTGGGCCGCGCTGGCCACGCGCATCCTGGCCTGGCTCACGCGGCCGCATCGCGCGCCTCTTCCCGCAGGCGGCCCCGCGCGTCGATGACCAGGCGCCGCCCGCGCCAATCGAGGCCGCTCCGCGTGACCGCACGCACGAAGGCCGCCGCCAGCACAACGTCGCCGAGCCACGCGTCCACGGCCAGCGCGCTCCCGCTCCGGCTCCCGCTCCCGCTCCCGCTCGCGCTGCCGCTGCCGCTGCCGCTGCCGCTGCCGCTCCCGCTCCCGCTGCCCGCGCGCGACGCCGCGAGCGCCCCGGACGCCGCGCGCGCGACCAGCGCGGCCCGCCGCACGCCGCGGCCGCGGCCGGCGCGAACGGAGCGGCCAGCGCGGCGACGCCGAGCGAGAGCATGGGCGCCAGGAAACACGCCGGGTACGCCAGCAGCAGGTGCGGGCGCTGCGAGCGCACCACGGCGATCCAGCGCGCGTAGCGGGCCACGACCTCGACGAAGCCGCGCCCGCCGGCGCGCGATCGCGCCGTCATCGCGGCCACCTCGACGCGCCAGCCGGCGGCGCGCAGTCGCCGCGCCAGCTCGACGTCCTCACCGAGCACGTCGCGGAGCGCCCCGAAACCGCCGGCGTCAGCCGCGGCGCAGAGCCGCACCGCGAAGAGCTTCCCCACCATGCCCGATGGGTCGATGGCGTGGAGCACGACGAAGGCGTGCAGCGAGGCGCCCAGGATCGCGGCGGAGGCGCGATCGGCGCGCGTGCGCGGCGCCACCTCGACGGGCGGCGCCCAGACGGCGCCGACTCCAGGCAGCAGCACGGCATCGACGAGCGCGTCCAGATCCACTCCGTCGAGGTCCACGTCGTCGTCGGCGACGATGGCCACCTCGGCGTCCGAGCCGTCGAGCACCGCCGCCAGCTGCGCGGCCTTGCCGTTCGCGCCGACCGCGCCGGTCACCACCACCTCCGCCTCGCATCCGCGGGAACGAAGCGACGACGCGGCACGAGCCGCCGGCAGTGCGGCCGGATCCGAGGCGCGCGCCACGGCGAAGGCGACGCGCAGTCGATGCCGCGTGCGGGCGCCGGCGGTGGACGCCAGCGCAGCTGCGAGCTCCGGGCGCGCTCCGCGGCATGGCCGCACCAGCAGCACGCGGACGACGCGGCCCGCACCGCGACTCTCCTCCGCTGCGCGCCGCGCATCCCACGCGCGCAGCCGCAGGGCGGCGACCGCGGTCGCCCCGAGGTGGCCCAGCGACAGCAGCGCGCCGGCGACAGCGAGGCGCCCCATCACCGCGGCACCGTCCGCATCCGGAATGGCAGCAGCGCCCGCACCCAGCGCGCGCGGAAGCGCTCGAGGTCCAGCGACTCGTGCATGGCCAGGCGGCGCTCTCCGCCGAGGCCGACGTCGACCAGCGAGCGCGCGTAGAACGGCGTGTCCTCGAGCGTGCGCAGGACACGCGGCGGGTCGAGCCCGTCGTGGCGCACCGGACGCGTCAGCCCCCAGCGCGTGCGCGGCAAGCTCGCGGCGCGCAGCGGACCGAGCGCGGTCGTCGCACCCTGGTCCGTGAACTGCAGCGCCAGGCGGCGCGGTGCGGGCGGGGTCGCCGGCGCGCTCCCCGCGGCCACCACGGAGTGCGCCGCGACCCCCCGGGGACCGGGCACCGTGCGAGGCACCACGTCGTAGACCACGCGCACGTCGCGGCGACCAACCGCGCGCAGCCAGGACCACGACGTGAAGTCCTCCTCGAGCCCACGGTCACCGGTGTTGGCGTCGAGGTAGGCCGTGCCCTCGAAGCGCAGCCGCGGCTCCTCGAGCTCCACCTCCGCGCGCCCACCCGGCGCGATCGGCCACCACATGTGCCGCCCGGCCTCGTCGAGCGCACGCGGCTCGCCGTGCCAGCGCTGCGCGCGGAGGGTGACGCGCCCCCGGATACGGCCGGGGAACGGGGCGGTGCGCTCGTCGACCGCAACGCAGAGGCCATCGCCTTCCCAGCGCAGCTGGCTGTTCCCCACCCGCAGCGTGTCCGGCGCGCGTGAGGCGCCGCACCGCTCGGTGAGCGACCAGCGACGCGCCGCCTGCGAGTCGCCGTACACCGCGGCGTTGACGGCAGCGAAGTCGAGCGGATGGTGGCCGGCGCCGCGCGCCCGCGCCGCCGCGTAGCGCGGAGAGAACACGCTGCCGAGCATGAAGATGAGCGCCAGCGCCTGCCGGCCGTCATCGCTCACGCAGTCGAGGTACCACCAGGCATAGCCACCCGGCTGGAGCGCGCCGTCGAACCGAGGTCCGCGCAGATCGCCTGCGCCGCAAGGCGCCCGCTCTGCGCCGCCATCGGCACGCCCGCCCCCGGGTGCACGCTCCCGCCCGCCAGGTACAGGCCGGGCAGGCGCGAGCGGCTGCCTGGACGGCGCAGCATGGACAGCGCTCCATGCGTCGCCGCCCCGTAGAGCGCGCCACCCGTCGCCGGGAAGCGGCGCGCGAAGTCCGCCTGTGTCGTCACCTCGCTGGAGCTCGCCGAGAGCACCAGATCGCGCGTTGCCAGGGTCTCCAGCGTCATGCCACGCCATCTCTCCACCTCGTCCGGAACAGGAGCCCGCCGATCGCCGTCGGCGGGCGCATTGCAGATGATCAGGAAGCGCTCCTCGCCGACGCGCGAGGCCTGCCGGCGACCGCCGGCGCGACCGGCAGGGCGCCGGCGTCGCCACGGTCCTGCGCGCAGACGTAGATCGTCGGATCCGGGGACTCGGCGCCGCGCTCGAAGAGGCTGCGCATCTCCGCCTCGTAGTCGGCGGAGAAGAACACCGTGTCGCAGCAGCTCGGCGCCGCGCGCGCGCGCGACCATGGCCACCGTGCGCGCCGACAGCGAGCGCTCCGCCGGCGCCGAGACGGCCGCGCGCGCGGCTGTTCCGCGGGCACCCGAGGACAACGCCGCCACGTCGCCGGCGTGGAGCACCGTCGCCGCGGGGAGCACTTCGCCGTCGGCGAGGCGTACGCCAGCGACCCGCCCTCCCCGCACCAGCACCTCGGCGACGTGCGCCGAGGTGCGCAGGCGCACGCCCGCGCGCGCAGCCAGCAACGCCAGCGCCTCCACCAGCGCGTACATTCCGCCGTCCAGCGACCACACGCCGCGCTGCTCGACGTGGGCGATGACCTGCAGCGTGGCCGGGGCGAGCAGCGCCGAGGAGCCGCAGTAGGTGGCATAGCGCGCGAAGAGCTGCACCAGACGTGGGTCGCGGAACGAATCGCCGAGCGCGCTCCACAGGGTGCGGTGCGCGCCCAGCGCGCGCAGGCCGGACAGCCCCAGGCGCCGCGCCTCGGACACCAGGCTCGCCAGCTCCGGCCGCTGCCCCTCGAGCACCGGCTCGTGCACGGCCTCGAAGATGCGCCGCCCCTGCGCGCAGAACGCGCGGTACGCGCGCGCCTCGCGCGCCCCGGCGAACGTGCCGACGGCGTCGACGCTGCGCTCGACATCGGCGAACAGGTCGAGCGTCGCGCCCCCCGGCCATACGTGGCGACCCAGCGTGGCCAGCTCGCGCATGCGCAGGTCGCCGCGGAAGCTGCCGCCCGCCTCCTCGAAGGCGGCGTCGAGCGTCCACGGCATGGTGAGCACCGTCGGTCCCGCGTCGACGGCGCGACCGCCGAGCATCGCCTGCCGCACCTTGCCGCCGAGCCGTTCGGCGCGCTCCAGCAGGGTCACGTCCGCGCCGCTGCGCGCCAGGATGGCGGCCCCCACCAGGCCGGCGATGCCTCCCCCCACCACGACGAGCCGCGCTGCCATACCGCATACCTAAGCGCGCCGGCAGGCACTTGTCTATAGTTTGAACGAACTATTGACATACCTTACTCAAGACATCATCTTCCGCGCATGCGTGTGTTCCCCCGTGCGGTCGCCGGCCGAGCTGGCCGCATCGAAGAAGCGCTCGAGCGCGCCCTGGCGCCGATGACCAGCGGCCGCTGTCCGCCCTCCCTGTGGGGCGCGGTTCGCCACGCCGTCTTCCCGGGCGGGGCCCGCATCCGGCCCAGCCTCTGCCTGGCCGTCGCCCAGGCCTGCGGCGGCGACGGCCAGGAGCTGGCCGATGCTGCTGCCGCCGCCGTCGAGCTCATCCACTGCGCGTCCCTGGTGCACGACGACCTGCCCTGCTTCGACGACGCCCCGTTGCGCCGCGGTCGCCCGTCGGTCCATCGCGCCTTCGGCGAGGCGCTGGCGGTGCTCACCGGCGACGAGCTGGTGGCCCGCGCCTTCGACGCGCTGGGGCGCGGCGCGGAGCTCCGGCCCGAGCGCCTGGCTTCGCTGGTGCGCGCCCTGGCGGGCGGCGTGTGCGCCCCCGGGGGCATCGTCGCCGGCCAGGCGTGGAGTCGGAGCCCGCGGTCGGGCTCGCCGACTACCACACACCAAGACGGCCTCTCTTCGTGGCCGCGGCGACGATGGGCGCGCTCGCGGTCGGTGGCGACGGCCAGCCCTGGGCGGAGGTCGGCGAGCGTCTGGGCCTGGCCTATCAGCTCGCCGACGACCTGCTCGACGAGGGCGGCGACCGGCAGGCCATCGGCAAGCTCGCCGGGCGCGACGCGGCGCTCGGCAGGCCCAGCGCTCGCCACCAGCTCGGCGCACGCGAGTGCCGGCGGGCGCTGGACGAGATGATCGAGGGCGCCGCGCAGGCCGTGCCGCCCTGCGCCGGCCGCGAGGCGCTGCGCGCGTGGCTGCGCGAACGGGTGGGCCGCCTCCTGGCATCGCGCGGGTTGCCCGCGCAGGCGCAGCCCTTCGAGGAGCTGCGCGGCGAGACCGGGACCTGATCCTACGGGTCAGGGCGAGGTGCAGACGACGGTCACGCCCTCGCGCGTGTTGGTGACCTTCACCTTACCGTCCTCGCGCGCCTCCTGGCATCGCGCCTGGGCATCGTCCGGCCAGGAGACGCGGACGAAAAGGTCCCCGCACATCGCAGGCACGCGCACGCCGCGCGGCGTGCCGGCCTCTCCTGCAGGGAGCGGCATGTCGGCCACGTCGCGGAGGCCCCACACACCCCACTGCAGCTTGGCCGGCCGGGTGGCGTCTCCGCCGATCTCGACGGTCAAGGGACAGGGCTCGAAGGCGGCGATGAGCGCGCTGTCGTTCTGCCAGTCGATCCGGTAACCGCGCATGGTGAGCAGCGCCGCGTCCTCGGGCCGCGAACCGAGGACGATGAGGTCCTGGTGAACCATGCCCCAGGAGGCGATCTCGGTCAGCGTCGCCCGGCGCAGGCGAGCCTCGGTGCGCAGCGCGGTGTCCGCGCTGACCGTGAAGAGGATGAAGGGGGGGCGCGGGACCGGATCGTGGCGTGGGCGCAGCAGGTGGATGCCGCTCGTTCCCTGGAACGCCCATGGTGAGCTGCCGCCCTGCGCAACCGCGTACAGCGCCCCGAGGTGCACCGGCGCCTCGAGATACGGCACCTCGCGGTCCCAGCGCGCATCGGCGACCCCGCAGGCATAGTCGAACGTCACCGGCAGGCGCATACCCGTGCGGTGGAGCGGCGCGCGCAGACCGGCAAAGAAGTCACTGCAACCGTCGTAGATCCGCCGATGCATCGACGCGCTGAGCCACGCCGAGCCGATGGCCAGCGCCGTGCATGCCGCGGGCGCCAGCGCGACAGGCCGGCGCAGCCGCTCCAGCGGCAGGAGCGCGATGCAGAGCGGCGCACCGAGCAAGAAGAAGCGAGCGCCGAAGTATTGCCACCCCTTCATGTGCAGCGGCATCAGGCATCCGGAGAGGAACAGCACCCCGCCCACGGCAGCCATGGCCAGCTCCGTGCGTGACCGGCGTCGCCATTCGATGGCCGACCAGACGGGGCCCGCGGCGGCGAGAGCGAAGAAGATCCCCGCTCGCCAGTAGGGGCCGGGGATCATCAGCCGCGGCAGGACGAAGGCCGCCATGGGCCATCCTTCCCACATGGTGTTCTCGGACAGCGGCGCCTTGTCCAGCGTGTCGCGCGAGCCATTGAGGACGACCGCGAAGGCCACCATGGGCAGCGCGATGGCCGCGCTCCACAGCACCTCGCGCAGCCAGCGCGGACGGGGCGCGCGCAGCACCGAGATGCCCATGACCGCCAGGCAGGCGATCATCCCCGCCACCGCGTGCAGGCCCAGCGTGAGCAGGGTGACCACGGCGACCACCAGGCGGCGGGACACCGGCGGCTCCGGCTCGCGCACCAGCAACGCGACCGCGGCCAGGCCGAGCGCCGAGGAGATGGCGAACGAGAAGAAGCCCATGTACAGCGGCCAGCTCATGGCCAGCGTGAAACCCAGCAGGCCGAGCCATCGGCGCTCCGGCGCGAGCGCGGCGACGAGCCAGGCGAAGCCCCAGGCCATGGTCAGCGCCATCACTGCGATGGCGATTCGCAGGCCGAGCTCCCAGCCGAACGCGCTGTAGAGCGGCCCGTAGAGCAGCGCGAAGCCCAGGTTGGCCCAGGGCACCGCCAGGCCGAACTGCTCCGCGAATGGCTGGCCCGCGTCGTTGTGGTGCGCGGCGGCGTGCACGCTGAAGACCGCCTGCGGACCATCGTTGGTGGGGATGTAAGGAACGCAGAACACGCTCCACACCGTGAGCGCGCTGCCGACCGCCATCGCCAGCCAGTGCAGGCGCTGCAGTCGTCGCGCCCGCGCAGCCTCGTCGACGGTCTCCTCGCTCACCATCCCTCGCTCGCGCCCGCGGTCAGAGCTACCTGGCGCGCACGCATGGTAGCCTCCTGGCATGCGCATATCCTCGTTTGCGGCGACGGCGGCGCTGGCGAGTGGGTGCTGGATGGCCGCGTGCGCGGCCACCGATGACGAGGCCCCCAGCAGCAGCGGTGGCAGCTGCGCCGTCGGCAGCGAGACCTGTACCTGCACCCAGGGCGGGGCGTGCGACCCGGGCCTGGTCTGCCTGAGCGACCTCTGCGTCGATCCCGATGGCGTCGGAGGCACGGGGGCCGCCGGCGGCTCGCCGAGCAGCTCCAGCGGCACCGGCGGGCAAAACCCGGTGAGCAGCAGCTCCGGCACCGGCGGCCAGGGCGAGTGCTTCAGCGACGGCTGCAAGGCCATCGACGTCCTCTTCGCCATGGATGGCTCGGGCTCGATGGTCGAGGAAGTGTCGGCCCTCTCGGCGAGCCAGGCCTTCACCGGGATCATCGACGCGCTGGCGACCATCAACTGCGGCGACATCCGGTTCCGCATCGGCGTCACCGACGACAACGACGGCGGCTTCATCGTCCCTGGCGGCTGGTCCGGCGCGGTGCCCTGGTTCGACTCCGACACCATGAGCGCCGACGAGATCTCGGTGGCCTTCAACGGCGCCGCCGGCCAGGTCAACGCCGGCTCCGGCACCGAGCTGGGCTGCGAGCATGTGCTCACCAGCGCCTCCACCCTGCTCGCCGGCGACAGCACCGGCTTCCTGCGCGACGACGCGCTGCTGGTGCTGGTGCTGCTCACCGACGTCGACGACTACGGCGCCTACGACAACGTGAACGGCAACGACTGCGGCGTCGGCTGCAACACCATCGGCGCCCCGGTGCAAGAGATCTACGACCAGCTGGTGGCGCTGAAAGGTGGCGACGAAAAGGCGCTGGGCAGCATCGTCATCGGCGGTGATCCGGGCGTGAACGGCGGCGTCAACTTCTGCAACCAGCCCGGCACCTGCTGCGCCGGAGGCGACTGCAACGTCTTCCACGCCACGCGCCTGTGGAGCTTCGCGGCGCTGCACACCGGGATGAATGGCTACACGTCGAACCTGTGCGCGGGCGCGCAGGTCGTGCCCAACGTCGTCGAGGACGCGATGAACGCCAACATCGATCTGGCCTGCAAGGACTTCGTGCCCAAGTGAGCCGGCACCGGCGCTGACGCGCGCGGCGCGAGCCCGTAGGCTCCGGCGCATGTCGCTCCGATAGTCCGCCGCGCTCGTCCCGCTGACGCTGGCCTGCTGCACGCCCGGGGGCCCGCCAGCCGCAGCGCCCGCGCCGCCGCCGGCATTTCCGTCGCCCGCCGCCGTGGCCCTGCCCGTCCCCGCCGGCGATCGACGGGTCGCGGGCAAGCCGGTGGACCGCGTGCTGGACGCGCCGAAGAAGCCGATCCGCATCTACCTCGACGCTGGCCGGTTCGAGACGGACTCGTCACGCGACCTGCTCGGTTCCAATCGCCACATGCGCGACGTGCTGCGCGCCAAGGGCTACACGGTCACCTACGCCGAGTACAACGGCGGCCACGACTACCTGAGCTGGCGCAGGACCCTCGCCGACGGGCTCATCGCCCTGCTCGGCACGCCGCGGTGATGCGCATGCGGGTCAACCGACCGAGCCCCCGGCGGCCCTGGTGGAGGCTCGCCGGTTTCCTCGGTCGTTTCCGTCGGTGCGAAGCAGAGGACTTGAACCTCCACGGGAGTTACCCCACTAGAACCTGAATCTAGCGCGTCTGCCAATTCCGCCAGCCTCGCATGCTGCCCGCGCCCGCCGCCCCGAGGGGGACGTCGCGAGGAGTCGGAACATAGATCACACTGGCTGCGGGTCGCAACCCGCGCGAGCCGGTCCTCCCCCCCCCACCCTGCCCGCCCGGCCGCGCGCTGCGACGCTCCGCACCGAGCCAGCCGAGCGCGCTCCCCGTCCCCCCGGCAACGTGGTAGGCGCGGGCCATGCCGAGCGCCGGCGACGACGCCATCCTCATCTTCAGCGGCGCGCGCGGCGTGGACCCGGCGCGCGAGCTCGACGCCGTCGTCGACGTGGTGATCGAAGGCGGCCGCATCACCCGCCTCGGCGCCGGCGCCGCCACCGACGAGCTGCGCCGCTCGGACCGGGCGCGGGTCATCGACGCGCGCGGCAAGCTGCTGCTGCCAGCGTTCGTCGATCTGCACGCCCACCTGCGCGAGCCGGGCCACGAGTACAAGGAGGACATCGCCTCCGGCCTGGCCGCCGCGGCGGCCGGCGGCTTCGCGCACGTCTGCGTGATGGCCAACACCAAGCCGGTCAACGACTCGCGCGCGATCACCGAGGCCATGGTGGCGCGCGCCCGCGAGGTCGGCGGCCCGGCGCTGCACCCCATCGGCGCCATCACCATGGGGCAGAAGGGCGAGCAGCTCACCGAGATGGCCGATCTGCGCGAGGCCGGCGCGGTGGCCGTCTCGGACGACGGGCGCTGCGTCACCTCCAGCAACGTCATGCGCCGCGCGCTGGAGTACGCGCGCACCTTCGACCTGCCGGTGATCCAGCACGCCGAGGACCACGCTCTCACCGAGGGTGCGCAGATGCACGAGGGCAGGGTCTCCACGCGGCTCGGCCTGCGCGGCTGGCCGCGCGTGGCCGAGGACAACATCGTCGCCCGCGACGTGCTCCGCGCCGAGGCAACCGGCGCGCGGTACCACGTGGCGCACATCTCGTCCTACGGGGCGGTACGCATCCTGCGCGAGGCCAAGTCACGCGGGCTGCGGGTGACCGCCGAGGTGACGCCGCACCACCTGGCGCTCACCGACGCCTCCCTGCTCGGCTACGACCCGTTCTGCAAGGTCAACCCTCCGCTGCGCGAGCAGGTCGACGTCGACGCGCTGCGCGCCGCCCTCGCGGACGGGACCATCGACGCCGTGGCCACCGACCACGCGCCGCACTCCTCGCTGGAGAAGGAGTGCGAGCTGGCCGAGGCCTCGCCGGGGATGATCGGCCTCGAGCTGGTGGTGCCGGTGCTCTTCGATCTGGTGGCGCGCGGCCTGGTTCCGCTGACGCGCCTCGTCGATGCGCTGACGCGCGCGCCGGCGCGCATCGCGGCGCTGGATGCGCCCACCCTCGCCGAGGGGAAGGTCGCCGAGCTCTGTCTGATCGACGCCGAGCGCGCGGTGACCATCGATCCCGCCAGGCTGCGCTCGAAGAGCAAGAACACCCCGTTCCTCGGCAAGGCCCTGCGCGGTGTCGTGCTCATGACCATGGCCGGCGGGCGCGTGGTCTTCGAGGACGCCAACCCGATCGATCGCTAGCGCGGCCGCTGGCGGCGCGCCGACTCCCGGAGGCGCGGCTGCAGCGCGCGCTCCGCGAGCTGCGGCGGACCGCCGGCGGCCACGAACTGCTCGAGGTGCCTGTGCGCCGCGGGCATGTCTCCGGCAAGCACCGCCTGGCGGCCGCGCAGCAACGACACCAGCCGCGGCGTCGAGTCACGCTCCCCCGCGTCGATGCGCTCGATGTCCGCGGCCAGCGCCTCGGCGTCCCCGCGCGCAGCGGCCACCGCTGCGGTGACCCAGCGGGTCACGCTGCAGCCGGGGCAGCGCCGCACCTGCTCGGCCAGGGCCCGGTCCAGCGCCGGTACCAGGCTCGGCGGGTAGAGGACGACGTCGATGAGCCGCGACGCGTCGATGAGCTGCACCGGCGAAGTCTCGGCGAGCCGCGCCGTCTCCGGGCGATCGGCGCGCACGTAGATGCTGGCCACGTCGTCTGCATAGAGGAGCCGCCAGCGCCAGGGGTCGGCGGCCATGGCCTGGGTGGCACTGCCGCGCGTGACGAAGGCCCACGAGGCGTCGACCGAGTCGGCCACGCGGCGCAGGTTCTCGGGCGCACGCGGCGCCGACATGTAGTGCTGGTAGAACTCGCCGGGATAGAGCGTGCAGACGCGCTGATCGATGGCCACCGGCGCCACGTCGTGGAGGCAGAACGTCAGGTAGCTGCCGAAATCGAAGTCGTTGTACATCCTGCCCGGCACCGGGTGCTCGCGCACGAACGCGCAGGCCGCCTCCGGGTAGACGCCGGGCTGCGCGCCGGTCCCCAGGCTGCCGAGCAGGTCGTCCTCGACGAGCCCCTGCCAGCCGACCAGCCCGGCGGTGCCCACCCCGAGAATCACCGCCACCAGCGCGCGCAGGTCGTGGCGCAGGCGCAGCACCACCCGCGACGCGCGCATGGCGGCGAGGTTCGACGCCAGCCAGGGGATGGAGACCAGGGTCAGCGCCGTCAGGAAGCGCCGGTGCTGCACGGTGAGCACGACGAGCACCAGACCCAGCACCAGACGCCAGAACGACACCCGCTTCGCCGCCAGCGCCGTGGTCACCACCAGCGCCATGGATCCGAAGACTTCGATCAGCGTCAGCGAGGAGACGGTCATCGGCAACCACTCCGTCTGCACGTTGCAGCCGGCGGTGAGCGAGCGGTGCACGAGGATGGCCGCGGGCCCCTCCGCGGACAGGCTGGCGGCGAGCGCGGCGCCGAGCGGCAACGCCGCCGTCCAGGCGAGGTCACGCCAGGCGCGGCGGTGCAGGCAGCGCGCCGCCATCTCCCCGGTCCAGGCGGCCACCGCCAGCAGACCGAGGGGCATCGACCCGTGCAGGTTGGTCCAGACGACGAGCACCGCGAGCAGGGCCGCCACACGCCCCTTGCCCGCAGCGCGCACGCCCCCGGCGCGCTCCATGGCGCCGAGGAGGTGGAGCACCGCCACCAGCAGCACGAACGAGAGCGTCTCCGGCCGCAGGAAGAACCGGTAGCCGCCGTCGACGAGCACGGCCATCGGCAGCGCGAACGAGGCCAGGGGGCTCGCGCCCAGGGCACGGCACTCCCGGAACAGCAGCGCCGCCATCCCCGCCAGCGCCGCGCCGCGCACGACGAAGCAGAGCACGTACCCCCCGCTGCGAAAGGCGGCGGACAGGAGCACGTCGCCGAGCCACGCGGTGACCACCATCGGTGCCCCGTGGAAGGTGTGGCTCAGCGTGTCGTGGCGATAGATGGCGCCGTGCTCCCGCATCCAGTCGCCGAGCATCACGTGCCAGTGGAAATCGCCGGAGAACTCCTCGACGAAGCCGAGCGCGAAGGCGAAGGCCAGCAGGACGGCGAGCAGCGCCGGCTCGATCCAGCGCGCTCGGCCGCCGTTCGATCTCCAGGGCGGACTCGCGTCGGCCGACCCG
>JBBJMR010000214.1:0-15496 GCA_037720395.1 Polyangiaceae bacterium
GAGCCGGGCCGCGCTCGCGCAACCCCCGAGCGTGGTTCGACTCCCGCAGCACCACGTCGCAGCCCGCGAGGTGCGCGACGAGCGGCCCGGTGACCTCGCCCACGTCGGTGGCCAGTCCCACCGACGCCACGCCGTCGCTCAGCGTCAGCGCCACCTGCGGGGCGTCGTGCGGCACGGGCACCGGCGCGATCCGCAGCGCGCCGATCTGGAATGGCTCGCGCGGCGAGTAGCGCACGAAGCGCTCGACGCCGCCGAGGTCGTGCGCGCGGGCCGTGGCCTCGCTCACGTGGACCGGTACCCGCGCCTTGCGCGCGTACTTGCGGGCGTAGCCGAAGTGGTCCTGGTGCGCGTGGGTGATGACCACCGCGTCGACCAGCGTGCTCCGCCGCGGGCGCGCGCCGTCGTCGCTCGCCCCCGCGGACAAGGCGCGCTCCAGGCGCTCCAGCGCGGCGCGCACGAAGAACGGCCCGACGCCGGCGTCGACGAGCACGCGCGTGCCGCCCGATTCGACGAGCGTCGCGTTGCCTCCGCTGCCGCTGGCCAGGGTGACGATGCGCACGGGACCTCCCCCTTGCTACCAGAACGGCGGCGATGCTCGCCGCGCAGCGCATCGGGCGTCCGCCAACCCGGCGAGACCGCTCGGGATTGCATGTGGGCACATGTGGGACTTCTCGCCGGCTTGGCGCCTGGTTAAGCAGGGTCTTCCTTTGCAGCCGAGGTCGACGATGCGTTTCTGCACTCTTTCCCGCGACCGGCTGGCGCCGGGTGCGCTGCTCTCCCTCTCGATGTCGGTGCTGGCGCTGGCCACCGCGGCCTGTGGCTCCAGCGACGGCGACAACGCCTCGCCGGCGACGAGCGGCAGCGGCGCCGCTTCGACAAGCAGCGCCGGCACCGGGGGCGCGGGGGTCGGGGGCAGCGGCGGAAGGGGGCCGCGCCAGGTGAAGGTGGCGCACTTCAACATCAAGGAGCTGACCACCAAGAAGCTCCTCGACGCCGACGACGAGCAGGCCACCGCCGCCACCCAGCTGGTGGCGCGCATCGGCGCCGACATCGTCTGCTTCAACGAGATGCAGTTCGACATCGACGGCACACCGACATCCAGCATGCCCGGGGCGCCCAAGACCACCACCTGGGGCGGCTTCGATGGCGGCGCCGAGAACGCCCGGCGCTTCGCGGACCGCGTGGCCGCGCACGACCCGGCCGCCACCTACGCGCAGACCATCCACGGCGTCGGCAACTCCGGCTTCTACTGGGAGGGCGACGACCTCGGCCAGTACTTCTACGTGCTGCGCGGCTGGGGCGAGTTCGAGGGGCGCTTCAACACCGCCTGCATCTCCAGGCTGCCCATCCTGCGCGACCAGGCGCGCATCGTCTCCGACATCGCCTGGGAGGATCTGCCCGAGAGCACCATCGCCCTCATGAAGGAGGAGACCGGGTTCGAGGTCCCCGCCGGCTTCCCGCTCTTCGAGAAGGGCCTGCACATCGTCCCCTTCGATGTCGGCGGCGAGGTGCTGTGGCTGGTGCTCCTGCACCCGGTGGCGCCGGCGTTCGACCCCATCAACACCTACCGCAACTTCGACGAGCTGCGCGCCCTGCGCCTCTTCCTGGACGGCGCGCTGCCCGGCGTGGAGCCGCTGCCACCGGACGCCAAGCTCCTGGTGATGGGGGATCTCAACGCCGACCCCGAGGACGGCGACGGCATCGAGGGCGCCATCGAGCAGGTCCTCGAGGCGCCGGTGCTCGCGCCGTGGATGCCGGTGGGCGCCGGCACCAAGGGCACCAACGGCCAGCACAACTCCTATCTGTCCGGCTGCGGCAACGACGATGGCGTGCTCGTCGAGGACCCGACCACGAAGTTCCAGCTGCAGCTCGACTACATGCTGCCGTCGAAGGCGCTCGGCGCCCCACTCGAGGGGGCCATCTTCTTTCCGGACTTCCAGACGGAGCGCGACGACTTCGACCTCGCCTGCCGGGCCAGCGACCACCGCCTGCTCTGGGCGGTGGTCGAGATGTGAGCCTCGGCGCGACGCCCGGCGCGGCTGCGCGCTACTTCGGATCGGGGGGCACGACCACGGTGTTGATCGGCGCCACGTTGCCGCCGGCCGGGTAGCCGTACGACGCCGCCTCGTCGGTGCCCCAGACCATGATCCCGAACGGGCCATCGCTAGTGGCCACCTGAGGGCCGTTGCTGCAGGCGCCGACGTTGACGTTGAACTTCACCAGGTCGACCCAGGTGATCTCGTACTCACCGCTCGAGCCGATGGGCTGCCAACCGGTGACGTTGCCCAGGCACTCGACGTTGACCTCGGAGAAGCCCTTGGCGGTCTTGAGCCGGGTGATGGACAGGTTGGTGGTCTGGTAGGTCGGATCGGTGAAGAAGACGTACTTGGACAGGAACTGCGCCGGCGGCAGGATGTTCACGTACTCCTCGTCGCCGAGGCAGGGGCTGACGTTGCCGCCGGTCACGAAGCAGCCGGTCATCAGCTGGCCGACGTAGAACGGGTGGTCCTTGTCCTGGCTGGTGACCACGAAGGGCACGTTGGCCTCGAAGTCGACGCGCTGCCCGAGGCCGATCACCGCCGGCGCGTTGGGGATGGCGGGGTCGTAGGTCAGCGTGGTGCCGTCGACGGTCCCCACGATGCGGTAGGGGATGGACTCCTGGGTGAGGTCGAGGCGCCGCGTGGGGTAAGGCGGCGCGACGTACTCGCTGCCCATGGCGGAGATGGGCGGGATCATCTGGTGCGCCGAGTCGCACCCGCCACCGGACGAGGTCGCCGACGTGTAGCAGATGTATCCATTGCCTCCGACGAAGGCGATCGGCTTGTCGCTCTGGATGATGCTGCCGGTCATCTCCGTGGTCAGCTGCCACTGGATGTACTCGCCGGCGGCCAGGGTGAAGGTGGTCTTCACGTTCTGCGGGGCCGGGTCGACGCCCGAGCCCGCGGCCAGCGGCACGGTGGGCACGATGTCCACCTTGGTGTTGTCCTGGTGGGCCACGATGTGGCCCCAGGGCGGGCCGGCGGAGTCCTTGGGCAGGACGGCGATGAAGTTCGTGCCCCAGGCGCTGGTCGGCAGGAGCAGCTCCGCGCTGGGCAGGTACGAGTCGGCGCCGCCATACGGCAGCATGTCGTACATGCTCACCGGCACGTCCGAGGTCAGCCGCCACGCCTGCCCGCGTCCGGTGCTGGCGACCGCGGTGCCTCCGCTGCCGACGATGGCGGGCGCCACCGGGCAGGTGAGAGGCTGGTTGTTCACCGAGGTCGGGTCGTGCGACAGGAAGAGCACGGCGACCTCGCCCGGCGGGACGCCGGCGGCGGGCACCGGCTGCCATGCGGCGACGTTCGGGTCTGCGGTGGCGATGCGCCCGAACTGGGTGACGTCGTAGCTGCTGCCGGCACGGGAGATGGTCAGCTTCGCGTCCTTGCCCCAGTTGTTGGCGACGAAGACGGCGAAGCACGGCGGCGTGATGCCCACGTAGAAGTGCGGCGTGGAGGTGGTGAAGTCGCAGCCGACGTTGCCCTTACTGGCTGCGGCGGCCTCGCAGGCCGGCACGCAGATGCCAGGCGGCGCGCAGCCCTGGTCGGGAGGGCACTGCTCGACCAGAACGCCGTTGGCGTCGATGACCTGGGTCAGGTCGGCGCTGCAACCCAGGCTGTCGCCGCCTCCGCCGATGCCGGAGCCGCCGACGCCCAGAGAGCCGCCGAGCCCCGACGTCGTGGACTCGGCACCGCTGCCGCCCTGCCCCGCGCCGCTCGGCGACTGCGTCGACTCGAAGCCGTCGTCTTCGGTCGTCGCCGAGCACGCCGACGACACGCTGGCGACGAACAGAAGGAAGAGCGCCACCTGCGCGGCTGCGCGCGAGAGCTGCAGCGCGCGCGACCGCGTGCGCGACTCGTTGCCACCGGCCCCCACAGGCACGGAAAGATTCATGGCCACCACCTCGATGCGAAGGATGCGAAAGTCTACGTGACGGACTGCCCCAGCGCTGCTCGGCGTACGGAAAAGCGCTGGTGGATCGCGCGTCCACCCTATCGCGCCCTCCGGCGCTCGCGACGCACCACCCCGGGGTGTGACGCGCGGACAATCTCCGATTGATTCCATCTGTTTACACCGGGGCGACGGCCGGCCGCCCGCGGCCCGGGCCTTGCTCTGGCGCCGGGTGGGGCCATGCAGGAGACGCGAACGCGCAGCGGTCAGCAGGCGGCATCGTCCGGGCAACGGGAGGCTGCTTCGACCGCGCCCACCGCGACGACCTCGCCGACGTACGACCTCATTGCCGCCTGGGAAGAGGAGCCGCACCCCGCCGGGACGGTGGCGCTCTGCAACTGGCTGGCCGGGATCGGGGCGCCGCCCTGGCCGGAGCCGTACGTCGATCGTGCGCTGGTGATCGAGCTCGGGCGCAGGGCCGCCAGCGCGCACGCTTCGCGGCCGCGCGTGCTGCTCGCGATCGGGCGCATGTTCCTGGCCTGGCGCGAGCTGTCGGCGGCCTTGACCACGCTGGTGCGCGCCGCGACCCTGGCGCCGCGCGAGCCGCTCACCTTCCGGCTGCTGGGCGAGGTGCTCTTCCGGCGCGGCGACGTGAGCCGCGCCGTGCGCGTCCTCGACCGCGCCATCGCCGCCGGCGCGACCGACGCCGACACGCGCGCCTGGGCGGACGCCGCGCGCCGTACCTCGGCGATGGCGGCGACGGCGTGGCGCCGCCCGCCGCGCGCCGGCCGGGCACGGTGCCGCCGCCGCCGGTCCTGGCGCGCATGGCGGCGCGCGCCGACGGCAGCCGCCCCCCGCCGCCGCAGTCGATGGTCGCGCCGGCGCCGGGCGCCGATGCCGCGCTCGAGCCGCTGTCGCTGCGCGGCCGGCGCTGACGCACCTCCCGATCGCCCCGCGCCGCTGCGGCTGCAGCACCGCTGCTCGCTGCGGAAGCGCGCGGTGATCTCCCGGGCTGCCTGGCCCAGCCGCGCGTCGCCGTACCAGCAGCACTGCCCATCGCCACGGCAAGCGTCGGGCGCGCGCAGACGATCGAGGACGCGCAGGGTGCGCACGTCGCCATCGGCCGCGGCGCGCGCGAACAGCCCCGGCTTGTCGGCGCAGCGGGCGGCGCGCAGGTCGAGGGTGACCGCCAGCTGCATGGATGCGCGCGCGCGCACCTCCGGGCGCGCCAGCTGCGCCTCGGCGCGCCGCGCGCCCTTCGAGCCTCCGCGCGTGGAGGCGATCTCGTACAGGACGTCGATACCGGAGGCACCGATGCGTTCGGCGAGCGCGGTGAACACCTCGTCGGCGCGATCGTCGCCGTCCAGCGCCAGCCGCGCGGCCAGCGCCACCAGCGGCGCGCGCAGCTCGGCCTCGGCGAAGGCGCCCGGATCGCGCTCGGTCAGCGCGAGGAAGGCGATGGCCTGGCCGCGCGTGTCCCTGGCGTCGCGCGCCGCCAGGAAGCGCTCGCGCCACGCCTCGGCCTCGATGGCGTCGAGCGCGCTGTTGCCGGTTCGCGAGGTGGCGTCACGGAGCGGCTGGGCAGCGCCGGTGACCCGCACGGACGGCGGCGCCGCGCTCGCGGCGGCGCGCTGCAGCACGGGCGTCACGGCTGCCAGCGCCACCGCGCCGGCAAGCGCGCCACCGCGGCCACCGCCGCCAGCGCGAAGAGCCGGTCAGCGCGGCCTCGGCGCGCGTGCCGGCGGCCGCCGCGGTGCTCGATGACGCCGCCGGGGGCAGCAGGTGCTGCGTGGGCGCCGGGGCCCACGCCTGCGGTGGAAGCGACGAGACGCGCGCCTCGGCGGCCGACCGATGGAGGGACCCGCCGCTCGACGGCCGATCGACCGGCCGCGCCAGCGCCAGCGGCGTGTCCAGCGCGCTGGGCGCCGGCGTCCACGACGGCGCCGGCGTCAGGCCCATGGCCGCATCGATGGCCAGGGCGATCTGCCGCGCGCTGCCACCGCGCGTCTCCGGGTCGCGCGAAAGGAGACGGTGCGCCAGCGCCTCGAGCGCGGGCGGGACCTCGGCTCCGGGGGCGCGCTCGGCGATGGGCGGCGGCGGCGTCGCTCGTTGCTGGGCGAAGAGCTCGGCCGCAGTGGCGGCGACGAACGGGCGCTGGCCCGCGAGCATCTCGTAGAGGATGACGCCGAGCGCGTAGAGGTCGGAGCGCTCGTCGACCGCGTCCATGCCTTGCGCCGTCTCCGGGGACATGTACGCGATGGTCCCGAAGACGAAGCCGCGCAAGGTGATGGGGGGACGGCTGGAAGCCTCGTCGTCGTCGTCGAGCGGCGCCGCCGGCGAGGCGTGGCGCAGGCGCGACAGACCGAAGTCGATGATCTTGACCAGGTCGCCCTGGGCCAGATCGACCATCACGTTGCGCGGCTTGAGGTCGCGGTGGACGACGCCGGTGCGGTGGCAGGCGTCGAGCCCCGCCGCCAGCTGGCGAGCGATGGAGGCGGCGCGCGCCGGCGCCATCGGCCCGAGCCTGATCAGCTCGTGCAGGGTGATCCCCTCCACCAGCTCCAGCACCAGGTACTGGGTGCCGTCGGGGAGCCGTCCGAAGTCGGTGGCCGCCGCGACGTTGGGGTGCGCCACGTGCGCGCCGGCGATGGCCTCGCGCTCGAAGCGCGCCGACAGCTCGGTGAACCCCTCCACGTCCGGGCGCAGCACCTTGATGGCCACGCGCTTGCGCATGGCCACGTGCGTGCCCCGGTAGACGGTGCCCATGCCGCCGGCAGCGAGCACGGCGTCGACGCGGTAGCGCTCTCCGAGCGTCTTGCCGACGAGTCGCGAAGCTCCGCCAGGAGGCGGAGGGTTCGGAACCGTGGAGACGCGATCTCGCGCGCGCGGTGGAGATGGAGGTTTGCTGTTCACTGCGGGTACTGCGGGCCGGCGCCGGGCGTCCCGGCGATCGGCAATGGATGGACGAATCGTAGCGTGCGCCAGTGCACCGCGCGAATTACGCGGCGGCGCGTGCTGGCGCGCGGACGCGAAGCACGGTGCGCGGCGGCGGTGCCGCGCGCCGCGTGCCGTGCTTCAACGCGACGCGCCAGCGCCGCCCGAGCCGGCCGGAGGGCCACCGCCGGGGCCGGGGCCGCCCGTCCCCGCTGCCCCGCCGACGAGCGCGCCACCCGCGCCGCTGGTCGGCGCGCTCGATGGCTGCACACACACGCCGACCGGGCTGCCGGACGTCCCCAGCGCCTCGAAGGAGCACTCCCCGGTGCCGCAGTCGCCATCGTCACAGCAGAAGCGCGCGCAGAGGGCTCCGTAGCAGGTGCCGCCGACGCCGCACCAGCGAGTGGCCCCGCATCCCGAGCAGACCAGGTTCGCGTAGCCCTGCGGCAAGCAGGCGAAGGCCCCGCCGCCGGACAGGTCGCACACCTCTCCGGCCGCGGTGTCGCAGCCCTCGCTGGTGATGGGATTGCACGAAAGGCCTGCCGCGCAGGCGCCGCCGGACGGCGCCGGGACGGGCGGATCGCAGTTCGGCGCCGGCTGCGGGTTCACGAAGCACGGGTCGCCCGGGCACTGGGCGGCGGCGATGCACCCGGTCAGCGCGTCGCTGCGGCGCGCCGACGCGCTGTCGACCACGGCGCAGGTCGCGCTCGGGGCGCCGAGCACGGCCGGATCGTTGATGCAGTCCACGCAGCCCTGGTCCGAGGTGCACGTGATGAGCTCGGCGCAGCATCCCTGCTCGGCGCAGACCCCGCACTCCCCGGGGATGGTCCCGCCGCACGCCGGCCCCGCCCCGGCACCGGTGACCCCGGCCGGGCCCGAGCCGCTGGGGCCGGACCCGTTGCCCACAGCGCAGGCGATGGGCGCGTCGCTGTCGGCCTCCTCGACCGGATAGCAGCAGGCGTCCTCGTCGAAGGTGCCCGGGCCGAGGACGTCGATCACCGGTCCGCACCCGGACTGGAAGCGCTGCAGCGCGTCGCTCGGGTCGGGGCACTCGCCTTCGCTCGCCGACCAGCGCAGGCATGCCTGGTCGCCGCTGCAACCGCCGGTGGTGGCCACGGAGAGCACCCAGGCGCCGCCCGCCAGCATGCCGAACACGGCGATCCGCGGCGCGCGCGCGACGGTCATGACCGACCTCGTGCCACCCCGCGGCGCCGATCGCAAGGGTCGAGCACGCCCGCGCCTTCGCCCTTCGCCCTTCGCCCTTCGCCCTTCGCCCTTCGCCCTTCGCCCTTCGGCCCTTGGCCATTCGCCCTTCGCCCTTCGCCCTTCGCCGCGCGGCGCCCGCGCTCAGCGGCGCCGGGGCCAGCGCCCGCCGACCCAGCGGTAGGGCTCGGCGCGCGCGTCGACGTGCACGAAGTGCGGGTAGAGCCCGACGCCGCCAGCGCCGGCCCTCAGCGCCGCGCGCCGCAGCTCCTGCACGCCGGCGCGCGGCGCGGCCACGTCGGCGGCCATGCCGCTCACGTGGTAGCTCTTGCCGCTCGTCCCGCGCCCCGGCTGGCGATGGCCGGAGACGAGCACCAGCGGCTCGCCGGCGAGCTCCTGCTGCACGCGCATCAGCAGGTCGACGAGCGCCGGGTCGACGAGCACCTCGTGTCCCGAGCTGGCACGGAAGAAGGCGTCGATGGCCTGGAACGCCTCGAGCTGCGCCGCGCCCTGGCCGTCGAAGGGATGGACCTCGAGGCGCTGCTGATCGCCGAGGCGGAGCAGGACGAGCGCCGGCCGCTGCGGTGGCGCGGGCGCCGAGCAGCGCCACGCCCACGGCCACCGTGGCAGCGACCAGCATGCGCAGCACGCCCGCCGTGAGCAGCGCGATGCGAACGAGTCGCCCGCGCGAAAGCGCCCGGCGCGCGACCAAATCCGGGAGTGAGGGCATGGCGGCAGGGAAAGACATCGGGTGCACACCCGCGGCGCGCCGGCGCACCTCGCGGGGGCGGCGATGCTAACCGCCGGCGGCGTCGATGACGACCCTCTTCGCTGGCGAGCCGCCGTTCACCGCGCGCCCGTTCAGTCCTCGAACTGCTCCTGCTTGAAGCGCGCAGCGAGCTTGTCCGGGAGCGGCCGCGAGTCCTGCGACGGCGCGAGCTGCGAGCCCATGACGCGGCCGCGCAGCACGTCGACCTGCACCGGCGGGTCGAGCTCGAACCGATAGCCGCGCGAGTCGAAGGAGAGGCGCATCTCCTTCCCTTCCCAGGCGAAGCGCCGCCCGTAGCCGAGCTCGATGGCGCCGTGCCGTTCGGTGTGGCGGTGGCTGACCAGGAAGGCACCGAGGCGCAGCGCCATGTGGTTGTGGAGGCGATGGCAGCCGTGGCTGCTGCCCTGGTGGATGGAGTCGTAGCTGACCGAGCCGTGGGTGCGGATGCCCTCGTCCTTGAGGGGATCCTTGTCGTTCTTGATCTTGGCCACGCGGTGGTGGACGAGCATCACCAGCCCGTACGCCGACGCGTAGCCGGGCCCGAAGACGTCCTGGTTCACCGCCCAGCCGCCACCCGGGCGCGGGCGCACCAGGTCGCGCTTCGGCGCGCTGTCCGGCGGGATCCAGACCGGGGCCACGATGACGTCGCGCCACACGCGCGGCCCCTCGGGCGACTCCTTGTAGACCATGGCCATGCGCCGCGGCCCGAGGCGCTCCGGCTTCCAGCCGCCGATGGTCGTCGGCCAGCGCATCAGCGCCACCTCGCGATCGCCATCCTTGGCATACAGCGTCAGCGTCGGGCGTCGCGCCACCGGGTGCGACTGCACGTCGCCGGTGCGCCCGAAGGGCGGCTCGTACCAGACGTCGCCGCGGTCGATCTCGGCGCGCAGCGCCATGTCCTTGCCGAGGTAGCGCGGCGGCGCCGGCAGCTTCACCGCCACGTGCAGGTGCGCGGTCCCCTCCGGCCCGGCTCCATCGAAGAAGGCGCGCAGCGCCTCGGGGCTCGTCCAGCCGAGCGCGCGCGCGGCGGCGTCGGTGGCGGCGGCGATGCGATCCGGCGCCCCGTTCTCGAGCGCGCCCCGGCCCTCGGCAGACCGGAACGCCTCGGCGTCGAGCATCCGACCGACCACCTGGCCCGACTCCGCGCGCGCCGAGCCGTCCTCGAGCATGCCGGTGGCGTCGACGATGCGCTCGCGCAGCACCCGCAGCGCGGCGCGGAAGTCGAGCTCGTGGCTATCCGCCACCAGCGCCGCCTGCGTCTCGGCGTCGAGGCGCCAGGAGACGATCATGTGCTTGCGCTGGAAGGCGCGCAGCGCCTGGGTGCTGCCGTAGTCGAAGACGCCGCGCTCGGCCTTGTCGGAGAGCAGGCCCTCGCAGCGCAGGTGCTCCTGGGCGGCAACGATGGCCTCGACCCGCTTGCCCACGCGCTGGTGGTGTCCCCAGGTCGCCTTGAAGTACGGGTCGTCCGCGAGCTGCTCGATGCTCTCCAGGTCGCGGCGCTTGCGCTCCGCCTCCAGCTTGGCGCGCAGCGTGCGCGCAAACCCCTTGTCGCTGCGCTGTGCAGCCAGATCGCGCCAGGGCTCGATCACCTGGTCGAGCTCGACGAGCGCCGCGTCGGAGACGGCTTCGTGGCAGCGATGGCGGGCGTCGTCCGCCAACCGCGTTCGCACCACGGCCAGCGACGGAAAGATGCCGTAGAGCTCGAGGTAGCGGTCGGACCTGGCGCGGTCCCACTCCGGCCCGTCGCCCCACTTCTCGTTGGCCAGCGCCACGAAGGTCGACCGATACGGTGGCGCACCGCGCTCGCCGAGCGCGGCGTCCTCGCTGAAGAGCACCGGGGTCCAGTCGTCGGCCAGATCGATCACCGTCATCGCACGAGCGCGCGCCTCGTCCGGGCAAAGCTCGGCGGCTCGGCGCCCATCCTCGAAGACGACGACGCGCTCGGCGCACTTGCCGCCTTCTCCCTCGCTGCGCTCGGGCGTGATGACCACCCCGGCCGGGCGGGGAGTCTCTTCTTGTGGCGCGGGACCCGGGGCGGGTCGCGAACAAGCGGACAGCAGGGCCAGGGCGGCCAGGAGACACCGCGTTACCGGTGCGGAGATACTTCCCGCTTTTTGCAAGGTGAAAGAAGCGTAGCGCCGCGCGGGGACCATGCAAAATTGCCGGGGTTGGCGACGTTCGCGCACACCGGCGCCTCACGCCGCCCTTCACCGGTCTCCGAAGGAGACGAGCCGCCTCTTTGCGGGGTGGTGACGCGCTCGCCCCGCTCGGAGCACATTGACGCGGCCCCGGATCCGAGCGGAATTCGTGATCGGCGTCCGGCCCTCCGGCCATCGCCCGGTGACCTCGCACTCCTTATACCTTCGCTAGAGCAACCCCATGAAGACAAGGTGGATTTTCGCGGCTGCGCTGGGCGTCCTCAGCCAGGTGGGCTGCGCCACGGAGGAGACCGGCGGCGACCCCGCCGGAGGCCCCGGCGCGGCGGGCGCACAGGGAGGGAGCGGCGGCTCTGCCGACGGCGGGGCCGGCGGCCAGCGCGGCGGCGCCGGCGGCAATGGGGGCGGCGGCGGCGATGAAGGTGGGTCGGGCGGTGCCACCTCCTCGTCGAGCTCGAGCGCGAGCTCGGCCTCCAGCGGCGGGGCCGGGGGCGAGGGCGGCGAGCCGCCGGATCTCTGCAACAACGACGGCATCCGCGATCAAGGCGAGCAGTGCGACGGCAGCGACTTCGGCGATCAGAGCTGCGCCACGTTCGGGCTCGGGAGCGGCGATCTCGTCTGCAACCCATTCTGCGGCATCGTCGTCTCCAACTGCGTCCCGAAGGAGACCTGCGGCGACGGCCAGGACAACGACGAGGACGGCCTCTGGGACTGCGATGACGTCGCCGACTGCCTGATGGCCGCCGTCTGCATCGACTCGTGCGCGTCACCACCATCGCTGAGCATCCCGTCGTTCCCGTACGAGACGACGCAGGGTCGTCCCGACACGTACACATCCTCGTGCAACAGCGGTGGCGATAGCGGCGGCGAGCTGATCTTCGAGATCACCGCGAACAACGACGGGCAGCTGGCGGTCACCGCCTGGCCCGAGTTCGGCAGCGACGTCAGCCTCTCCATCCGCACCACCTGCAACGACGTGACCAGCGAGGTGGCGTGCGTCGACGCCATCAGCGGCGCTTCCAGCGCCGAGGTGCTGGGCATGCCGGTCACCGCCGGGCAGACGTTCTTCCTGGTGGTAGACGCGGTGAACGAGACGAGCGAAGGCTTCGTCAGCCTGAACATCGACATCCCGCCGCCGGAGTTCGACTGGCAGTGCACCGACCGGTTCGACAACGACGCCGACGGGTACCTGGACTGCGACGACGCCACCAGCTGCCAGGTGACGCAGTTCTGCATCGCCGGCCCGAAGTCCACCGGTCAGGCGTGCTTCGACCACAACGAGTGCCAGTCGCTGAACAACGATCCCGTCTGCCTCGACTTCAGCCAGGGCTTCCCGGACGGGTACTGCTCCCAGTTCTGCGATCTGGCGGCGCCCGATTGCCTGGGCGACGCGGTCTGCTTCGACCTCGGCATCTCCGAGCACGGCGTCTGCCTCGATGGCTGCACCAGCAACGCCGAGTGCCGCCCGGGCTACCTCTGCGGTGACAAGGGGCTCTCCACGCTGGTCTGCACGCTCGCCCCCGAGGCGAACTGCACCGACCAGCAGGACAACGACGCCGACAAGCTCATCGACTGCTCGGACCCGGACGGGTGCCAGACGTCGCCGGACTGCGTCCCCGGCCCCCAGGCGCCGGGGTCCGCGTGCACCACGAGCTCCCAGTGCGATACCTTCGCCGGCAACGATCCGCTTTGCATCACCCAGCAGCTGAACTTCTGGCCCGGCGGCTACTGCTCGGAGTGGTGCACGGTGAACGCCGACTGCGGTCCCGGCGGCGTGTGCAGCACGTGGGCCATCTGGAACCAGGGCCAGTGCCTGAAGAAGTGCAGCGGCATCGCCGACTGCCGGCCTGGCTACCAGTGCGGCGACCTCTTCGGCTCGATCCCCGAAACCGTTTGCTTCTGGTGAGGTGCTCGATGCTCCGCCCCGTCTTCTACGCTCCAGTACTCCTCACCGCCGCGCTGGTGCCCGCCATCGGCGCCGGCTGCTCGGCCGACGGCGAGAGCTCCGGCTTCACTGGCGGCGACGGCCCGGCCTCCTCCAGCGCCACGGTCGGTGGCGGTGGTGGCATCGGCGGCGCCGGGCAGCAGAGCAGCGCGGCCGGGATCGAGGTCGACGGCGGCCTCGGCGGCAGCGGCGGCTTCGTCACCTGCGATCCGAAGGGTCCGGACGACGACGTCGACCAGGACGGCTACACGCCGAACCAGGGCGATTGCCACGACTGCGACAAGAACGTCAACCCGAATGCCATCGAGGTCCCCACCGAGGAAGGCAAGGACGTCTACGACGAGGACTGCGACGGCGAGGAGGACGAGGTGGACGAGGTCCTCTGCGACAGCGGCCTGGTCATCGACGAGATGGATGCGCTCGTGGCCCTGCAGGCGTTGGAGCTGTGCAAGGTCTCCAGCGGCCCCGCCGACTGGGGGTTGGTCTCCGCAAAGTGGACCCTGGCGGATGGCTCGCCCCCGCCCTCCTTCGCGCTCGCCAACTTCCACCTCGGCCACGGCATCCTCCCGAAGTTCGGCGCCAACGTGAAGGTGCGCAAAGGCGAGCAGATGCTGGCGCTCTCCAGCGGCACCGCGCGCCAGCCCGACGACCCCGGCTATCAGGACGTCGGCGGCTTCCCCAAAGGCTTCACCAGCCCTCCGCCCCAGGGCTTCCCCAAGGAGTCGGCGGCCTGCCCGGGCGTCACCACCGGCCAGCCCAACGATGCTGCGGCCATCGAGCTGGAGATGCGCACGCCCTCCAACGCCCAGGGCTTCTCCTTCGACTTCGACTTCTTCACCTACGAGTGGCCGAACTTCGTGTGCAGCGGCTACAACGACTTCTTCGTGGCGCTGCTCATGCCCTTCCCGCCGAACCAGGTCGACGGGAACATCTCCTTCGACAGCGCCGGCAACCCGATCAGCGTCAACAACGCGCTCCTCGAGGTCTGCGGCTGCGCGGGCAACCCGCCGAACGCCTGCTCTGCCGGCGGCAAGCAGTTCAACTGTTCGCTCGGCAACACCGACCTCATCGGCACCGGCTTCGGCTTCGACACCGCGCAGGACGAGCAGGACCACGGCTCCACTGCCTGGTTGCGGTCCAAGGCGCCGGTCGAGCCGGCCAGCGACATCACCATCCGCTTTGCCGTCTACGACTCCGGCGACGGCGTCCTCGATACGACGACGCTCATCGACAACTTCAAGTGGATCGGTGTCCCGGGTGTGACCGTCGGCACCGACCCGGTTCCCGACTGAGGTAACGCATGAAGTCCCCCACCGGCGACGGGTCCTGGCGCAGCTTCGCGTCCGGCCGCCACCCCCTCCTCCTTGGCTTGCTGACCCTGGGCGCAGCGCTGCCGTCCGCGTTCGCGGGGTGCGACGCCAGCAGCGACGACTCGACCTTCACCGGCGGCGCCGGCCCGGCCTCGAGCTCGGCATCCGGCGGCGCCGAGGGAGGCACCGGCGGCGCGACCCAGAGCAGCTCGAGCGGGCTGGAGCTCGACGGCGGGCTGGGTGGCTCGGGCGGCTTCGCCACCTGCACGCCCGAGGGCCCGGACGACGACGTCGATCAGGACGGCTACACGCCGAACCATGGCGACTGCCACGACTGCGACAAGAACGTCAACCCGAATGCCATCGAGGTCCCCACCGAGGAAGGCAAGGACGTCTACGACGAGGACTGCGACGGCGAGGAGGACGAGGTGGACGAGGTCCTCTGCGACAGCGGCCTGGTCATCGACGAGATGGATGCGCTCGTGGCCCTGCAGGCGTTGGAGCTGTGCAAGGTCTCCAGCGGCCCCGCCGACTGGGGGTTGGTCTCCGCAAAGTGGACCCTGGCGGATGGCTCGCCCCCGCCCTCCTTCGCGCTCGCCAACTTCCACCTCGGCCACGGCATCCTCCCGAAGTTCGGCGCCAACGTGAAGGTGCGCAAAGGCGAGCAGATGCTGGCGCTCTCCAGCGGCACCGCGCGCCAGCCCGACGACCCCGGCTATCAGGACGTCGGCGGCTTCCCCAAAGGCTTCACCAGCCCTCCGCCCCAGGGCTTCCCCAAGGAGTCGGCGGCCTGCCCGGGCGTCACCACCGGCCAGCCCAACGATGCTGCGGCCATCGAGCTGGAGATGCGCACGCCCTCCAACGCCCAGGGCTTCTCCTTCGACTTCGACTTCTTCACCTACGAGTGGCCGAACTTCGTGTGCAGCGGCTACAACGACTTCTTCGTGGCGCTGCTCATGCCCTTCCCGCCGAACCAGGTCGACGGGAACATCTCCTTCGACAGCGCCGGCAACCCGATCAGCGTCAACAACGCCCTCCTCGAGGTCTGCGGCTGCCCGGGCAACCCGCCGGCGCAGTGCGGAGCGCCGCCGTTCGGCCCGGTGAAGTTCTTCGACTGCTCGCTGGGCAACACCGACCTCATCGGCACCGGCTTCGGCTTCGACACCGGCCCGTTCGCCGAGGACCACGGCTCCACCTCCTGGTTGCGGTCCAAGGCGCCGGTCGAGCCGGCCAGCGACATCACCATCCGCTT
>JBBJMR010000215.1:0-15490 GCA_037720395.1 Polyangiaceae bacterium
CCCGCCAGCCACACCGCGTCGCCGGCGCGCGCGCCGTCGCGCGGCAGCGGGTCGATGGCGCGCCCGAGCGCGGTGGTGGTGATGGTCAGCTCGCGCCCGCGCGCCAGGTTGCCACCGATGACCGCCGTGCCCGCGTCCTCGGCGGCGCCGCGCTGCCCGTCGGCGATGGCCGCCAGCGCAGCGTCGTCCACGTCGTCCGGCAGCACCAGGGCCGCCAGCACCCCGAGCGGCTCGGCGCCCATGGCCGCCAGGTCGCTGATGGCCGCGGCGGTGGCGCGCCAGCCGATGTCGATGGGCCCGAGCCAGGCGCGCGAAATGCACGCCCTCCACCGCGGCGTCCACGGTCCACACCAGCGCCTGAGCGCTGGCCTCGAGGACGGCGCAGTCATCGCCGATTCCCAGGCGGACGTGCGCCGGCGCCGCGCCGAGGCGCGCGCGCAGCATGTCGATGCGCGCGCGCTCACTCATTCAGCACCGCTAGGCGCTGCCGCCCGGCGCGTTCGGGAGCTTGTCGGCGACGGGTCGCTCCGGCGAGGTGTCCTCGCCGTTGCTCGGTGCCCACAGCGCGGCGCGCAGCCCCTCCAGGCGCTCGACCACCGTGCCCAGCTCGCTGCCCTGCGCCTCGCACTCGGCCAGCGCGCCCTCGCTGGCGGGCTCGGACTCGGCGCGGGCGGTGCGGGCCGACTGCAGCACCTCGATGACCTCGCGGTGGAGCTCCTCGCCGGCGGTGACCACCCAGGCGTCGAGCCGCTTGGCGAACTCTTCGATCATCTCATCCAGCTTGGGACCGACCTTCTTGGCCGCCTCGCGCAGCGCCCCCGGCGCCATCTCCGACGCCTTCTTGCGCGTCTCGACCTCGACCTTGTCCTTCACGTACATGGCCAGCACCGGCGCCGCCAGGGTGAGCAGGCCGCCGAGGAGGGCGTTGGTGAACATCACCCCCAGGCCGACGGTGAAGAGGGCGAAGACCCCGACGTCGTAGCCGAAGGTGTCGACCTCCACGTCCGGCGTCTTGACGTCACTGCCCAGCGCTTCCCCGACGCGCTTGGCCACGTCGTGGGCGTCGTCGCGCACCAGGGCGATGGTCTTCTCCGCCAGCGTCTCCAGTGCGGCGGCGATCTCGCGCGTCTCCTTCTGCGCCCACTCGGTGAATGTCTTCTCCAGGAAGGGGCCGAGGTGGACCTTGATCTCCTCGGTGGAGGCGTTGTCGATGACGCTCGGCAGCTGGCGCACCACGTCGTCGCAGAACCGATCCAGATCGCGGTGCACCCAGGCCTTGATGGCCGAGACCTCCTCGCGGATGTTGATGCGGCGCTCCTCGATGGTCCGCGACTGGCCGGCGAGGTCCTTCTCCAGCACCTCGATGCGCCGGGTCAGCTCCTCGCTGCTCATCATCACCGCGCGGCGCCGCGCGTCGACACCTTTACGCAACAGGCGCGCCGCCTCGAGACCCTCGCCGAGGGCGTTGTCGAGGAGGATGCGCCCGCGCTCCTCGGCCAGGAACCTGGTCAGGTGCTCGAGCAGCTCGGGCACGCCGCTCTGCTCGCGCGCTCCCTCGAGCGCCTTCTCCGCGGAGACGGCGAGGATGACCGGGGATTTTACGAGCTTGCCGAGCTCGGTGCGGATGTAGGCCAGGGCCTCGGTCTGCTCGTCGTCACTCCAGATGTCGCGCTTGGTGACCACGAAGATGATCTTGTCGCGCGACTGCCCGAGCAGCTTGTCGTGCAGGAAGACGCGCTCGCTCTCCTTGAGCGGCTGGCCGGCGTCGAGCAGGAAGAGCACGGCGTCGGAGCGCGGGATGTAGCTGTAGGTGATGTCGGCGCGCTGCAGGGACAGGTCGTTGACCCCTGGCGTGTCGACCAGGACCACCCGCTCGCGCAGGAGCTCGGCCGGGTAGCCGACCTCGAGGTGCTTCACGTCGTGCGGGGACCGATCGGAGCCGACCATGAACTGCCGTACGTCGGCGAAGGGCAGTGGGGTGCGCGCGCCCGAGGTGTAGACCACCTCGGCGCGCGGCTCGTCGGCGTACTCCAGGTGGTGGATGACGGCGGTGGTCGGGGTGACGCCGGTGGGCAGCACCGGCGCGCCGAGCAGCGCGTTCACGAAGGTCGTCTTGCCGTGGTTGAACTCGCCCACCACCACCAGGTGGAAGCGGTCGGAGACGAGCTTCTGCACCAGGTCGGCATCGATGCGGCCGCCCAGCGACCTGGCGCCGACGCGGCCGGCCAGGGTGCCGAGCTCGCGCAGGGCCTCGGTGACGTCTGCCTTGCGGCTGTGGAATGTCTCGAGCATCGCTCTTTGCCTCGCTCCGTTCGTCAGCCGACGACCTTGATGATGCCGTGCACGCGCTGGTCGACTTCTTCCATGGTCAAGCCGCCGGGCCCGGCGCCGACGTGGCGGCGATAGAGCTCGCTCTCGGCGAAGGTACGCAGCGCCATCACCCGCTTGGGCAGCCAGGGATGGCTGGCGGTCACCTCCGCGAAACGGCCGATGCCGTCCTTGCCTTCCTGGTACTGATCGACGAAGGCCTCGATGTTCAGCTCGTCGTAGAGCTTGCTCGAGCCGAGGGCCAGCTTGGCCAGGGCGCGGGTGGAGACGTCGAGGCTGCCGCAGCAGAGCATGCCGGCGCGGTCGCAGGTGATCTCGGCACGGCGTGACCAGCTGGAGAGGGCGACCATCGCCGGGGCCACGATCCACTTCACGAACACCGAGGCCATGCGCATCAGGTAGTGCATGGCGGTCAGGTAGATGACGTGGCTGTTGTGGATGTGGCCGCACTCGTGGCCGATGACGCTGAGCAGCTCTTCGTCGCTGAAGTGATCGATGAGCCCGGAGTGGACGATGATGAACGAGTCGTCGTTGGTGCCGAAGGTGGCCGCGTTCGCCTGGGGATTGTTCTTGATGTAGATGGTCGGGGTCGCGATCCCCAGCGTCTTGCTGCACGAGACGGCCAGCGCGTGCACGCGGGGGAACTGGTTGGGGCCGACCTTGACCGCGTGGCCGAGGAGCTCGTTCTTGCCCACTGACTTGAAGAGGCGCACCGCCGCGGTGACCGCCAGCTCCACCGGCTTGAGCTTCTCGAACGTCTTCCGCGTGGTGTGGTCGGAGACGTAGGAGTAGGCGTGTCCGCTGCCTTCCTTGCCCCCCGCCCGCCCGTCCTTGCTGTTGTCGACGAACCCTTTGAAGTCGAGCGCTCCGACCTGTGCCATCGAGCAACCGTAACGGTCGGGGGGGCGCCGCGCAACGTGGGCTCCCTGGAACTTCACACTCTTGCCGGCTCTGCCTGCGCAGGTGGAGGCCTCGATGACCGCGCGGGGGCTCAGCGCGCAGCGACGCCGCCGAGCCAGCAGCGGATGCCCGCGTCGCCGGCGGCGTCCAGCGCGGCGAGGCGGGCCACGAACCGGCGGTAGTCCTTGTGGACGCCGGCGCCCCTGCGCAGCTCGAAGTCGGTGATGCGGGTGATGGCGAAGCGCAGCGCGGCGAAGCGGATCACCGCCGGCAGGGCCGCCACCTCACCCCTTCGAGCGGACGGACCGAGGCGTAGCCCTCGCCGAGCGCGGTGAGCAAGGGTGCCTCCAGCGCGTCGCCGAAGCACCAGGCCAGGGCCGTGACCGCCAGGTCGAACACCAGCGGCTGCCGCGAGGCGCTCTCGAAATCGAGCAGCGCTGCGATGTGCTCACCGGGCGCGCCATCGTCACGCGGCTGCCACAGGACATTGTCACGGAAGAGGTCGCCGTGCGCGACGCCCATCGGTAGCTCGCTCGCATCCTCGGCACGCCACGCCTCGGCGAGGCGCGACTCGAGCATGGCCACCGCATCGCCGAGGTCCCCGCCCCTCGCCTGGGGCGGCAAACGTTGCAGCCTGCCACGCAACGCCTCCGCGCCGAAGCGCCCGGCGTGCAGCCCGTCGAAGCCCTCGCCGGCGAGGTGCACGTGCGCGAGCGCGGCGCCGACAGAGCGCGCGCGCCCGCGGGTGACCCGTGCCTGGCACGCGGTCTCCCCGTCGACCCAGGGGAACACGGCCACCGGCTTTCCGGCGTGGGTGGCGAAGGTTCCGCGTCGGTCCTTGCGCGCCATCGGGCGGGGTGTGCCCACGCCGCGGGTGGCCAGGTGCTCGAGGAGACGCACCTCGCGCGCCGCCCCCTCCATGCCCTGCTCCTCGTAGACGCGCAGGAAGGCACGGCCGCCTCCGGCGAGCTCCAGGGCGAAGTTCGAGTTCACGCTCCCGGCCGGAATCCCGCGCACGCCTTCGGTCTCCAGCCCGTACGCGGCGCCGAGCGCGCGCGCCTCCGGACCCGACAAGGGCGTCAGGATGGCCATGGCTTCAGCGTACATAGCTGTCCCATCCAGTGGCCAACCGCGTCCTGCGGCGTTAAGAATGGAGCGCGGCCCCGGGCCGCCCTATCGAATGCCTACCCTTTTCGGCAACACCACTGGCCTCGGCCCGTCCGCCACCAAGATCCTCGAGCGCATCTACCGGCGCAAGGTCCCCGCGACCCACATCGCCACGCCGGAGCTCATCCGGTCGCTCGCCGAGGCGTCCCAGCAGACGGGGCGGCAGGTGGGGGTGCTGGTGCATCGCTCCGGCGAGGTGGAGACGGTCATCGTCGGCGACGCCACGCGCCTCATGCTCCCGGACATCGGCCGCCTTCGCGCCGCCGAGGGGCGTTTCCGCGCGCTGCGCCTGGTGCACACGCACCTGCACAACGAGCCGCTGACGCGCGACGACGTGGTCGACCTGGTCCGCCTGCGCCTCGACCTGGTGGCCGCCATCCAGCTTTCGCCCGGCGGCGAGGCGCGCACCATGCACTACGCGTACAACACGCCGGTCCACGACCGAGACGACGGCGGCGACCGCCTGCCGTACCGCATGGTCGGCCCCCTGCCCGTCGGTCAGGTGGACGTCGACTTCGGCGAGCTGATCGCGGCGCTCGAGGACGAGTTCGCCAAGCGCTCTGCGCCCGCGTGGTCACCGGCAAGGACGGCCGCGCCATCCTGGTGCACGTCGCCGACAAGCACAGCGTCGCCGGCACCAGCGCCCTGCTCGCCGCCGAGGACAGCCTGCGCGAGCTCGGCGAGCTGGCGGCGACGGCCGGCGTCGAGGTCGCCGACAGCGTCCTGCAGGTGCGCGAGCGCATCGATCCGCGCCTGGTGATGGGCAAGGGCAAGCTCGATCAGGTGGTGCTGCGCGCCGCCGAGCTCGATGCCCAGACGCTCATCTTCGACAAGAACCTCACCCCCTCCCAGGCTTCGGCGATCACCAAGCTCACCGACCTCAAGGTCATCGATCGCACCCAGCTCATCCTCGACATCTTCGCCCAGCGCGCCGAGTCCGCCGACGGCAAGCTCCAGGTCGAGCTGGCCCAGCTCAAGTACTCGCTGCCGCGCCTGGCCCAGAAGGACGACTCCCTTTCGCGTCTCACCGGCGGCGTCGGCGGCCGCGGGCCGGGCGAGACCAAGCTGGAGGTCGGCCGTCGCCGCGCCAAGGACCGGGTGGCCTTCCTGGAGAACGCCCTGCGTCGCCTGGCCAAGCAGCGCGAGCAGCGCCGCCGCCTGCGCACCCGCCAGGGCGTGCCGGTGGTGAGCATCGTCGGGTACACCAACGCCGGCAAGAGCACCCTGCTCAACGCGCTCACCGGCGCCGACGTGCTCGCCGAGAACCGCCTCTTCGCCACCCTCGACACGCGCTCGCGCCGCCTGCGCTTCCCGGAGGAGCGCGAGGTGGTCATCACCGACACGGTGGGCTTCATCCGCGAGCTCCCCAAGGACCTCTTCGCGGCGTTCCGCGCGACCTTCGAGGAGACGGCCGACGCCGACCTCATCCTGCATGTCGTCGACGCCTCCGACCCCTGCCGCGACCAGCACATCGATACCACCGAGCGCCTCCTCGGCGAGCTGGATCTGCTCGGCATCCCGCGCATCCTGGTCTTCAACAAGTCCGACCTGGTCTCGCCCTACGAGCTGACGCGCCTCCTCTATGGCGCCGCGACAAGGTGGCCGTCGCCGCCACCCAGCGCGAGACGACGCGGGCGTTGCTGGAGCGCATCGCCGATCGGCTCCACGGCCGCTGGGAGCGCGCCGCCACCGTGCCCGCCTGGGCCGACGCCGTCCCGGCGCCGCACCAGCGCGTGGCGGAGATGCAGCGCAGCGACGACGTCGCCGCGCCGGTGGCGCAGCTGACGACGCTCTCCGAGATGCTCGGCGGCCGCCGCCGCCGCCGCGCCGTCGCCCCCGTATAGCTCCGGACCGCCTCAGCAGGCGGCGCAGGCACCGCCGCCGCAGTCGATCCCCTCCTCGGTACCGTTCTTCACGCCGTCGCTGCATGTCGGCACCTGGCAAACCAGGCCGCTGCACACGCCGCTCTGGCAATCGAGATTCTCGGCGCACGGCTCCAGGTCGTCGCAGCTGCCGTTGGGGCACTTCGAGCCGCCGCAGTCGGGGGCCAGCTCGTTGCCGTTCTTCACGGCGTCGGTGCACGTCGGCGCCTGGCAGCTCTTGGGCACCACGCCCCCGCAGACGCCGCTCAGGCAGTCGGCGTTCGCCCCGCACCCGCCGCCGGTGGGGCACGCGGGGCACCCCGCGGCGAAGCCGCCGCAGTCGATGTCGCTCTCGGTGCCGTTCTTGTGGTCGTCGTCGCAGGTCGGGGCCAGGCAGATGCCGGCGGCGCACACGCCGCTGTCGCAGTCCGGTCCGGTCTCGCATTTGTCGCCATCGACGCAGGGGTTGCAGCCACCGCCGCCGCAGTCGATGTCGGTCTCGCCCTTCTCGTTGTCCTCCAGCCCGTTCTGACAGCTGTCGGGGACGCAGGCCTGCTGATCACAGACCAGCTCATCGCCGCAGTCCACGTCCTCGAGGCACTCCACGCAGCTACCCAGGTCGTTGCAGACGCGGCCGTCGCCGCATTGTTTTTCGACCTGGGCCGGGCGGTGGGTTGGCTTCTTGCCGTCGCAGAGGTCGTCGGTGCAGATGCGCCCATCGTCGAAGGCGTCCTCGGGATCGACGACCTCGATGGCGGTGCCGCCGAGGTCGCACTCCACGCGGAGGCAGTCGCCCTTCTTCTGCGAGGCCACCAGGGTGCCCTCGGGCGCGTCGATGAGTCCGCAGGTGCCGGACACGCAGACGCGCACGAAGCAGGCGTTGCCGCCGACCGGGCAGTCGCCGGGCGTCTCGCAGGCGCCGCCGGGACCGCTGCTGCTGCTGCCGTCCTCGTCCAGGCGCCGATCCTCGAGGCCGATGATCAGCCCGCAGGCGCCGACCATGAAGGGCAGGGCCAGCGGCAGCAGCGCGCGCGGGAGGCGCGGGAGGCGCGGCATGCGCGCGCCGCGCATCAGAACGCTCCCGAGGCGCGACATGCGCGCGCCGCGCATCAGAACGCTCCCGAGGCGCGCACGCCGCCCACGCCGGGGCCGACGGCGGGTGCCACGCGCAGCCACGCCGCAGGCGCTGGCCGCGCTCCGACGCTGCTCGGCGCGCTCCGCGGTGCAGTGAAGTAGAGCGCCGCGCCGCCCGCCAGCGCCGCGCCGCCGGCGACGAAGGCGAGGGTCGACACGGTGGCCGCGGTGCCGGCGTCGTCGGCGAGGTCGAGGCCGCGCTGGGTGCACAGGGTCGCGTCGTCGGGGCGACAGTTCTCGTCGGCCTCGCCGTCCTTGGCGATGGCCTGTGCGCCGAAGACCGCGCCGAGGACCAGGCCGCCGACGCCCACGCCGCCCAGGACCAGCGCCGCGGCGCGCTGACCGGCGCCGCGCGAGCCTCCCCCGCCTTCCGCGGTGTCACCGCGCGACGGACCGGCGGGGGCATCGAGGAGGCGCGGGATGCGCACCGACGCCGAGGCGCCGTTGCGTGCCACGTCGATGCGCCCCACCCAGGTCCGCTTGCCGGGAGCGGACGCCGACAGGCTGTGGGGGCCAGGGTCGACGGGGATGGCCGTGCCCCACAGCGGCTTGCCCACCGGCACTCCGTTGCGCGTCACCTCCACCGCCTCGCTGGCCTCGTCGACGGTGATCGTCAGGCGCGAGAGCTGGGGCTCCAGCGCAGCGGCGCGATCGCGCGCGATCTTCTCGCGCTCCTCCTGGCCACCGTTCTTGGCGGCGGCCGCCGCCTCGCGGAAGCCCGCCCAGGCGCTGGCCGTCTGCCCGGTCTTCTCGTAGCAGTCGGCGAGGTAGAGGAGGGTGCCCACGCCCGCATCGAGCTTCTGGCTCTCGGCGAACTTCGGGCAGGCCTCCGCGTAGCGGCCGGCGGCGTGTAGCTGGCGCCCGTGATCGAAGAGCGCCTCGGCGGCGGCCTTGCTGTCGACGCCGGCGCGCTGCGCGTGCGCCGGCGCGCTGGCCAGGCAGGGGGCCAGGGCGAGGACGAGGGCCAGGGATCGGCCAAGGGCACGCACCGTGGCGGTGTACCGCTGCCGGCGCAGGCGGCCAAGCCTGTGCGGATCCCGGCTCGGCGAGGCGCGCGGCGCGCCCTCAGGTCTGGATACAGGCGTGGTTCGCGTCGCAGACGCAGCACTCGCCGCAACCGCCATTGTCCACGCAGTCGACGCAGGCGCCGTTGCCATCGCACTGGTCGGCGAAACCGTTGCAGAAGGTGCCCGCCGGGCTGGGCGTCGGCATGCACGTGCCGCCGACGCAGTCGTGGATGACGCACGGGTCGGCGTTGCCGAGGCACTCGGCGGCGGTCAGGCAGGCCACGCAGTTGCCGCTGCCGTCGCAGAGCTGGATGCCCAGGCACTGGGTCCCGGCCGGGTTGGGCACCAGCGCGCACGCTGCGGCGATGCAGACCGGATGCTCGCAGAGCCCGCCGTCCGGGCACTCGGCGTCGACCGTGCATCCCGGCGGCGCGCCGCCGGCGCCGGGCCCGCTGCCGCCGGCGCCACCGCTGCCGCCGGCACCGCCGCTGCCGGCTTGCACCTCGCCGCCCGTGCCGGCCGGGGACCTGCCGCCGGTGGCGCTGCTCGCGCTCCGCCCTCCGCCGCCGTGCCGCCGTGGCCGCCGCTGGAGGCCGCCGCGCTCTGAGGCCGTCGCTCGCCCGCGCCGCCCGCGCCGCCCGCGTCGTCGCCGAACGACGGATCCTGCGAGCAGGAGGCCGCCAGCACGGCGGACGCACATCCCAGCAACCACCGCGTCCCGGCCCGGAAGCGCACCATGGCCATGATACGCCCGAGCATTCGTTCCGGTCGCCGGACCGGGTGCTGCTTTCCCGGCGAAAGGGCAGGGGGCGCTCCCGGAGGCGCCAGGGTGGCGCCGCGCCAGCGCGAAGGTCGTCTACTTCCGGTCGCCGAACCCCTTCGTCCCGTCGCCGCCATCTGCGGGTGGGGCGTCGGGCTTCGCCGCGGGCGGCGTGGGCTCGGCGACCGGCTCGGCGGACGGCGTGGCCGAGGCCGGTGGAAGCGCTGGTCCGGGGCGCGCGCGCATGGCGGCCACGCGCTCGAGCAGCGCCAAGCGCTTCGTCGACTCCACGATCTCGCCCTGGGTGAAGGCCGCTGCGTCCGGCGAGGACTCGAGGAACTTGCGATACCAGGCGATGGCCTCGTCGCGCCGCCCCACCTTGTCGTAGCTCAGCGCCGCCTTGTACTTGGGCTTGGCCCCGGGCCACACCCCGTCGGCCTGCGCGTAGATCGCCGCCGCCGCCAGGTAATCGCGTGCGGCGAGCTTGGCGTTCGCCTCCTTGAACAGGCGCCCCGCCTCGGCCTTGGCTGCGGCGGCCTTCGTCTCCTGCTCGGCCTTGCGCCCCGCCTCCGCTTGCTCCTCGGCCTTGCGCGCTGCCTCCGCGGCCGCCTGCGCTTCGGCGCCCTGCGCGCCGGCTGCCGCCGCGCGGTTCGGTGATCCGCCGGCCGGCTCCGGCGCCGCGCCTGCGGCCGCCGTGTGCCCGGTCTCGGGCGCCGCGCTCGCTGCTTCACCGGCACCGAGCCCGGCGACGAAGCGAGGCACGGGGATGATCCCGCCGAGCACCAGCGCGGCGCCGCCCGTGAAGGCCGCCACCGCCAGCACCACCCCGGTGGTGCGCATTCCGGTGCGCTTCGGAGCGCTCCCCCAGCTGGTGACCGTCGACGAAGGCCCGCTCGGCACGCTCGGCGCCAGCGCGTTGCCGGCAGGCCGATCCGAGGCGGTGCGCATGTTGCGCAGGCGCCCGACCTTGCCCAGGCTGATGCGCCCCTGGCGCGAGGAGAGCGGCGCCAGCGCGGCCACCAGATCGACGATCTCCTGGTAGCGCCCCGCCGGGTCCTTCTCCAGGCAGCGCTGGACGATCTGCTCGAAGCGCGCCGGCGCGTTCACCGCGCGCTCGCGCAGCGGCGGCGGCGCGTTGTGGAGGATGGCGGCGTGGATGAGGGGGATGGTCTCGGCCTCGAAGGGCGTCTTCCCGCTGACCAGCTCGTAGAGGATGATCCCCAGCGCCCAGATGTCGCTGCGCGCGTCGACGCGCATCGACGAGTGCATCTGCTCCGGCGACATGTAGAGCGGCGATCCCATCACCGCGGTGGGGTTGGTGAGCTTGGGATCGGTGATCGATGCGTCGCCGCTGCGGTGCTGGGTGATCTTGCTGATTCCGAAGTCGAGGACCTTGATCACCTCGGTGCCGTCGACCCGCCGCGCCAGGAAGAGGTTCGCCGGCTTGAGGTCGCGGTGCACGATGCCGTGGACGTGCGCCTCGGCCACCGCCTCGCAGGCCTGGAGCACGTAGTCCACCGCCCGGGCGAAGGGCAGCCGGCCCTCGGTGGTGAGCACGCTGGACAGGTCGTGCCCCTCGAGGTGCTCCATGACCATGAACAGCTCGCCGCTCTCCAGCTGGCCGACGTCGATCACCCGGCCCACGTGCTCGCTGGAGATCTTGGCCGCGGCGCGCGCCTCGCGCGTGAAGCGCTCCACCACCTCGTCGTTGTCCCGCGCCTCGGCGCGCAGGAACTTGAGCGCCACCCGCTGCTCGAGCTGCAGGTGGGTGGCGGCCACCACCACCCCCATCCCGCCGATGCCCAGCACGCGTTCGACGCGGTACTTGCCAGCGATGACCTCACCCGTCGCCACGGGGGATGCTTGCTGCGCCGGGCTATCCGTCATGGGGGCGCCTCGGCCCGAGGCAGGCTCTCCGCCCACGGCCCGCGGCGGGCGGGACAGTAGCACGGAAGCCCCGGGCCCGGTCGCAGCCCCCCTACGCCGTGGGCACGACCATGCGCGCGATCACGCCGTGTCTCCACGGGCGGCTGGGCACCTGCCCTGAAAGCGTGGGGCGGTGCCTCCGGTCCGCGCCGTCATCCGCAGACCCCCGCCCCGCACGTCAGCGGCGCCGCGCAATCGCCGGTGACCGTGCAAGCGTCGCCGGCGGCGCAGGTCGGCCCGCACCCCAGCCCGCAGTCGGTGTCCGACTCGGTGCCGGCGTCGAGGTCCCCGTCACCGCAGTGCGCGGGGCGGCAGACGGCCGCGGCGCAGACGCCGCTCTGGCACTCGCCGGCGCCGCCGCACGCGGTGCCGTCCGACTTCTGCGGCAGGCAGGTCGGCGCGGCGCAGTAGTTGCCGGACGCGCAGTCGCCGTTTCCGGCACAGGCCGTGTTGCAGGCCGTGGCACCGCACAGGTACGGGGCGCACGGCGTGGTCGCGCCCTGCAGGCACGTCCCGGCGCCGTTGCAGGTGTCGATGGCGCTGGCGGTTCCGGCGCTGCAGATGGCGGCGCCGCACACCGTGCCGCTCTGGTGCTGCCCGCAGCCGCTGGCGCCGTTGCACAAGCCGTCCAGCCCGCACGTGGACGCAGGCGCCGCGCTGCACTCGCCGTCGGGGTCGGTGTCGTTGGCCACGCTACCGCACACGCCGTCGGCGCCGCCGCCCTTCTTGAGGGCAGAGCAGGCCACGCACACGCCGATGCAGGCCGTGCCGCAGCACACCCCGTCGACGCAGATGGTGGAGCTGCAGTCCGCGCTGCTGCCGCAGTCCAGCCCGATAGCGCACGGCGCGCAGACGCCGCCGCAATCGACGTCGCTCTCGTTGGCGTCGAGCATGCCGTTGTTGCAGGTGGTCGCCAGGCACTGGCCGCCGACGCACAAGGCGCTCTGGCAGTCGTCGCCGGTGCCGCAGTCGTCGCCGTCCGCGCAACCGCCGCAGCTCCCGCCGCAGTCGACGTCCGTCTCGGTGCCGTCCTTGGCGCCGTTGCAGCAGGCGTCGCACACCGAGGGTGTGCCGCAGCACCCGTCGGAGACGCAATCGGCGGGCGTGTCGCACTCGTCGCCTTCGCTGCAGTCGGGGCAGTTCGGGCCGCCGCAGTCGAGGTCGGTCTCGCCGTTGTTCTCGACCTGGTCGGTGCAGGTGGCCAGGCACACGCTGCCCGAGCAGTCGCCGCCGGTGCAGTCGCCGTCGTCGACGCACCCCTGGTTGGGGCCGCACTTGCCCGGGCACGTCGGGCCGCCGCAGTCGGTGCCCGTCTCGTCGCCGTTCATCACCTCGTCGTCGCAGGCCGGCGCCAGGCAGACATTGCCCACGCACACGGCGGAGAGGCAGTCGCCGGCGTCGACGCAGGTGTCGTCGGTGCCGCAGGTGGCGCCGCAGCCGCCGCCACAGTCGATGTCCGTCTCGTCGCCGTTCTGCACGTCGTCATCGCAGCTCGTCGGGGCGCAGGTGTTCGCGGCAGTGCAGAACTCGCCGTCGTCGCAGCCGGGGTCCGCGACGCACTCCACGCACGCGCCCTTGCCGTCGCAGACGCTGCCCCCGTCCTGGGAGCAGAGGACGCCTGACGCGCTGGGCACGTTGCTCGGCTCGATGCCAGCGCAGCTGTCGACGGTGCACTCGATGCCGTCGTCCAGCGGATCGCTGGAGTCGGGCAGGAAGTCGATGCCGCCCACGCCGCAGACGCGCTTCTTGCAGTCGGCGTCGGTCTGGCCGGTGGGCGTCTCCTCGCCGCCCATCAGCGTTCCTCGCCGCAGGCGCCCTCGATGCAGGTCGCCGCCTGGCACTCCTCGGTGGGCTGACGGCACTCCTCGGGGGCGCCGCAGCCGCCGCTGCCGCCCGCTCCGCCGCTCCCACCGACGCCGCCGCTGCCGCCGGGCCGGCCTGCGCGGCGCCGCTGCCGGCGGTGGAAGACGCCGCATCGGCCGGGATCTCGCCGCGATCCACGCCGGCGATGAGCTCACAGCCGAAGACCAGAGCAGCAGCCGCGGCGATGAGAAGCACCGAGCCCGAGACACGCAATGTCATCGCCAAGCGCCCTCCTCCTTATGATGGCTCCGCGCCAGACCGCGAGCGCGCGGCGCGGGCGCGGGGCTGTCCCGCCGAGCATACCGAGACGCCTTGCTGAGCAAGTCGGCACCCAGCTCACGCCGAGCAGCACGGTGGGCGCCGCCAGCGCCGCCGTGGTGGCTCCGTGGTCATCCCGGCTGCGGTGAACGCGGGTTCCGGCCCCCCATGCGCCAGGCCGAGTACGTGTTGGGGCGTGCCGGCGCGGCGCGCGTACGCCCAGGTCGCGTCGGTCTGTACGGCTTGCATGGCTTGGGCCGACGGTAGGGCGCCGGGGAGCTGAACCTCGGGCGTTCGCGTCACGTCGTAGGCGAAGAGGCGCTCCGCGGTCCCGAGCACCAATCGCTCACCCGCCAGGGCGCTCGAGAGTAACGTTTCCCCTGAGCCCGCAGCGCAGCTCGAGACGGGCAACATGCGGGTGCCGCTTGCGTCGACACCCAACCGGTAGGTGGCTGCGGCTGTCACCGAGGCGCGCGCCACCTTGGCCACGGTGACGTGACGGTTGCCCCGGTCCACAGCCACGGGCCATCCCAGTCGAGCTGGCGGCGCGCGGCGCCTCCGAACGTCTGCTGCACCCATCGTCCAGCGTCACCACTTGTCAGCGTCAGTTGGCTTCAGGTAACAGGAACTCATAAAGCTGGACGTAGTAGACGTCCGGCGCAACCTTCTCGTTGCCGACCACGTAGATCTTCCCCTGGTGTAGCTGCGGCAGCACCGGATAGAGCTTGGTGACCTCGCCAGCCTGGTTGCCTACCAGATGTGTCTCCTGCTTGCTGGTCAGGTTGTAGCCATAGATGTCGAAGCGGTCACGCGGGGTGTCGATGCTGGCATTGACGGCGCTGGAGTCGCGGTCGTCCATCCACGCGACCCAGTCGCCCTCGACGGTTGGATAGAACTTGCCCGAGGGGGAAGCCTGCGTGCTCGTGACTCGTATAAGCTGCTTGCTTTGAATGTCGTAGACGACGACTTCGGCCGCCGTTCCGTCCGTCGAATAACGATAGTCGATCCAGGCGATTCGCTTGCCGTCGCTCGAGGCCATGTACTGCAGCGCTGGGTCGCTCGTGACGTTTGTCTTGGACCAGGTGCGCGTATCCATGACATAGACGTCGCCATCTGCTTCGGGAAGGACGATGTACGGGTCGAAGACCGAGATCTCCGTGACGAAGTAGAGCGAATCCGCGAGAGGGTGCCGTGAGCCGTCGGCCACATCGAGCACGTAGAAGCCGTTGTTCTGTGAGACGACCACATAGCGCGCAGAGGCGGCGGCCACGGACGTGTCCACAGATCCATCGTTCCAAATCCCCTCGTCGAACGTTAGGAGTCTTTGCGCGCCTATGTGCGCGCACACCTGGCAGATGTAGGAACGCCGAATCGCATCGTCGTAGAATGTGTATCCTTTCGCTATGCAGTCGGGTCCCATCGTTGATTGAAGATACGATAGCGTGTTCGGCTCGGGAGCAATTGCATGTGCGGCAAACTCTTCGGCGGAGCTCAGGTCGGCATAATTGGCGTCCGGCGAGGCCTGTGGATATGCACGCGACGCCATCAGATCACCCGCGAAGCTCATCTCGTAGGGCTTCACGTTGGCGAGATCCAGCCGCGTCGTGATGGCGCGACACCCGGGCCCGCAGTTCTTCTTCTCGCGCAACGGTTCGAGGAGCACGGGCTTGGCGGCCGGCGCGGTCGCGGGCGGCCAGTCCGTGCCCCACGCATAGCCGCCGCAGGCGGTGGCCTCCAGCCCGCCGTCGCCACCGGATGCCGATGCGTTCGACGATGCGGACCGGCTGCTGGTGCCAGCGTCGCTCGACTCGGGCGTGTCCTCGCCGCATCCGCCGCAGCCCAACGCGGCCATGCCGAGCGAAGCGACGATCCGCGTCGCCGCAGCGATGCGGAGGGCAGTCCTCACCACACCCGTATCTCCACGGTGGTCCCGTTGCGGCGCACGGCGTGGCGCGTGCCGAAGCTTGCGCCGTCCAGCCAGCCGGTGGCGGTGGTCGTCCCCGCCGCCGTGAACGCGGCTTCCGGCCCCATGCGCCAGGCCGAGTACGTGTTCGGCGCACCGGCGCGGCGCGCGTATGCCCAGGTGCCATCGGTCTGTACGGTTTGCACGGCTTGCGCCGACGGCAGGGCGCCCAGGAGCGGCAGCTCGGGCGCGCGGCGCAGGTCGTAAGCGAGGAGGCGCGCCGCGGTTCCCAACACCAATCGCTCCCCTGCCAGCGAGCTGGAGAGCAACGTTTCCCCTGAGCCCGCAGCGCAGCTCGAGACGGGCAACATGCGGGTGCCGC
>JBBJMR010000216.1:0-15451 GCA_037720395.1 Polyangiaceae bacterium
GTGCCGGTCAGGGCGGCACGGGCGGCGTAGGTGGCGCGGGCCAAGGCGGCGGCGGCGCTGGTCAGGGGGGTACGGGAGGCGCGGGCCAGGGTGGCACGGGCGGCGCGCCTCCGATTGGAGACGGCACCTGCGCGTCGCCGTTCATCATCGGCCCTAACCAGACGGTCAGTGGTGACACCACCGGCATCGTCGGTGTCTTCGACGATGCCAGCTGCGGCACCGCTGGCACCGGCAATCAGGGCGAGGCCGTCTACCAGATCACCGCGACTGCGACCGGCGTGTTGAGCGTCACCCTGAACACGGACGCCAGCGACTTCGACGCCGTGCTCTACGCCCGCACGACTTGCGATGACACCACCACCGAGCTCGACTGCGACGACAAGGCCGGCAGTACGAACGAGGTGGTTACCTTCAACGTCGTCGCTGGCGACACGGTCTACGTCGTCGTCGACGGCTGGAACGACACCCCGGCGCCGAACGGCGATACCGGCCCGTTCGTGCTCACCACCGAGACAGCGGTCTGCGGCGACGGGGTGGTCGCCTCCATCGAGCCCTGCGACGACGGGAACGGCATGGCCGGCGACGGATGCTCGCCAACGTGCGCCGTCGAGGCTGGCTACAACTGCTCCGGGGCTCCGTCGGTTTGCATCCCCAACCCAGCGGCCAGCTGCGCCGACCCGATCGTGGTCTCGGACGGCTTCAACTTCGCCGCTTCGGACATCACCGCCTACGGCGACGACTACAACACGTTCCCGCCGGCGAGTTGCACCAACGACGGCGCCGGGCGCTCCGAGCTCGTCTTCCGGGCCGATCTGGTCGCCGGTGAGACGGTCAACGTCAGCGACTTCGGTGCCGCGGATCTCCGGCTCCGAATCCTGGATGGCGGCATGTGCGGCGGGGCCACCACCTGCGCGGCCTCCATCGACGGACCCGAGAACACCCCCGGTCTGAGTTACACCGCCGCGGTGGCTGGGCCGGTGTACATCGTGGTCGAGACGTCCTCCACCACCCCCTTCTCCAAGGACATCGACCTCGACTTCGAGATCTACCCATGCGGCGACGGCATCATCGGTGTCGGCGAGGCGTGCGACGATGGCGACGCCGTCGGTGGCGACGGTTGCTCGGCGATTTGCAAGGTCGAGCCCGGGTTCATCTGCACCGGGGCACCCTCCACCTGCGGGCCGGTCCCCGATGCGGATTGCGCGGCGCCGATCGAGGTGATGGAGGGTTCGACGTTCACCACCACGGACATCACTGCCTTCGGCGACGACATGGGTGGTCTGGTGAGCTGCGATGGCAATGATGGAACCGGTCGAGTCGAGCTCGTCTTCAGCGCCGATCTGACCGCAGGTCAGGTGCTGAAGGTGAACGAGTACGGGTCGGCTGACGTCGTGCTCAAGGTGCTCGCGGCAGGGGCGTGCGCCAGCGGCGCAACCTGCGCCACGGCCCAGAACAGCAACGAGGAGACCAGCGGCGTACGCTACGCGGCCACTGCGGCGGAGACGGTCTTCGTCGTCGTCGAGGCAGCATCCGCCGCGCCGGGCGCGACGGCGCGCGCGCTCGATCTGCGCTTCCTGGTTGGCACCTGCGCCAATGGCACCACCGAGCTCGCCGAGGGATGCGACGACGGCAACACCACCGCAGGGGACGGCTGCTCGCCGACCTGTGCGGTGGAGACTGGCTTCGCGTGCAGCGGCTCCCCGTCGCTGTGCGCGGCCCCCACGCCTTCGACGTGCGCCAACCCCATCTCCGTGGCCGACGGCTTGCGTTTCGTCGGCGACACCATCGCCGGGTTCGGCGAGGACCTGACGAGCCTGAGTGCCGGCTGCTTCACCGACGGGACATCGCGACCCGACATCGTGTTCAGTGTGCCGATGCTCGCGGGTCAGACGCTCGCAGTGAAGGACTTCGGAACTCTGGACGTGGTCTTCAAGCAGATCGGAACGACCTGCGCGACCGGGCTCGGTTGCGTCGCCTCCTTCGATGGCGTCAATTCCACGGAGACCACGGTTGGGTTCAGTTACACGGCGACCGCGAACGAGACGGTGTTCTTGGTCGTGGAGCCGTGGACGACCGGGACGGCTGCGACGCTGACGTACGATCTGCGCTTCGACATCTCGCCCTGACAGACCTCGGTTGATCGAAACCAACGGCGCTCGGGTTCCCCGGGCGCTGTTCTGCCTTCGTGGCACCACACGTCCGCGTGGCGCGGCTCACTCCTGGTGAGTAACCGCCTCGATGTTGTTCCCATCTGGATCGATGACGAACGCCGCGTAGTACTTCGGCCCGTAGTCGGCCCTCGCCCCGGGCGCGCCGTTGTCCTTGCCGCCCGCGCCGAGCGCCGCCCGATGGAACGCCTGCACCGCCGTGCGCGACCCGCTGCGGAAGGCGATGTGCACCGCGGGCTTGCGCTTGCCCTCGGCGATCCACAGGCATTGCTGATCCTTGAGCCCGAAGCCGGCGCACCTGCCGGCCTCGTCCAGGCCCTGCACCTCGAAGCCGAGCGCGCCGAGCGCGCTCCGGTAGAAGCCGAGCGCCTTGCCGAAGTCGGAGACGGAGAGAGTCACATGATCGATCACGGGGACCTCCTTCGCCGCAGAACCTAGGTGTCCGCTTCGCCTACGACTTGGAGGATCTTGCTCTCGTCGCCCGCCTTGCCGTGCGCGCCTCGCTGGCCATGCTGCTCCGGTGCGCCCCTCGCCGCGTCCCACCGCACGCATCACCCACCAGGGGTGCGCAGTGCGTGTGGCCGAGGTCGCCTGCCGCGCCGGCGCGCACGACCGGCCGTACGACGAGACGCACGACGCCTTCTGCGTGGCCCTCGTTCGCCGCGGCAGCTTCTGCTATCGCGACCACGCCACCCGACGCCTCCACCACCTGCGCGAGGGTTGGTTGCTGCTCGGCAGGCCGGGCCGCGTCTTCGCGTGCTCGCACGAGCACGACGGCGGCGACGACTGCATCTCGCTCGAGGTCGACGCGTCGGTGGTGGAGGACGTCGCCCGGCACACGCCGGGCACGCGCGGCCCGCTCTTCGAGCGCGCCGTGCTGCCGCCGAGCGCGCGCGCCTCGGCGTGGATCGCGGCGCTGGCCCTCGACGCCGACGTCGACGAGGTCGGCGACGCCGTCGTCCGGGCCGCGCTGGCGCCCGCGCCCACCGCACCGTCGAGCCGAGCCGCGCCGATCGCCATCGCGTCACCGCCGCCCTGTCCATCATCGAGGCCCGCGTCACGCAGCCGCTGGCCCTGGCCGATCTCGCCGCCGAGGTCGGCCTCAGCGCGTTCCACTTCCTGCGCGTCTTCCGGCGCGCCACCGGGACCACGCCGCATCGGTACCTCGTCGTTGCCCGCCTGCGCCGCGCCGCGGCGCTGCTCGCCGACACGTCGCGGCCGGTGACGGACATCGCCTACGACGCCGGCTTCGGCGACCTCTCGAACTTCGTGCGCACCTTCCACCGCGAAGTCGGGTGCTCGCCGGGCGCGTACCGCCGCGGCGGCCTGCACCCTCTCGCGGCCGGCACGCTGGCGCGCACCGGCGGCTGAGCTCGCTCGGGGGGGTATCACCTCCTCCAGGCACCCACATCGAACGAATGCCGGGTGAGCGGATGGCGCATCCATCCGGCACGGAACCGCGCGTGGGCTGCCCCACCAATTCCGGGAAGGGCTGGATTTTTCCAGCCGCGGATTCGCCAAATTCTCGAATCCTTCCCGTTGGATCCGAGGGCCATGGGTGTATGGTCGATCACGCCCGGCTCACCTCCAACAGGGCACCGCGGCGCATCGCTGACTCGCCCGGCGCGCACATCGGCCCCGGGCCACCCCGACAGTCGCCACACGACGGCTGCCCAACCCGGCCGGCGCTCCTGCGGAGCATCGGCGCTTCGAGCGGAAGGGCTGGAGATGACCCTGCGAGCTTCGACCCGTGGAATCGCGTCGGCGATCGTTCTCTCCGGTGCTGCGCTGTCGGCGTGCGTCGGCGACATCGGCGGGCAGGGCGAGGGCATCGAGCCGCCGTACATCGACCCGAGCACGCTCGAGTGCGACGACCCGGCCGGCATCTTCCCGGGCCCGGCCCCGCTGCGGCGCCTGACGCGCTTCGAGTACAACAACACCGTCCGCGACCTGCTCGGCGACACCACCCTGCCGGCCAACGCGTTCCCGAGCGAGGAGACCGGCAACGGGTTCGGCAACGACGCCAACGCGCAGTCCGTCTCCAGCCTGCTGGCCGAGACGTACGGCACCGTGGCCGAGGGCGTGGCCCAGCGCGCCACCGAGACCCCGACGGCGCTCGGCAAGATCGTGGACTGCGCCGGCACCGTGGACGGCAGCGACGCCGCCGCCGAGAAGCCGTGCGTGCGCACCTTGATCGAGAAGCTGGCCACCGGCGCCTTCCGCCGCCCGGTGCTGGCAGCGGAGGTCGACGAGCTGGTCGCGCTCTACGACCTCCTCCGCGCCGACGCGGACTTCCCCACCAGCGTGGCGGCGATCATCGAGGCCGTGCTGCAGTCGCCGGACTTCCTCTATCGGGTGGAGCTCGGGCAGGGCGACACCGGCAAGGTGCGGCGGCCGACGGGCCACGAGATGGCCAGCCGCCTCTCGTACTTCTTCTGGGGCACGCAGCCCGACGCCGATCTCCTCGCCGCCGCCGAGAGCGGCGAGCTCGACACCGCCGAGGGTGTGGTCGCGCAGGCCGAGCGCATGATCGACGACGACAAGGCCAAGCAGGTCATCCGCTTCTTCTTCGACAACCTGCTGCCCATCAGCAACCTGTCGCAGCTGGAGCGCGACGAGGCCCTCTTCCCCACCTACTCGGCGGCCATCGGCGCGGCCATGCGCGAGGAGACGCAGCGGTTCCTGGAGTACGAGATCTTCGAGGGCCCCGGCTCCTGGAAGGATGCGCTGGTCGCGCCGTACACCTTCCTCAACGGCCCGCTGGCCGAGTTCTATGGTGTCGAGGGCGTCAGCGGCGACGAGTGGCAGAAGGTCGACCTCGACACGTCGCAGCGCCTCGGCCTGCTCACCCAGGCGGGCATGGTGGCCGGCACCATCCATTCCAACATGACCAACCCGGTCACCCGCGGCTCCTTCCTGGTGCAGAAGATCATGTGCCGCAAGATCCCGCTGCCCACCGGCGACATCGCGGCGAAGATCAAACCACCGAACCCCGACTCCGGCGACACCGCCCGCGAGCGCTACTCCGCGCACAGCGCGGACCCGATATGCCAGAGCTGCCACCAGCACATGGACCCGCTGGGGCTGGCCCTCGAGAACTACGACCCGGTGGGCCTGTGGCGCGACCAGGAGAACGGGGTGACCATCGACGCCAGCGGCGGGGTGCCCGGCATGGAGGGCGGGACCAAGACGCCCATCGAGCTGGTCCGGAAGATCTCCGAGTCTCCCGAGACGCGCGAGTGCTTCCCGGCGCAGTGGATGAACTTTGCCTACGGGCGCACGCTGACCGACGCCGACGAGTGCGTGCAGGGCGAGGTGCAGGCTGCCTTCGCCGAGTCCGGTCAGAACATCCGCCAGCTACTGGTCCAGCTGACGCAGACCGACGCCTTCCTCTACCTCCCCGTGCAGGAGAAGGAGTAGCACCATGGCTAGCTTTCGCCTGAGCCGACGAGCCATGCTGCGTGGTGCCGGTGGCATCGCCATCGCCTTGCCCTGGTTGGAGATCATGGGTGGCGCGCGCGATGCCCGCGCCGCCGACCCTGCCGGCCGCTTCGTCTCCGTCTACACGCCCGGGGGCACGGTCATCGACAACGGCAGCGGCGAGAACCGCTGGCGCCCGACGGGATCGGAGACGAGCTTCACCCTGAGCCCGATCCTGGCGCCGCTCGAGGACATCAAGCACAAGCTCCTCGTCGTCGACGGGATGAGCATGTACAGCGCCCAGGGCGAGCAGCACCAGGCGGGCATCATCGCCTGGCTCAGCGGCACCACCCAGCAGGGCAGCGGCTACTCCGGCGGCCCATCCCTCGACCAGCGCATCGCCACCCTCATCTCGGCCGGCAAGAAGCCGAAGGCCAGCATCCAGATGGCGGTGCGCTGGGGCACCGGCAAGTCGCATGGCCTCTTGCATCCCATCAACTCCGTGAACTTCGAAGACAACGATACGTACAGCCCCATACCGCCGCGCCTCGATCCGCAGCAGATCTTCCAGGACCTCTTCAGCGCTCTGGAGCCTGGCAGCGGCGACGAGGCCAAGGCGCGGCTGGAGCGCAAGAAGTCGATCCTCGATTACGTCGACCGTCGCTTCGATGGCCTGTCGCCGCGACTCGGCGCCAGCGACAAGCACAAGGTCGATCAGCACCTGACCAAGATCCGGGAGCTGGAGAAGGCGCTGGAGCAGGGCATCGTCGGCGGTGGCGCGTGCCAGGCGCCGACGCATGTCGACACCTCCGACTACGACCCGACCACCGGCCTCAACTCGGCCGACGACGGATCGGTCAGCGACTTTTCGACCGACGAGGCCATCCCCAAGGTCGGCAAGTTCATGATGGACATGCTGGTCATGTCGCTGGCCTGTGACCTGACCGCGGTGACCTCGTTGCAGTGGAGCGACACCGAGGCCAAGCACACCTTCCCCTGGCTCGATCTCGACCAGCACCACCACTTCTACCAGCACGACGGCGGTTTCCGCCCGGAGGAGCTGGAGCAGATCACCAACTGGTACTCGCAGCAGCACTTCTACCTGCTCAGCGAGATGGACAAGGTGGACATGGGCGGGCACACGCTCCTCGACGAGAGCGTGGTCTTCTTCGGCTCCGAGCTCGCGCAGCCGCCCACACACAGCAAGGACAACATGCCGTTCTTGCTCGCCGGCGGCGGTGGCGGGCTCAAGGGCGGGCGCTTCCTGCGCAACGACAACCTCGGCGACCGCTCCCACAACAACCTGCTCACCGCCATCCTCAACCTCTTCGGCGACGAGTCGCAGACGTTCGGCGACCCGGAGTTCTGTGGTGCGCCGTACGTCGGTCTGACCTGAGGCGCGTACCGCCCAAGGAGGGCGCGCGCACCGAGCATCTCCGCTAGCATCCTCTCCACGCGTGAGAGTCGCCTCGACGCTCGCGCCGCGCCACGGGGGCAGGGGATGACGCGAGTTCTCATCGTCGACGACGATCCGCTCATCCGGCGGGCCATCCAGCGGCTCTTGCCTCCGGGGGTGAAGGGCCTCGAGGCCGCCGACGCCCGGGCCGCGCTGGCGGCGGTGGAGACCGAGGCCATCGACCTGGTGCTGCTGGACGTCTGCCTCGACCCGAGGGCGCCCTCCGTGCCCACCGGTCTGGAGCTGGCCCGCACCATGCGCGCCGCCGGCATGAAGGTGCCGGTGGTGGTGCTGAGCGGATCGGCCGACCCGACCCACCTGCGCGAAGCGCTGCGCCTCGATGTGCAGGACTACGTCTTCAAGACCGAGATCGGCCTGGAGACCATGGCCACCCTGCTCGCCGACCACGTGCGCCCGCCGCTGGGCGGCGATCGCGTGCCGGAGCTGGCCGGCGCCTCGCTGCCAGCGGAGGCGACGCGCCGCTTCGCCGCGCGCGCGGCGGCCACTCGCGCGCCGGTCCTGCTGGTGGGCGAGACCGGGTCGGGCCGCGAGGCGCTGGCGCGCGCCATCCACGCGGCCAGCGATCGCGCGGCGCGCCCGCTGGTGGTGGTGCGCTGCTCCTCCACCGAGCCCGAGGTGCTCGAGTCGATCCTCTTCGGCGTCCAGCAGGAGCCGCCGGAGCTGGGGCGCGTCGATCGCGCCAGCGGCGGCGTTCTGTACTTGCACGATGTCGGGGCGCTGCCGCACGCTTTGCACGCCAAGGTGCTGCGCCTCCTCGAGGGCGGCGCCTTCGTGCGCGTGCGCGGGCGCAGCGAGGTGACCGCCGACGTGCGCGTCATCGCCAGCGCCAGCCCGGATACCAGTCCCAGGAGCTTCGGCGGGCCACTGGGCGGGGATCTCTACCTGGCGCTGGCCGCGCTGCTCATCCGCGTGCCCGCGCTGCGCGATCGCCCCGCGGACATCGACGCCATCGTCGATGGGCTCGTCGCCGCCGACCCCAACCATCCATCGTTCACCGGGGAGGCGCGGGCCGTGCTGCGCCGGCGCGCCTGGCCGGGCAACGTCCGCGAGCTGTGCAACGTGGTGCGCGCCGCCGGCACCTTCTTCGGCAGCGCACCGGTTGGCGCCACGGAGCTCGAACAGATCCTGCCGCGGGAGAGCGCGGCGCCGAGCGGATCCGGCGGCGGACCCCTGGAGCCGGGCGCGCGCGCAGGCGTGGAGGCGCCGGCCAGCGGCCTGTCCGATCTGACCCAGACCATCCTTCGCATCCCCGACTCCGATCAGCGCTCGCTGCGCGCCATCGAGGACACCCTGATCCGGCAGGCCCTGGCCGCCGCGGGAGGCAACAAGAGCGCCGCGGCCCGCCTGCTCGGCGTGGGGCGAAAGTTCATCGAGCGCCGCGTGCGCTCGCTGGGCCGCGACCCGACCTGACGTTCAGCGCGGCTCGCCGCTCGGGGCTGTCGCGGCGGGGAGCACCATCGGGCGCTGGGTGATCCCCGCCAGCCCGCCGGCGTTGCGCAGGTACGGTCCGATCCAGGCGTAGGCGGTGCGCGGGCCGTTCGCCGCGCCGCGCGGTGCGACGGTGAAGCTGAGCGCCAGGGCCAGCGCGGCGGCGGCCAACACCGCCGGGACGGAGGCCGCCACCCGGCCCCAACCGGACGGGGACGCTGCGGCGTCGGCGCGATCGCGCGGCGGTGTCGCCAGCGGTCGCGGCGTCGCGCCGCCAGGCGTGAAGCCGCCCACCGTGCCGGTGTCCGCGCGTCGCACGCGCGCGTTGGGGAGGCTCCAGTCGACGGGCACGCCGCTGGCGCTCGCGGCGAGCGGGAAGTTCGAGGCCGCCATCTCGTCGCGCGAGACCCGCGGCTCCTCGATCGGCGGCTCCGGCCGCACCGCAGCGCCTGGCGCTGGAGGCGCCACGGGGTAGAAGACGTTGCTGCGCAGCCCGCGCCGCGGACGGGGCGAGGGCCCCGCCACCGCCGCCGGAACGGGAGAACCGAGCGCCACGCCGCGCACGCTGTCGCCGTCGCCTGCGCGAGGGGATGGTTCGGGACGCGGGGTGAAGCCGGCCAGCGAGAGGCTGTCCTCGTCGAGCTCGCGTGCGGTGTACGGCCGCGTCGCCGCGCGTAGCACCTGGTGGCGGTGCTTGGCGTCCGGCGGCGGCGGTCGGGTGGTGGCCACGGCGCGCGCGTCCTGGGCTGTGGCCTCCAGGTTCGCCGAGCGCACCAGCTGCGAGCGCTTCTCCAGCGCTTCGCCGGCGACGTCGGCCATGTACCGCGCCACCTCGCGCGCGGGCGCCGGGGGCAGCACGCGCGCCAATGCATCGGCCATGTTCGCAGCCGAGGCGAAGCGGCCCTCGGGATCCACGGCGCAGGCGCGGCCGATGAGCGCGTCGAGATCGGGGCCGAGGCCGGAGGCCACCGAGCTCGGCGGCGGCACGTCGAGCAGCGCCTGCTGCACGAGCACGGTCGGCCCACCGCCGACGCGCAGCTTGCGTCCGACGAGCAGCTCCCAGAGCACCACGCCCATGGAGTAGATGTCGGCGCGCAGGGTGACGTCGTCGCGCGACAGCTGCTCCGGCGCGATGTATCCGAGCTTGCCCTTGACCTCCCCGTTCACCGTCCAGTGCACGCGGCCCTCCGACTTGGCCACCCCGAAGTCGAGGAGGCGAGCCGCGCCGTCGACGCCGACGATGATGTTCTGCGGCGAGACGTCGCGGTGCACGATGCACATGCTCTGGTCGCCGGCGCGGGTGCGGTGCGCGCCATCCAGCCCGCGCAGCGCGTCGCCGACGATGGCGGAGACGATGGGTAGCGGCAGCGCGCGGCGGCGCTCGGCCGCGCAGCGCTGCACACGGGCCAGCGTCTCGCCGGAGACGTACTCCAGGATCTGGAAGAGGTCGCCCTCGTTCTCGAGGACGTCGAGCGTGGCCACCACATTGGCGTGACGGATGCGCGCCGCGATGCGCGCCTCGTCGAGGAACATGGCGACGAACGCCGGCTTCGACGACAGCTCCGCGCCGAGCTGCTTGATGGCCAGGAGCCGGCCCGCAGACGCTCCGCTCACCGCGCGGCCGATGTGCACGGTGGCCATCCCGCCGTCGGCGAGGCGACCGTGCATCTCGTACACCCCGTTTGCGCCTCGCAGGAGTCGCGCCCGCCCCATTCGTGCTTCCTCCTCCTCGGGTAGCGCCTTCTGCGGAAAGAGCGCGACCAGGGTCGATCTTGCACCATGCGCGGCGTTGTACAAGGTTTCCTTGAGCGATATTGCGTAGTTGGATTCTTGACACCTACGTTCGCCGCCATGAGCGCTAGGACGCAATGGGCCAGGGTGGACGAACGCGACCAGCCGTTTCCGCAGGTCCTGTTCGCCGAGGCAACGGGTGATACGGCCGCGGCCGTCCGCGTTCTCGGGCTAGCCCGTATGCGCTCGGGGAGAGTCCCCATGGCGAAACAAACGCCCGCTTGACCCAGGGGGCGCCCGGCGGGCACCGTAGGGCGCTGCATGGGCCGACCGAAGCGCTACTCGCTGGCCATCGAGCTGACCCCCTTCTGCAATCAGAAGTGCGGCTACTGCTACAACGACTGGCGTGACGACACCGCCGGCGTGAGCGCGCTGCCGGGCCGAGAGCTCGCGGCGCTGGTGGACCGCGCGCTGCGGGAGGTCGACTTCGACCACGTGACGCTGACCGGCGGCGAGCCGCTGGCTCGGGCCGAGGTCTTCGAGGTCCTGGAGGTGGTGAGCAAGCATGGCCTGCGCGCCATCATCATCTCCAACGGGGGCCTGGTCACCGAGGCCATCGCTGCCAGGTTGGCCCCGCACCGCCCGCACTTCGTACAGATCACCCTCAACGGGCCGGAAGCCACGCTGCACGAGGAGCACGTGGGCCGCGGTCACTGGGAGCCGACGCTCCGCGGCATCGCCACGATGACCCGGCACGGCGTGACCGTCGGCGGCTGCATCGTGGTCACCCGCAAGAACGCGGCGCGCGTGGGCGAGACGCTGGCGCTGTTTCGCGAGCTCGGCGTGAGCTCGGTGGCCCTGAGCCGCTACTCGCCCGCCGGTTACGCCGCCCAGCAGGTGGCGGAGCTCTTGCCGTCGCGGCGCGAGCTGGTCATCGCGCTGGAGCAGGCCGAGGAGGCCGGCCGCGATCACGGCATGACGCTGCAGGTGACCATGCCGGTGCCGCCGTGCGTGGTCGACACGGCGCTCTATCCGCACGTCACCTTCTCCACCTGTCCCATCGGCACCGAGGCCCAGGAGTTCGCGCTCGGACCGGGCGGCGAGCTGCGCCACTGCACGCTGCACCACGAGAGCCTGGGCGACGCCCGCACCACCTCGTTCGCGGCGCTCGTCGAGGCGCCGGCGGTGGCCGGATATCGCGACGTGACCCCGGCCTTCTGCGCGCCTTGTCCGATGAAGAGCACCTGCATCGGCGGGTGCGGCGCGGCGGCGGCCGCCGTCCACGGTGATCCACGCGGTCTCGATCCCTTCGTGGCCCAGCATGTGGCCGAGTTGCGGGCCGCGCGGGCGCGGGCGCGTCCGGGCGGCACCGCTCTCATCCCGGCCAACCGACTGACTGCGAGGACGAGCGCATGAGCAAGAGCGACACGCCGCCGAGCACCTCGGCCCTCGTCGGAGGCCCCGTCGGAGGCCCCGTCCGAGGCCCCGCGGCCGTCGGCGACGCCGAGGATCGCGATGCCATCCTGGCGCGCCGCGCCTTCTTCATCGCCGGCGCGGTGGCCGGGCTGACCATGGCCGCCTGCGAGCCGCGGGCGGCGGATCCGGTGCCCTGCCTGAGCGTGGCGCTGGTCGACGCGGGCAGCGGCAACGAGATCACCGACGCGGGCGAGCAGGTGGCCATCGACGGGGGCGGCGACGCCGCCCCCGTGCCCGGTCGCGACTCGGGTGCCGCCGACGCCGCGCCCGCTGACGCGGGCTTTCCGCCGCTCTTTCCCGTCGACGGCAGCGTGGGCGACGGCGGAAAGCCGCTGCCGGCGCCGTGCTTGCGCATGGTGCCGCCGAAGCAGCCGCCGCCCCAGCCCTGCCTCAGCGTCAAGCCGCCCGAGACCCAATGAGCGGAGCGGGCGTGCGCGTCCTGCTGCTGTGGCCCGGGACCGACGGCGCGGCCGCCGGCAACTTCGGCGTCCCGCAGCTCGTCGCGCTGGCCACCTACCTGCGGGCACGCACCGGCGCATCGATCGACGTCGTCGATCTCGTCTGCGAGCGTGCGCTCGGCGCCGTCTCGCTGCCGCGCGTCCTGCTCGGGGAGCACGGCACGGGGTACGACGTGGTGGCCCTCGGTTGCTACTCCTCGTACGACTGGCTCAAGTGCTCGGCCATCGCCGAGGTGGCGCGCCGCCTCACCCCGCGGGCCGTCATCTGCGCCGGTGGGTACCACGTCAGCGCGCGCCCGGCGGAGCTGGTGGCCGACGGCTGCCCGTTCGACGTGGCCATCGTCGGCGAGGGCGAGCGCCCCATGGCGCGCCTGGTGGAGGAGGTCGCCGGCGGAGCGCGACCCCAGGGCGCCATCTACGGCTCCGACCCCATCGTCTCGCTCGACGACGAGCTGCCCCCTACCGACTGGTCGTTCCTGCAGCGCTATCGAGGCGTCGCGCGCCGCGTCGCCTCGCAGGCGCAGCTCTACCTCTCGCGCGGCTGTCCCTTCGACTGCGCCTTCTGCATGGAGAGGGCCAAACGCGAGGTCTCCTGGCGCGCGTTCTCGGTGGACCGCGCCGTCGACGAGGTGAAGCGCCTCGATGCCTTCCTCGGGCTCGGCGACTGGACGCTCTACTTTGCCGACGCGCTCTTCGGGATGCGCACCTCGTGGCGGCGCAGCTTCCTCGAGGCGCTGGCGCGCGCCGAGGTGGACGTGGAGAAGATCTGGCTCCTGATCCGGGTCGACATGGTCGAGGAGGAAGACCTGCGCCTCTTCGCGCGCACCAACTGTGGCCTCGGCTTCGGGCTGGAGTCCGGCGACCCCGACCTCTTGCGTGTCATCCGCAAGGCCGGGCGCCTCGATGACTACCTCGATCGCATGCGCGACATCGCCACCGTGGCCCGCCGCTACGACGTCCCCTGGGGCGCGAACGTGATCGTCGGCCACCCTGGCGAGACGGAAGCCACCCTGCGCCGGAGCGCCGCCTACCTCTCCTCGCTGTTCCTGGACAGCGGCGGCACGACCGGCTTCCTGTCCGTCGATCCGTTTCGTCTCTACCCCGGCTCGCCCATCGACGACGATCGCGGCGCCTGGGAGCGGCAATACGGGACGCGCTTCCATCGGCCGAGCTGGTGGCACGACGGCGATCCGGAGTTCCTGTCCGAGTGGGTCGATCCCTCCGCCGACCTGACCTACCGCCGCCGCGTCGCGCTCACCCAGGAGCTGCTGGCGCCGGTGCTCGAGGGCATCCCGCAGCGCTTCGTCTACGGTGGCCCGGCACGCGACTACTTCGGGCGCGCCATCGCCGACCAGATCGATCTCTGCAACGCGCCCACGCGGCTGCACTACGCGGATCGCTACTACGCCTGGAATCGCTACCTCGGCCGCGGCGAGGTGGCGCGCGAGGAGCGCCGCCAGGACCCCGACCTCGCCGCCTGCTGCCGCGCGATGCGCGAGGCAGCGCTCCCCGCGGCCGCCGGGATGGCCGGGGTGCCGGTCGATGTGGTCGAGCCGCGCCGGGCGGCCCTGGTCGAGGCGGTGCTCCTCGTGCCGCGCGAACGCTTCGTGCCGCTCGACGAGGTCCTGGCCAGCACGCGCGACGAGGCAGTGGCGCTGGACAGCAGCGGCCAGGCCACCGTCTCGGCCATGCACGCCTACCTGCGCGCGTTCGATGTGCTGGAAGTGGGGGAAGGCGATCGTGTGCTCGACCTGGGATGCGGCACCGGGTACGGAACCGCCATCCTGGCGCGCCTCGTCGGGTCCGGGGGGTCGGTGCACGGCGTGGAGGTCGACCCGCGGCTGGCGGCGACCGCGCGCGACAACCTGCGCGACCTCGACCATGTCGAGGTGGTCTGTGGCGACGCGCGCGACGCCTCGACCTGGCCCGCCGCGCCGACGCTGGTGGTCGTCGGCTTCGCCCTCGACGAGGTCCCCGCGGCGTGGGCGGAGCGCCTCCCCATCGGTGCGCGCGTGGTGGCGCCGCTGGTGCGGGGCGGCACGCAGCGGCTGGCCCGGCTGAAGCGGACCGCGGACGACCTGCAGACCGAGCTGCTGGAGGAGGTCTGCTACGTGCGCGCGCGCGCCGCGCCCGCCGTGCGTGCGGCGCCGGCAACCGGCCCCGCCGTCGAGGGCGCACGCATCGAGACCGGCCGGCGCGCGCTGGGCGTCGTCTCCTGACGCTCGCCACTCGTCGCTCTCGACGTCGGCAAACACCCGTTGGCCCGCTGGGACCTGTGCGGCGGGCGCGGTCCGCGCACGGGTGCCGTGACGCTACCTTCGTTACCCGCGGCCCAGGTCGCGCGGATCACCCGATCGGCTCAGGCGCGCAGCGCCGCCAGGGCGCGAGCGACGTGCGCGGGGCTCGGTTCGGCGAGCGCATGCAGCGAGAGCCGCGCCAGCCAGCGCGCGTGCGCCCCGGCCAGCTGGGTCCCGGCCACCAGCTCGGTGGCGGCGCGGATGGCGACGGCCTCGTCGCTGCGCCACCGCGACGCCGCTTCCTCCGGCTCGCGCAAGGCGGCGTCCGACGAGCGCGCCTCTGACGCAGCCACCACCGCTATCTCGTGCAGAGCCCACATCGCGGCGTCGTCCGGCCCGTGGTCGTTCCAGGCGAGCGGCGCGCCCACCCAGACGCGCCCGGCCGCGGCGCGCCCGCGGAAGCCGAGCGCGTGCACCAGCTCCACGTCCTGCGCCGCGACGCGGGGGCAGAGGGCGCGGACGGCGGCGAAGCTCGCCGAGCACGCGGCGCACGCGGCCTGGAGCTCGGCGCGCACCGCCGGCCACGCCGATCGCCAGGCCGGCACGGCCAGGAGCATCGCGCAGCGAAGGAGCTCCAGCGGGGGCGCTGGCACCTGCCGGAGCATGGCCAGCACACCAGCGTCCGCGACGCGTGCGCCGTCGAGCGCCGCCAGCCCGTCGCGCCCGGTGGCCTCGAAGGTATCGAGCCCGCGGTGCAGCGCGGGCAGCGCGTGCACGGCGAGCGCCGCCTCCGCGCCGGCGGCGGCCAGCAGCGTGGCGATCGTCGGCGCGTCACGCGAGAGCGCTTCGCGCATCGCGGCCGGCAGGCCTCCGCCGCCTGCCCAGGCCAGCCATCGCGGGTGTTCGATGGACGCCGCCGCGGCGGCCGCGCCGCCCGCGCCCGGCGGCGCGCGCGGCGGCGGCGGGGGCGGCGGGGCGGCAAACGCCAGCTCGGCGCAAGGATCGGCGGCCGTCCGTCCAGGCCGCCGAGCCATCGACGACCTGTGGCGCGCTCTT
>JBBJMR010000217.1:0-15450 GCA_037720395.1 Polyangiaceae bacterium
CCTGGGAGCGCGGCGACGCCATCACCACCGGAACCGGCACCGGCAGCGGCCCGCTCTTCACCAACGGCACCCTGGTGCAGAGCCACGAGTACTGGGTGACCCACGTCGATCGCCAGGCGGGCACGGTCACCGTGCGCAACCCCTGGGGATGGGGCCGTGGCGAGATCACGATGAGCTTGCAGGATTACCGCAGCCACTTCATCGGGATGACCACCAACCCAGCGCGCTGAGGTTGCTTGGTGGCGCGCGATTGCGCTCGCGATCCGCCGCGACGTTGCCTGGTTATTCGACGACGGGCAACGCGCGGCGCTGGTCGGACACCGCCTTGATCGCCGCGGGCGCGAAGTGCGGCAGCGAATCGGGGGCCGGCGCTGCGGCGGCCGCACCGGCAGCGGCGGCGATGACCTCGGCCTCGAGACCGCTGCGGAAGCGCTGCATGCCGCCGGCGATCTTGTGGTGCGCCAGGCGGTTCTGCATCAGGTTCAGCGGCCAGAAGCCGAGCGTCTGGATCCAGCTCGAGCTCCTGTTCACGGCGAAGCGCCGCGCCATGCTGGACAGCGAGTAGAAGCGCGTCCAGGCGCGGACCCAGCCCTCGCGCAGCTTCTCCCGGCTCATCGTCTTGGGGACGAAGTACGGCGAGCCGGCGTCGTGATCGGCGCGCAGCCACCACTTCGGATCGGTGAGGCGGCCCTCGGCGAGGAGGCGGCGGTAGAGCTGGGTGCCGGGGTACGGCGTCAGGATGGCGTAGCTCGCCATGGTCAGCTGCATCTCGATGCCCCACTGCACGGTGCGATCGAAGACCTCGGTCGAGTCGGTGTCGAAGCCGAAGACGAAGCTGCCCCAGGTGGCGATGCCGTGCTCGCGGAGCATCTGCATCGTCTCCTTGTACTGAGAGGGGCGGTTCTGGCCCTTGCCGGTGAACTTCGTCGTCTCCTCATCGACGCTCTCGAAGCCGATGAGCAGCGCGCGGCAGCCGCTCTCGGCCATGAGCTTGACGTTCTCCAGGCGCTTGACCGCGGCCAGGGAGCACTGGCCGATCCAGTGCTTCTGCATGGGGATCATGCGCTGGAAGAGCTCCTTGGAGTACGCGCGATGGATCATCACGTTGTCGTCGGCGAAGAGGATGAGCTTGCCCACCGTCTCCAGCTCGCGCAGCACGTTGTCGGCCGGGCGGAAGCGCATCGAGGTGCCGTTGGCGGTGGAGACGCTGCAGAACTCGCAGGGGTAGGGGCAGCCCCGCATGGTCTGCACCACCTGGAAGGGGATGTACTTCTTCGAGGTGAAGAGATCGCGGCGCGGGGCCGGCATCATCGACAGGTCGGGCAGCTCGGGGCGATAGATGCGCTGCAGCCGGCCGCGCTTGAAGTCCTCGAGGACCTGCGGCCAGATGACGTCCGCTTCCTTGGTCACCACGCAGTCGGCGTGCTCCAGCGCCTCGTCCGGGCAGGCGGTGGGGTGGATGCCGCCCATGACCACCTTGATGCCGCGGCGGCGGTAGGCGGCGGCGATGTCGTAGCTGCGCCTGGCGGTCTTGCTGTCGACGCTGATACCCACCAGGTCGACGTCCTTGACGTCGCGCTCGATGACGAACGGCTTCACCACGTCGTCGCTGTAGATGACCTCGTCGCTGGCCGGCGTCTGCGCGGCGAGGATTCCCAGGCCCATGCGAGGCAGGAAGGCGGAGTCCTCGCTGGCGGGCGAGATGAGCTCGATCTGCATCGGTAGGCTGTATCACACGCCGCCTTCCGCGGCGTCCCACCACCACCTTGCCTCGCGCGCCGGAGCCGGGCGATGCTGGCGGCATGCGTGCTCGCTTCGCGCCGGCGGCGGCGGCCCTCGTGTGGGCCACGGCATGCTCGGGCGATCTGTTCCACACCACGGACTGGAGACATCCGTGCGCCGTGGACGGCTGCGGCGGGTCGAGCGACGGCGGGGCCGGTGCGGGGGGCGAAAGTGGGGCGGGCGCGGCGGGGACGGGGGCCGGAGGCCAGGGCGGAGATGCAGGCGGCGACGGCGGCGCCCCGGTGGGCGGCGCTGGTGGCACCGGGGGCAGCCCCGGTTGCCTGACATGCACCGAGGCCGTGCTGCAGGGAGCGGGTGGGCCGGACGAGCCGTTCTGCCCGATGTCTGCCGATCTCTACAGCGCGGCGCAGAGTTGCGCGTGCGCACAGAACGGCTGCCCGAGCGAGTGCTTCGACACCCTGTGCCAGTCGGTGGCCGCCTCCGCGGCCTGCCTGACGTGCGGGATGCAGACGTGCAGCGCCATTTCCAATGCGTGCGCCGCCGATACCGGCGGTTGAGGACGCGGGACGCGGGACGCGGGACACGGACACGGGCACGGGCGCGGACATGGGCGCGGGCGGGGGAGGCCGGGCGGGTCGCGTTGACAGGGCGGGCGCCAGGCTCGACGATCGGGGTCTGTTGCGGGTGACCTTCCTTCTTCGCTCGATGGGCTTCGGCGCGTGCGCGATCGCGCTGGTCGCGGGCGGCTGCTGGTCCGAGGGCGACGCGGGGGCGGGTCCGACGGGCTCGGGGGGCGGAGACGGGGGGCAGGCCGCGGCCGGACAGGGCGGCTCGGGCGCTGCGGCCCCCGGGGACTGCGCGGACGACGGCGACTGCCAGGTCACGCAGAACCCCTGCGCGACGTTCGCTTGCGAGGAGGGAGCCTGCGTGCCGAGCTTCCCCGCAGCCGGGACGCCGGTACCGGCCGCTGACGTCGCTGGCGACTGCCAGCGGCTCGTGTGCGATGGCGCGGGCTCGCAAGGCAGCGAGGACGACCCCGCCGACATCCAGGACGACCTCAACCCGTGCACCGTGGACGAGTGCACGGCCGGCGCGCCCGGCCACACGCCGGTCATGGACGCCACGCCTTGCGGATCGGGCCAGACGACGGCCTGCGCGGGCGGCGCCTGCGTGGGGTGCGAGAAGAATACGGAGTGCCCACCGGGCGACGGTTGCCGCGAGCCGGTGTGCGACGAGTCGATGGGCGGCCCCGGCAAGACCGGGACATGCGGGCTGGTGATCAGCGCCGGCAAGGAGGTCGGCAACGCCGCGCTCGACGACTGCATGCACGCCATCTGCAACGCTCGGGGCGAGGTGGTCGTCGTCGGAAACCCGGAGGAGAAACCGCCCCAGGATGCGCAGGCGTGCGACGTGGAGGTTTGCGACGCCGAGGGCCTGGTGGCGCACGAACCGCTCGCCGACGGTGGCTACTGCGACGGCGGCACGTTCTGCAACCCGAGCCAGTGCCTGGCCGCGGTGTGCACCATCCTGGCCGAACCGGCGGACGGCACGGCGGTGCCCGGCAAGGGCGCCGAGTGCAGCAGCGTGGTCTGCGACGGGGCGGGGATGGAGAAGACGGTGTTCGTCGCCGCGGGCACGCCCTGCGGCTTCGGCGTCTGCGACGGCGTCGGCACCTGCGTCTTCCTCTGATGGCCGCCTGCATCTTCTGCCGCATCGTGGCCGGCGAGCTGGCCGCCGAGGTGGTGCTCGACGAGCCGCCGCTGCTGGCGTTCCTCGACCACCGGCCCCTCTTCCCGGGGCACGTGTTGCTGGTGCCGCGCGAGCACCACGAGACGCTGCTCGACCTGCCGCCGGCGCTCTCCGCGCCGCTGCTCGACGCCACGCGCCGGCTGTCGGCGGCGGTGCTGGCGGCGCTCGACGCCGAGGGCTTCTTCGTGGCCATGAACAACAAGGTCAGCCAGAGCGTGCCGCACCTGCACGTGCACGTGATTCCGCGCCGGAAGAAGGACGGGCTGAAGGGCTTCTTCTGGCCCCGCGTCGGCTACCGGGACGCCGCGCACATGGCCGAGGTCGGCGCCGCCATCCGCGCGGCCTACCAGCGCACCCAGCGCGAGTAGCGCTTCAGCCGCGTGTAGGACGTGCCGTCGGTGGCCAGGGCGAAGAGCTCGACGATGATCGGCGCCGCATGCGGGCCCCAGCTCTGGTCCTCGTAAGGCAGCTCCGCGTCAGCACCGAAGTTCAGCACCCAGCAGGAGCAGTAGTGCTGGGCGACGCTGGCGTAGAGGGCCGAGCAGTTGGCCTCGGGGTGCTGGTCGCCATCGAAGTCGCCCGAAGCCCAGCCGCCGGCGAACTGGCAGGTGAACACGTCCTCGCTGCCGGAGACCAGGGCCGCGCCGGCGAAGACGAAGCTGGTGGGATCGAAGCCGGTCACCGTGACCTGGGCCACGTCGATGACGGCGTCGGCGAGGTCCACCACCTGGTCGCGGTACTCGACGCCGACCTGGTAGAGCGACCCGGCGTAGTAGTTGGTGGCCGGATCCGGTGTGCCCCGGATGTCGAGGCGATTGGCATACGCGAACTGCCAGAAGGCGAGCGTGGCGTCGCTGCCGACGCTGTTGGCCAGCAGGGCCCAGCCGCTGCCGTCGTCGGTGACGTCGCAGTACAGGGTCAGCACGCTGCCCGGGCCATCCCCGTCGGGATCGATCTTGTACGTGCCGCTGGTGCTGCCCGGCGGCAGTGTGCTGCATGATCCGTAGACGCAGCCGTTGGAGGTCTCGCCGTCGCAGTCGGCGTCCTCGGTGACGTCGCAGGTCTCGGTGTCCGCTGGCAGCACCTGACCCAGGCACGACTCCCAGGTGCCGTCGGGACCGCACTCGCGCTCGCCGGACCGGCAGGCGCCGACGTCGGCCTTCGCCGCAGGCCCGTCGAAGCAGCCTTCGGTGTCGCCCGGCTGGCACGGACCGCTGCCGCCCGCGTCCTCGCCGCCCGCTCCGGCGCCAACGCCCCCCTGGCCCGAGGAGGCGCCGCCTCCGACGCCGCGGCACGCCTCGGTCTGGCACGCCGCGCCCCAGTCGGTGGGGTGGAAGAGGTCACCGCACGCGGCCAGGGCAGCGAGGGCTGCGAGGGCGGCGGCGCGGCGAGGCATGGGCCATGGTGACACCACAGCGACGCGGTTCACAACCGGCCCGGGCTGCGCTCCTGCGGGCAGGCGCCGCGCGCGCGCGGTCAGCGCTTGTCCTTGTCCTTGTCCTTGCCGTCCTCGGACTCGATCCAGGCCAGCGCCGCGGCTTCATCCTGGAAAAAGGCAAACTCCGGCAGGCCGCTCTCTTGCGAGAGGCGGCGAATCTGCATCTGGCTGAGCGTGTTGTCGACGAGGTTGGCGGCGCGCGCCATCCCGAGCGGCCCGGCGAGGACCATGGTGTCGGCGTGGCACTTGGCCACGTCCGGCTTCTGCGCCGGGTAGCGGCTGATGTTCGCCAGCACGCTCCAGCGACCTCCGGGCGAGAGCACCTTCATCGCCGCGATGCAGGTGTCGCGATAGGAGATGCCGAGGGCCAGCTGCCAGTAGCCCCAGAACTCGAAGCGCAGCAGCCGGCGCGCGCGGTCGATGCGCACCTCGTAGCCCGCGGCCTCGTCGCCATCTCGCCAGACGTCTTTTCTTTCGCGCATCGAGCTGGCGCGAGCCTGCCGGGGGCCCGCGACCGGAGGCCGATTGTAAGCGCGCTGGCCGCGCGCCACCAGGAACGAGATCAGCGGCGCGGGCCGGGCAGGAGCCGGCCGCCGCCTCCGCCGCTCGCCGCCGCGACCGGGCGGTGCAGCACGATGCGGTGCCCCGCGGCGCGGCCATGCGCGTGCGCCTCGGTGCGGCGGTTGCCCACGTGGCGCGTGTGCTGGATGTGGGGATGGCGGCGGCGGTAGTAGCCCTTGAGGTCGGCGTCTCCGACCCACACCAGGCCTTGCTCCTGGGCCTCGCGCTTCTGCCGGCGCAGCTTGTCGAGGAAGCCGGTCATGACGCCGGCCAGGAAGGTGCGGCGGTCCCGGTTGCCGCGGATGCCCAGGGCCTGCTTGTGCTCCCGCCAGAGCTGCTCGGCGGTGCGGGAGAGGAAGGCGTGCACGTAGCTGGCCATCTCCACGTTGCTCTCGGTGCCGCAGACCTCGAGCACGCTGCCGCGCTTGCCCGCCAGCGGCCGATAGACCGGCACCCAGCGGACCTCCCCGAAGACGGGGCCGCCGAGGATGGCCGCCCGCCCCCGGGCGTGCGCGGCGACGCGCCCCGTCGGGACGCCGAGGTGGCGGTAGCGGTAGGCGTGATCGGTGCGGCGGGCGGCGGCGTCCAGGTTGTGGCGGAGCATCAGGCGCTGCGCCGCGGTCATGGCCGCCTCGGCCTCGTGCACGTTGCCGCTCTCGGCCAGCGCCAGCAGCTTGGCGATGCGCTCCAGGACGCGCACCTCCTCCCGGTTGGCGGTGCCAGCAACGGCCGGCAGCCCGGAGGCGGCGGGATCGATGGCCAGGCGCTCGCAGATGGTCTGGAAGGCGGGGCCGTGCGCGGCCTCGTCGCGGACGCCGAGCCCCTCGTGCACGTACTGATGCGCCATCTCGTGCTTGAGCACCTCCACCACCGTGCCCCAGGGGTGAGACAGGACGAGCTGGCGGGCGATGGTGATGGTGCGGTGCTCCGCGCTCCAGAGGCCCAGGCGCGCGGTGCCGTCCGAGAGCAGGAGGCGCGGCGGCCGCAGGGCGCGCCGGAAGAGGGAGAGGTTGAGCTCGGCCCAGGCGATGGAGAGCTCGCGCAGGAGCGCGGCCTCGAGGGCTGCGGTGAGCGCGGGATCGGCCACGCCGTGGACCTAGCGCGAGCCGCGCAGCGAGGCCAGTGTCGAGCGCCCGGGAGCGCGGCTGGTCACCGGCGGCGCCCGATTGCGCGCGGCGCGGCCGGCGGGGTGCTGGATCGCTCGCTATACTCACGCCCCATGAGCACTTCGCGGCGCGGCCAGGCACCCGGCCCGTTCCGCGCGGACCAGCTCCGCTCGGGGGACCCCTACGAGCTGCGCGATGGCCACGCGCTGTTCGTGCCGCCGAGTGGGCAGGCGCACGGCAAGGCCAACCTCGTCGGCGGCGCCGTGCTGGAGACGGATCCGAAGGTGGAGTCGGCCGGGGTCGACGTCGGCTTCTCACCACGACCGAAGGACCTGCGCGCACCCGACGTCTCGGTGGGCAACGTCGAGAGCATGTCGGGCTGGGCCAAGCGCGCGCCGGCGCTGGCCGTCGAATACGCCGACCGGGGGCAAGACGAGGAAAAGCTCGCCGAGAAGATCGCCGACCTGCTCGCCGAGGGTACGCGCTTCGTGTGGGTGGTGCGGCTGGTCGGCAAGCGGCGCGTCGAGGTCCACGAGCCGGGCAAGCCAGTGACCACGGTCGGTCCCGGCGAGGTGCTGCAGGCGCCGGGGGTCCTGCAGAACACGGTGCCCGTGGAGGCGCTCTACGACCGCGACGCAGCCCACGAGGCGACCCTGGCCAATCTGCTACAGCGCCGCGGCTACCGCGATCTCGAGGCAGTACGGAGCGAGGGGCGCGAGGAGGGGCGCGAAGCTGGGCGCGAAGCCGGGCGCGTGGAGGCGCTGCGAGATGCGGTGCGGTCGCTGCTGACGACGCGCGGCATGGCGCTCGACGCCGCGGGGTTGGCGCGCATCGAGGCCTGCGACGACGTGGAGCGTCTCAAGCGATGGCTGGTGCGTGCGGGCACGGAGAGCGACGTGCGCCTGGTGCTGCGCGAGCGCACGGTGGAGCGCGGCAAGCGCAAGCGCTGACGACCGGCTACCGGCCGTCGCGCGATCGACGCGAGCCGGGCTGCGCTCAGCGCCGGTCGCGGAACCAGCGCAGCGAGTCGCCGAGTCGCACCATGTCGATGCCCGCTGCTCGCAGCGACTCGGCGTGCGCGTCCCTTGCGGCCGCCCGAGGCTGGCCGCGAGCTGGACGACGGTGGCCACGGTCACGACAGCCCCCGCAGCGGGCGCACGAAGCGGTGCGCGGCGAGCCGGAAGACGAGCCGCGTGGCCACGAAGGCCAGCAGGGCGGGGAGCAGGGTGCGCGCCGGCTCGCCCCACGCGGCGGCGGGTCGTCGGCGATGGTGGGCGGTCGGGGGAGGGCGGCTTCACATGCACTTGCCGCCGGACGCCTGGGCGGCGTCGGCGACGCAGGGCCGGCCGCCGATGCAGGTGCCGCCGGGGAGGCAGGACTCGTGCGTGGGGCAGGGCGCGTAGCTGCAGCTGTAGCTGATGCCGCCCGCCGGCGCGGATTCGTTGACGCAGCAGGTCTGGCCACCGAGGCAGTCGTCGTGGTCGTCGCAGGACATGGTGGTCGAGGTCGGGTCCTCGCCGCAGGAGAAGGAGCCGGCGTACGCCGCGCACGACTTCACCTCGGCGATGACGCAGCAGATGGGCGTGGCGCCCTCGCAGGTGGCGTCGCCGCAGATCACCTCGGCCTTGAACCCCGTGCCGGTGCTCACCGCGCTGCCGCTGACGCTGACGCTGGCGCTGCTCGCGCCGCCGCTGGGTGCCCTGCCGCTCCCGCCCGCGGCGCCGGCCCCCCGGTGCCCACGGCGCCGCCGCTGCCGCTGCCGCCGGTGCTGCTGGCCGCGGCGTCGCCGTCGCCGTCGGAGGAGCATCCGCCGCCGGCCAGAGCCAGGCAGGCCACGAGCGAGATCGGTAGCGCCAGGGCTCGCATCCCAGGCAGCCTAGCAAAGCTGTCGGGGCGCGTGGCCGCTCATGCCGAGGCCCGGGTGGCCGGGCGCTCAACCCGATGAGGGCGGAGGCGGCAACGAGGACGTGCCGCGCACCTCGACGTGCTTGAGCGTGCGGGCGATGGCCTTCATGCACATGAAGTTGACGCGCTGCCAGGCGACGTTGGTGTCGTAGAGGAGCACGGTCGGAGTGTCGCCGGCGTCGAGGAGCTTGATGAACTGGATGATCGGCGAGACGGTGGCCGAGTTCATGTACTCGAAGGCGCTGAAGTCGATGGTCATCACCTCGCCCTTGTAGTCGCGGGCCAGCCTCTTCATGAAGGGGCCGAGGACGAGCTCCGGCTGGCGCGCGTCGCTGATGCCCGTCCAGCGGATGGTCACCCCGCCGCGGAGCGAGCGGCTGACGGTGATGGTCAGCCCGTCCTTGGAAAGCGTCTCGATGATGTCGCTCATGGAATCCCCCGCGTGGCGGTGATCGTGAGGACCTGGCCCTCGTAGCGGGAAGCCAGCTGGAAGCCCCCCTCGTAGCGGATGCGATAGAGGCCCAGCTTCCCGCTGGCGTCCGGGTCGGCGAGCAGCTCTTGCAGGCGCGCCACGTAGAGCGCGGCGCCGTCGGGGTCGCGGTGGACGCGGGTGATGAGCTCATCCAGGCGGCGCGCGGCCTCGGGCGAGGTCAGGCCATTGGCCACCTCGACGCGAACCTCGCTGCCCGTCTCCTCGAAGCGCAGGGTGGCATCGGGCATCTCCGGCACGCTCTCGCCGTACTTGATGGCGTTCTCCACCAGCTCGGCGGCGACCATGGCCGCCGCCAGGCGCACCTCGTCGTCGTGGGCGCGCAAGGCCTCGCCCACGCGGCGCCGGATGTCGCGGATGTGCCGCCAGACGATGGGGATGGTGAGCTCGAAGGAGTTAGCCATCAGCCATCCGAGCGAGCTGTTGCCGGCGGATGGCGAGCATGGTCACGTCGTCGGCCTTCACGAAGGAGGCCAGCTCCTCGTTGATGCCGTCGACGATGGCGGCGGTGCTGGCGCCGTGCTGGGCCACGGTGCGGAAGACCTCGGAGAGGCCGACCGCGCCGAGCATTTTGCCGGCGCGGCGTGCCTCGGTCACCCCGTCGGTGATCAGCAGCAGCGCGTCGCCCGGGGCGAGGGTGAAGGTGTCGTCGTGGAGGTGCTCGGCGATGTTGTCGAGGATGCCCAGCCACACGCCGCGGGTGGAGATGGTCTCCACCTCGCCGGTGGCCGCGCGCAGCACGTGGATGTCCTCGTGCAGACCGGAGTAGCGCACCGTGCCGCCGTCGAAGCAGAAGGCGGAGATGGTCATGTACTGATCGCGGCCCATGCGCTCCAGGTTGGTGCGCAGGGTGGCGTTGGCCTCGGAGAGCAAGCGCGAGGGGCTGAGCCGCTCGCCGACCTCGCGCAGCGCCAGCACCGTGGCGCGCACCGCGGTCTGCACCATCATCATGATCAGCCCGGCGGGGACGCCGTGGCCGGAGACGTCGCCGACCAGCACCCACTCCTGCTCGCCCGCGCGGAAGACGTCGTAGTAGTCGCCGCCGACGTGCGCCGCCGGCTGCATCATGGCCGTGATCTCGTAGCCAGTCAGCGCCGGCCGCTGCGGCAGGAGCACCGTCTGGATCTTGCGGGCGATGTCCATCTCGCTCCACAGCTCACCCACCGCCTGGGACAGCTCCTGGGTGCGCGCCGCCACCTGTTGCTCGAGGGTCTCGTTGGCGCGCTTGAGCTCGGCCGCGGCCGCGCGCACGTCGGCGTAGAGGAGGGCGTTGTCGATGGCCACCGCCGCCTGCGAGGACAGCGCCTGGAGGAGCTCGTTGCGGGCCGGGGTGAAGGCGTCGAGCGCCAGGTTGTTCTCCAGGTAGAGGACGCCGGCCAGGCGGCCCTGATGCATCATCGGCAAGCACGCCAGCGATCCGACCTGGGCTCGCTGCACGTGCGGGTCGCCGCCGAAGCGCTCGTCCTTGGCGGCGTTGCCGAGGACCACCGGCTCGCGATCGCGCACCACCTGGCGGATGACGGACTGGGCGAGGTCGGGCACGTCGCCGACCGGCGTGCCCACACCGACGCGCACCAGGTCGGGGTCGACGGTCACCGAGGCCTCGACGCGCAGCTGGCCGTCGCGCGCCAGCACGAAGAAGGCCCGCTGCGCGCCGGCGTTCTCGAGCACCAGGCGCATGAGGCGCTCCAGGAGCCTGTCCAGCACCAGCTCGCCGGACAGCGCCTGCGCCGCCTTGAGCACCGTGCCCATGTCCAGCGCCGAGGCGCCGCCGCGTGGGCTCGAGGTGCCGCCGGTGCTGGACGGTGAGTGGTCGAAGCCGGCCACCTTGTCGCGCAGGTAGGGGAACTCCACCTCCAGGTCGGCGAGCTTGGTGGGCACGCCCCAGCGCAGGTACCCGTAGTAGGCATCGGTGATGTAAGCGCGAGCCACCTTGGCGCGGCGCCGCGCCTGGTGGAAGCGGCCGCAGAGCTCGTTGGCCAGCGCCTCGTCGCGCACGAAGCCGCTCTCGCGGGCCTGTTCGATGGCCTGGTCGTAGATCCCCATGGCCTCGACCTCGCGGCCCTGCATGCGCGCCAGCTCGGCATCCAGGACCAGGCGCTTCTGCTCGAAGGTCGTCGGGGTGAGCCCGGCCCAGGTGGCGATGCGCGCGTGGTGCTCGGCGTAGCGCTTTTGCCAGGCCTCGCGCTCCTCGGCGGTGCCTTCTTCCCAGAGGGCGGCGAACGTCAGGCAGGCGTAGTACTCGAGCTCGGTGGTGAAGTAGAGGCCGGCGGCGGAGCCGACCACCGCCAGGGCGGCGTCGGTGTGCTGGAGCGCCAGTCGGTACTCTCCGCGCATGAAGGCGATCTGCGCCTTGTAGGTGGAGACGTAGCAGGCCACGAAGACCAGGCCGATGTCGGCGAGCATCTTGCTGAACGCCGGCTCGTCGAAGCCCTCTCCCGATAGATCGAGCCGGCCGCTGCTGCGCCCCTCGAGGTTGGCGATGACCGCCCGCGACACGGTGAGGAACAGCGTGGAGAGCTGGTCCTTGGTGCGCTGCATGAGGGCGAAGAAGCCGTCGACCTCGGCGCGCACGCTGGGCATGGAGTCGCCGCGGCCGAGCCTGTTGGTGAAGGTGCAGTAGGTGGTGTAGCTCAGGTACTGGAAGTCGCCGGACTCGAAGCCCGCCTCGCGCCCGCGCGCGAAATGCGCGAGGGCTCCGTCGAGGGGCATGACGAAGTGCGCGAAGGCGCCGAAGAGGAAGTGGAGCATCGCCCGCATGTTGGCGTTGGCGAAGCGGTCGTTGAGCTTCAGCGCCAACTCGCCGAAGCGACGCGCGTCCTGGTACTGACCGAGCACGCCGGAGATCAGGTACCCGTAGGACATGTAGCCCAGCGCCGAGGCCGGGGACTGACCGTGCAACAGCGAGAGGTTCACATGGCGCACGATGACGAACCCGTAGAGCAGCGGGCTGGTCAGGAACGACGACGGGAAGAGGCTGCCGAAGAGGGTCTGGATGATCTGCGGCTCGGGGTCGACGAGCTCGGCGCCCTCGGCCAGGTCCTCGATGCGTCGCGCGCCGAGGTTCTTCGATACCTGGGCAAGCTCCGCCTGGAACGCGGCCAGGCGTGCGGCGTCGTTGCCCTCGGGGAGATGGATGTCGAAGAGCGCCAGCGCGGTGCGGCCGATGCGCTGCGCGTCGGCGATGTGACCGAGGGTGGTGAAGAGGTTGATGTGCAGATCGTGGATCTGCGCGCGCTCCAGGCGGGTGCGCGCGCGCGCCAGCAGCGTCTCGAAGAGGGCAGCCGCCGTCTCGGTGCGGCGCGCCAGGTACTCGCACTCGGCGCGCTCGCGATAGAGGGCGAAGCAGAGGTCGTAGTTCGTCTCCCAGGCCGCGTCCTCGAGCAGGCTCATGCCGGTGGCGAAGTACTGGGCGGCGGCCTCGTAGGCGGTGGCGCCCTTGGCGCGATGGCCGGCGACGAGATTGAGCTGGGCCAGCTCCATGCGCTCGGCGGCGGAGTCGATGCGCGCGCGCCCGAGGTTCATGTGGTTGACGACCTCGAAGAGGTCGTCCTCGTCGCCGCCCTTCTTGAGGAGGCGCCCGATGCGCAGGTGTGCGCCCTCGCGGTCGCCGAGGGCGATGAGCGAGTAGGCTGCCTGCTGGGCGCGGTCATGGAGGAAGCGGTAGGAGACGTCGAAGTCCGCCCCGTCCTCGTCGCCGCCTTCGTGACCTCCGGCGTGGCCTCCGACGTGTCGCGAGTGGACAAAGCGGTACTCGGTGTCCAGGGGCAGCACCAGGCCCTCGCGCAGCGACGGCCACAGGGCCTCGGCCACGGCGCCCGGTGACTGCTCGGAGATGGCGGCCAGGGTGCGCAGCCGGAAGCGGTGCCCGATGCACGCCGCCAGCTGCAGCGCGCGCCGCGTGCGCGGCTCCAGGCGCTCCACGCGGGCGATCATGAAGTCGAGCACGTCGTCGGTGGAGAGCGCCGCCACCACCGCGGCGACGTCCCACTGCCAGGCACCGGAGGCGACGTCGAAGCGTAGCTGCCCCTCCCGGTGCAGGGTGGACAGGGCCTGGGTGACGAAGAAGGGGTTGCCTTGCGTGCGCTGGTAGACGTGCTCGGCGATGGGCGCGGAGCGGCTGCGATCGCAGGCCAGCGCGTCGGCGATGAGCTGTTCGACATCGCTGCTGGAGAGCGGGCTGAGGGTGATGACGTCCACCTTGGCGCCGGTCTTCTTGATCTCCTCCAGGGCCAGCGCCAGCGAATGGCCGGTGTCCACCTCGTTGTCGCGGTAGGCGCCGACCACCAGCAGGTACCCGCTCTCCGGATCGGTGAGCAGCACCTGAAGGAGCTTGAGCGAGCCCGGGTCGCTCCACTGCAGATCGTCGAGGAAGAGCACCAGCGGGTGCTCGGCGGTGGCGAAGACGCGCAGGAAGTTCTGGAAGACGAGGGTGAACCGGTTCTGGCTCTCGGTGGGGCCCAGCGGCTGAACCGGCGGCTGGGGGCCGAGGAGCTGCTCGAGCTCGGGGAGCATCTCGCACAGGACGCTGGCGTTGGCGCCGAGCGCGGTGGATAGCTTTGCCTTCTGCGCCTCGCGCACCGTGTCCGGCTCGGCCAGGACGTGGCGGAGCAGGTCGCGGAAGGCGTGCACCAGCGGGGCGTAGGGGACGCTGCGGCTGAGCTGGTCGAACTTGCCGGAGAGGAAGTGGCCGCTCTTGTCGGCGAGCGCCTTGTGGATCTCGTTGACCAGCACCGACTTGCCGACGCCGGCGTACCCGGTGACCAGCAGGAGGCGCGCGGTGCCCACGGCGGCGCGCTCGAAGGCGGAGAGGAGCGCGGCGGTCTCCTTCTCGCGGCCGTACAGCTTCTGCGGGATGCGCAGCTCCTCGCCGAGGTCCTGCTTGCCGAGCTCGAAGGGCTCGACGCCGCCGGTGCTGTCGAGGCGGGCCAGACACTCTTCCAGGTCGGCCTGCAGGCCGGCGGCGTGCTGGTACCGATCCTCGGCTGGCTTGGCGAGCAATCGCAGGACGATGCTGGAGACCACCTCCGGGACCTCCGGGGCCACCTGTCGCGGCGGCGCAGGGCGGCGGGCGAGGTGGCTGTGCACCAGATCCATCGGCTCGGTGCCCTGGAAGGGCAGGCTTCCGGTGAGCAGCTCGTAGAGGGTGACGCCGAGCGAGTAGAGGTCGCTGCGGTGGTCGACGACGCGATTCATGCGCCCCGTCTGCTCCGGGGACATGTAGGCCAGGGTGCCTTCGAGCGAGTCGAAGCGCTTCACCTGCTGCGTCTCCTGGGAGAGGCGGGTGGCGATGCCGAAGTCGATGAGCGCCACCTTGCGCTCGGCGGCGTTGAACAGAGTGTTCGCCGGCTTGATGTCCTTGTGGATGACGTGCTTGCGGTGCAACGCGGCCAGCGTCTCCGAGAGGCGGATACCGACCTCCAGCACCTCGCGCAGGCCGAGGCGCCGCCGGCGGATCGTGCGATCGAGCGACTCGCCGCCGGTGTCCTCGGTGATCAGCGCCAGGCCCTGGCCGTGCCGCTCCAGGGCAATGACCCTGGGCACGCCGGGGAGGTCGAGCTCCTCCATGATGCTGTGCTCGTGGCGCAGCCGGGCCAGCTCGGTGATCGTCGGGTACTCGCTCTTCAGGACCTTGATGGCCACCGGCAAGCGATCGGCGTCGCGGTGCCCCCGATAGAAGCAGGCGTGGGCGCCCTCGTGGATCTTCTCGGAGATGGTGTAGCGCGGGAGCTCGATCATCGTCCTCTCGCGTTCATCGGGGGTGTCGATGAGAGCCGAAGCGCCGCGGACAGACAATAGCGCTGTCGTCGAGGTATCCCGGATGCGACGCACATGGAAGAGACGCGGCGCGCCACCGAGGTGACGCGCCGCTGGAGGTACGATTCTCCATCGGGCCCGGACGCCGCCCCCCCCCGGCGCCGGACGATGGGATCAGGGTATCTTGCTGGAGACCACGTACCTCTTGACCTCGATCTTGGCGCCCTGGCCCCAGATGCGGTTCTCCTCGAGGCTCTCGTCGTCGATGAAGGTCTGCGGGGTCGGCTGTCCGACCTCGGGATCGAAGTAGAAGTCCGGCGAGCTGGAGAGGCGCACCAGACCCTCCTCCGAGGGGAGGTGACCGTCGAGCAGGGTGAAGAGACCCATGCCGCAATCGATCTGATTCGGCACCACCAGCTCCTCCACGCCGCCGTGGTCGATGGTCATGTAGTCGCGGTCGATGAGGTAGCCGATCTTGTCGACGGAGAAGACCTCCGAGTCATCGACGAACCAGCGCACCGTGCCCTCGCTCTTGTTGTAGGTGACCTTGAGGTGGTTCTGGTTGTCGGGGTGCGCAGAGGCCACCGGGATCATGAAGGTGAAGGCGGCGTAGTTGCCGAGGGCCGGCCGCCCGAAGGGCAACCGCTCGTAGAGCGCGTACACGGTCTCGTTGGTGATGAAGAAGTCGAAGACCATGAACG
>JBBJMR010000498.1:0-4228 GCA_037720395.1 Polyangiaceae bacterium
CCGCGGAGCGAGCGGACGCTGAACGGGTGGCGAGGGCGGCTTGGTCATCTTGGCCCCCGGCCGCCCATCGGGGCCGGGTCGAGGCGATCGGGCTCGCCATCCTACCCAGTGGAAGGACGAGCGTCCGGGGGATCGGGCGCTGGCGCTGCCCACCCCGAGCGCTCCGCCGGGACCACACAAAAAGCGCCGCGTTGTTGACACATCGCGCGTCGGGGTCGGATGATCACCGGCCCCGGGAGCTTTCCAACCACCCGGTCATCGCAGAATGGCTCCCGGAGTACGGGGCTGCCTGCCTGCGCCTCTCGAAGGAGACGCCTCCGTGGCCATCACTCTTCTCGCCGTCGACGACAGCGTGACCATGCGCAAGGTCCTCGAGATCACCTTCTCGGCGCCGGACTTCCGCGTGGTCACCGCCACGGGCCCCGACGACGCGGTGGCCAAGCTGCGCTCCGACAAGCCCGCGCTGGTCATCGCCGACACCACCCTCGACCCGCGCACCGGCTACGACCTCTGCAAGCAGATCAAGCAGATCGCGCCGGGCACGCCGGTGGTCATCCTCTCGTCGAAGCAGAACCCGTACGACCCCGCCCGTGGCGCCGCGGCGCAGGCCGACGACCACATGGACAAGCCCTTCGACACGCAGCAGATGATCGACAAGATCAAGAAGCTGCTCGACGGGCGGGTGGGCACCGCCGCCGGCGCGCCCGCTGGTGCCGCGGCGCCTGCCGCAAGGCCGGCACCGGCGCCCGCTCCGGCCCCCGCGCCGGTGTACGCCGCACCGCAGGCCCGCCCCGTGGCCACCGGCGGCCCGGCGCCCGCCACCGCGGCCACCTCGCGCGCCAAGACCCTCATCGGCCAGTACAGCCCCTCGATGAACGCGCCCGCGCCGGCACCCGCCGTCCACCAGGCCGTCACCGCGCCCCGCCGGGCGGCTCCGCCAGCAAGGCGGGCGAGTCGCTCTCGCCCACGCCGGCCACCGGCGTGCCGCTCCAGTCGCGCTCCGCAGGCGCCGCGGCCCCCGCAGCCGGCGCCTCCGCGCACGTCAACGGGCAGATGGCCGGCAAGCTCCAGGAGCTCGGCCTGAGCCAGGTCCAGGTCGACGCGGTGATGGCCCTCTCGCGCGAGATCGTGGAGCGCGTGGTGTGGGAGGTCGTGCCGGTGCTCGCCGAGACGATCATCAAGGAAGAGATCTCGCGGCTCACCAAGTGAGCAGCGCGCCGAGCGCGGCTCAGCGGTAGGGCATGGCCGCGGCGGTCGGCGCGCGCACCAGCGCGTCGATCAGGGCGAGCAGCGCGTCGTGGCCGAGCTCCACGCCCTGCATCCGGAGCGCCACCGCGCGCGACGAGACGTTCAGCTCCGGCAGACGGTGGGCGACGGCAAGGAGCGCCGCGCGGGCGTCCTCGTCGAGCGCCATGGTCACCGCCAGCGCCGAGGCGCTGGTGATCAGGAAGACCGCGTCGAAGTCCGCGTCCCCGGAGGCGTGGCGCCGCCGCAGGATGCGCGCCGCCAGCGCCGCCATGGGCGCGGCGCGGACCACGCGCACCGCGGCGGGCAGGTCGGCCGTCCTCTCGACCGTCAGCCAGGTGGCGAAGGACTCGCCGGTGTCCTCGAGCGCCAGCTCGCACGGCAGCCCGCGGATGGCGCCGGCGTAGCGCAGCTCACGTCGCATCGGGTCGTCGACGGCCTCCAGGCCGCGCGCGTCGGCCACCTCCGACCACACGCGCGCCGCCGTGGCGAACACCGAGCTGCCGTGTGCCGAGCGACGCATGCGCCGGCGCCCCTCGCTCCCGCGGCTGAAGAGCGTCACCAGCCGGTCGGAGAGCCAGGGGAGCACGCCCCAGACTACCAGGACGGCCGCGGTCTCCTTCCCCGCCGGCCGGTGCGTCCGTCGGGCGCGCGCGGCCGCGCGCGGGGGGGTGGAGAGGCGCGGCGCGGGCCTCTACGTGGTATCCCGCGGCCGAGCAGACGATGACCGACCGAGAGCTCGCCAAGGCCTACGATCCCAAGGACGTCGAGCCGCGCTGGTACGCGTACTGGATCGAAGAGAACGTCTTCGCCGCCGTCGACGACGCCGCCGATCCACGCCCCGTCTACGTGCTGCCCATGCCGCCGCCGAACGTCACCGGCTCGCTGCACATGGGGCACGCCATGACGTGCACGCTCGAGGACATCCTGGTGCGCTCGTTCCGCATGCGCGGGTACAACACGCTCTGGCTGCCGGGCATCGACCACGCCGGCATCGCCACCCAGACGGTCATCGAGCGCCAGCTCAAGCGCGAGGGCACCAACCGACACCAGCTCGGCCGCGAGAGGTTCGTGGAGCGCATCTGGGAGTGGAAGGCCACGAGCGGCGGGCGCATCACCGAGCAGCAGCGGGTGATGGGCACCAGCGCCGACTGGCCGCGCACCCGGTTCACCATGGACGCGGAGATGTCGCGGGCCGTGCGCGAGGCCTTCGTGCGCCTCTACGAGGAGGGCCTCATCTACCGCGGCACCCGCCTCATCTACTGGGACTGCGAGGCGCAAACGGTGCTCTCCAACCTCGAGGTGGAGAACGAGCCGGCCAAGGGCGAGCTCTTCGAGTTTGCGTACCAGGTGGAGGGAGGCGAGGGCGAGCTGGTGGTGGCCACCACCCGCCCGGAGACGATGCTCGGCGACACCGCGGTGGCGGTGCACCCCAGCGACCCGCGCTACACGCACCTGCACGGCAAGCGGCTCGTCCACCCCTTCGTGAACCGCACCATCCCGGTGATCACCGACGGCATCCTGGTCGATCCCGAGTTCGGCACCGGCGCGGTGAAGGTGACGCCGGCGCACGACTTCAACGACCACGCCACCGGCAAGCGCCACGGCCTGGAAGAGATCTCGATCCTGAACCTCGACGGCACCCTCAACGCCGAGGGCGGGCCGTTCGCGGGAATGGATCGCTTCGTGGCCCGCAAGGCGGTCAAGAAGGCGCTCGAGGACAAGGGCCTGGCGCGCGGGAGCAAGCCGCACGACCTGGTGCTTCCCAGGAGCGAGCGCAGCGGCACCATCGTGGAGCCGATGATCTCCACCCAGTGGTTCGTGAAGATGCAGCCGCTGGCCGAGCCGGCGCTGGCCGCAGTGCGCAGCGGCGAGACCCGGATCATCCCCGAGGAGTGGACGAAGACCTACGAGCACTTCCTCTCCAACATCCTCGACTGGTGCATCTCGCGGCAGCTCTGGTGGGGGCACCGCATCCCGGCCTTCCACTGCACGGACGGTCACATCACCGTGACGCGCGAGGACACGCTCTGCCGCTGCGGGACCTGCGGCAAGCCGGTGACCCAGGACGAGGACGTGCTCGACACCTGGTTCTCGAGCGGCCTCTGGCCCTTCTCCACGCTGGGCTGGCCGGCGCAGACGCCGGCGCTGTCGAAGTTCTACCCAGCCAGCGATCTGGAGACCGGCTACGACATCCTCTTCTTCTGGGTGGCCCGCATGATGATGATGGGCATCCACTTCATGGGGAAGGCGCCCTTCTCGCGCGTGCTCTTGCACGGGATGGTGGTCGACGAGACCGGCGAGAAGATGAGCAAGGTCAAGGGCAACGTCATCGACCCGCTCGACCTCATCCACGGGGCGACGTTCGATACGGTGGTCGAGAAGGCCCTGCCCGGCGCTCCGCCGGACGAGGCGCTGAAGAAGTTCAAGCGCGCCTACCCCTCGGCGGCGCAGATGGGTGCCGGCTTCCCGGCCTACGGTGGCGACGCGCTGCGCTTCACCCTGGCCAGCTACTCGCCGCAGGCCAAACGCATCCCGCTCAGCCCCAGGAAGATCGAGGGCTACCGCCACTTCTGCAACAAGATCTGGAACGCCACCCGCTTCGCCCTGCCCTTTCTGGAGGGCGCGCAGGTGGCCGACACGCCGCCGGCGGCGACCCTCCTCGCCAACCGCTGGATCCTGTCGCGCCTCGACGCGGTGACGCGGACCGCGCGGCAGGGCATCGACGACTTCCGGCTCGACGAGGCCACCCAGGGTCTCTACGACTTCTTCTGGAACGAGCTCTGTAGCTGGTACCTGGAGCTCACCAAGCCGGTCTTCGGCGGGCGCAAGGAAGACGAGCCGCGCCGCGACGACGACGCCGCCCGCGAGACGCGCGACGTGCTCGCCTACACCCTGGAGGCGGCCATGCGCCTCCTGCACCCGTTCGTTCCCTTCATCACCGAGGAGATCTGGCAGAAGCTCCCGCGCCCCGGCACGGCGC
>JBBJMR010000499.1:0-4195 GCA_037720395.1 Polyangiaceae bacterium
GTACCTCGACTGGGCCAAGGAGGACGGCGACTGCATCAACAGCACCTCCTTCGCCGCCGTCTACGCCAACCAGTGCTCGGCATCGACGCAGCCCGTGCCCGACATGGGCGCTTTCTACGACGACATCGTGGGCGCCTGGTCGATGGAGGGCTTCGTGCCCGGCGCCCAGAGCGGGCACGACCACTTCTTCTCCACCTTCGGCAAGTTCGGGGCCGTCGCCGGGGCGCACCGCGACGACACCCTGGCCGACGTGGCGGCGCGCGCCGCCGACGAGAACCAGCTCTACGTCGAGACGATGTTCAACCTCGGCAAGAACGTGGGCGACCTGGCCGCCTCGGTGTGGTCCGGCACGCTCACCGCCGCCGACATCCCGGCCTTCTACGCGTCGCTGGTGGCCCACCCCTCGTTCGCAGGAGACGTCGCCGCCGACGTCCAGGTGGTCGAGACCGCGCGCGACGCGTACCAGACGGTGCTGGGCTGCGACGACATCAGCCCGGCCGACGCCTGCGACGTGGAGATGCGCTTCATCGCCCAGGTCTCGCGCACCGGCGCCAACGACAGCATCTTCGGCCAGCTGGTGAGCGCCTTCGAGATGGCCGCGGACACCAAGTGGATCGTTGGCGCCAACCTCTCCTCGCCCGAGGACGATGCGCCTTCGCTGACCAACTACAAGCTGCACATGGCCATGCTCGACTTCCTGCACGAGCAGTACACCGTGCCCCAGACGAGCCCACTGCAGATCACGCTGCACGCCGGTGAGCTCACCGAGGAGTACCTGCCGCCGGGGTTCCCCGACGCCACCACCTTCCACATCCGCGAGGCCGTGCACACCGGCCACGCACGGCGCATCGGACACGGGCTCGACATCCTCTCGGAGACCGATCCGCAAGGCCTGATGGCCGACATGCGCGACATGGGCGTGCTGGTCGAGGTGTGCCTCAGCTCCAACATCCAGATCCTCGAGGTCGGCGGCGCGGATCACCCCCTCTCCGAATACCTCGCCAACGACGTGCCGGTGGCGCTGGGCACCGACGACCAGGGCGTGTCGCGCTCCAGCATGGCCGGCGAGTACCAGCGCGCCGTGCTCGACCAGCACCTCGACTATCGTCAGCTCAAGGCCACGGCGCGCGACAGCCTGCAACACGCCTTCCTCCCTGGCGACGCGCTCTTCGTCTCGGTGGCCAACGCCGAGCCGGTCGCCGCCTGCGTGGCGACGGACAGCATGGGCCTGGGTGAGCTGCCAAACGACGCTTGCCAGTCGTTCCTCGACGGCAGCGAGCGCGCCCGGATGCAGTGGAAGCTCGAGAGCCGCTTCCGCACCTTCGAGAGCCAGCAGTAGCGCGAGCCGCCCGCGCGGCCCTCGACCTGGCGCAGCGCCCGATTCTCGCGCGACGGCCACCGCTGCCGGAACAGCCGGCGGAGCAGCCGGGTTGCTGGACGACGATGCCGGTTCTGTTCGCGCTGTGGGTGGTGATCGCCGACCTGGCGCTGCGGTTCGCGCTGAGCGAGACGCATCACGTGGTGACCGCGCTCGTCTTCCTGGCGCTGCCCGCGCCCTCTACCTCATCCCTCGCGTGCGGAGAGCCGCGCCGGCCCTGCCCTGTGCCCTGGCCCTGATGGCACCGTTCATCACGGCTCTCCCCGCGCACTGGGCGCACATGGCCGTGGCCATCCCGTTCACGGCGTGCGCGGACGCCGACTGCTGGAGGCGCGTCTCCTGGCGCTTGGCCACGCTGGGGCCAGGCGCGACGTTCCTCTCGCTGATCGCGGGGCTGCTCGCCCTCGCCGCCTGGTGCATCGCACCCGCGGTGCTGCGCACGCTCGAGCCTCCGGCGGCCGACGACTTGCCTCCGCTCTTCACCTGGCTGCGGCTGAGCACGGCGCTGGCGGTGGTGGCGGCGGCCTTGGTCTTCACGCAGTCCGTGGGGGCACCGACGCGCGCCGAGTACCTGGAGTCGCTCCCGATCATCGCCCGGCTCGAGGCCGAGGCTCCGCCCCACGGTCCGCCGGCCACGGCAACGGTGCTCCTCGACGCGCAGAGCACGTCCAGGCGGCCCACGGTCGAATACACGCCGCCGGCCAACGGCGCGCCAGGCTCTGTCTCGCTGCTGCTCGACGACCGTCCGCACCTGCACTCTGCCCTCTACGTGCGCGAGATGCCGCTCGTCGTGCGCGAGGACGTCGTCGGTGGCTTCCTCTACTTCTGCAGCGGCGGCAGCGTCTTCGGCGTGCGCAGCAGCGACCTGACGTCGAAGCTGGTGTCGCATCGCCACCTGATCTCGCGATTGCGACCCGCGATGAGCTGGCGCGTGGCCAGCGCGGCGGGGCTCGCGGTGGCGGGCCTTCTGCAGCTGGCGTGGCGCCGCGCGGCGCGCAGAGCGCGCGCCATGCACATCGACGCACCCGCCCCCGTGTACCGGCAGGCGGCGCGCGCGCGGCCCCAGGACGTGGCGCCGCCGCCCTGGCTCGCCACGCTCGACGCGTGGACCATCGCCGTCCTGGCCGCGAGCTCGCCGCCAGTATTCACCACGTGGCTGATGGTGCAGGGGATGTGGGGCTGACGCCCGCCCCAGCCATCGGGCGTTCGCGCCCAACGGCCGAGCTGCTCCCTCGGGCTCCGCCGCGGCTGCGTCCCACGCGAGTGGCGACTGCGCCACCCGTGACTCGGTGACCTTCTTCGTCGCCTCCGACACCACTTCGGGTTCAGCGCCGAGGTCGAAGCCAAGAACGAGGATGCCATCCGCGCCGCGTTCCGGCGTACGAGATGATCGGCAACCACGACAAGAACAATGGCTCGTTGGTGCGCGACCGCGTGGCGGAGCGGCACGACGGCAGCGGCGCAGGCGCGCGCTATGCCGTCGACTGGGGACCGGTCCGGCTCCTCACGCTCGGCGACGGCCCCAACGACGACGACCTCGCCTGGAGCGAGGCCATGCCGCGTGCGGTTCGCCGAGTGCCGGAGACGGAAAGCCTGCCGTGAGACGGGCGGCGGCTGCCGTTTTCCGTGTCCCGGCACGGCGGCTCGAGTAGTAGCCACGTCATGAGCACCGCCGCCGTTGCCGACGTCGCGAACAAGACGGTCACCCTCCTGGGCAAGACGTACAATATCCAGGAGCTGGCGGAGGATTCCTTCACGGTGCTGGTGAAGGGCGTGCCGGTGGGGCGCATCGTCTATTCGTTCGGCGCGCCCAATGGCGTGACCGACGGCGACGCCACCAGCGAAGAGACGCTCCAGGCCATCGCCGAGGCCTGGTTCGAGGCCACCGCCGAATGATCGCCGCGGCGCGACGGTGACGCGGTGCGTGCGCGATGCGCGGTGGTCAGGCGGCAGCCACGCATCGACCAGTCGTCCACCGGCCACGCGTGCAGCGCGCGGGCTCGGCGGTGGCCGGCCGCCTGGCGTCAGCAGCCGTTGTGCGAGGTGTAGGAGCGCGTCTCGAAGTACTTCACGTGCGCGTTGCCGAGGATGACCTTGACCGGGTCGCCGTCGTGGAGCTGTTCGTAGTGCAGGTGAGAGCCGGTCGAGCCGCCGGTCGAGCCGACCTCGCCGATCTTCTGTCCCATCTTCACCTTCTGCCCGACGTGCACCGACTGCACGGAGAGGTGCGCGTAGCGCGTGCGCCAACCGTCGCCGTGCCCGATCTCGATCCATCGACCGTAGCTGTCGTTGCCCTCGTTATCGACGCGGGTGACCTCGCCGCTCGCCGAGGCGACCACGGTGTCGCCGAAGTCGTTGGCGCGGTTGAAGTCCACTGCCCACTGCGGGCTGTGATTGGAGCGCGTGTCGGCGACCCAGGTCTGACCGCACCCGAAGGGCATGCGCATCAGCGGTCGCGACGCCGCCGCCGCGGCCTCCGCGGCGACCTCTTCCTCGTCGGCGAGCGCATCGCCATCCACGTCGTCGGCGCCACCGCAGCCCGCGGGCGCGATGGAGAGGAACGCCAGCATGGGGGCAAGCAAGGAGCGGCCGGAAAACAAGGTCATCGTAGGTTTCTCCCGTGGTCGTTCTGTCGCGTGCGACCGCGGTGTCGCGCAGTCGCGTTTGGCGGCGAGCATCGGCAAGCGACGCGCCAATGCCTGCGCGGCGATGTGGATGGGTGGAGCGCATCGAATCTCGCGCCGATCACCTTCGCCCCCGACACGCTCGCGCCGCTGCGACGGCGCCGTCGCGCGATGGGCCCGCTGGCGACGCCGC
>JBBJMR010000030.1:0-43914 GCA_037720395.1 Polyangiaceae bacterium
TCGGAGTCGAGGGCTCGCACCTGGCCATGCAGACCATTCGCGACGAGGGGCTGCTCGACACCTTCATGGAGACGGTGCTGCGCGACGCGGACGGCAACGCCGTCGACTCGCGCCTCGCCGATGCCATGACCGCGATGACGGCCACCGGTCGCCTCGACGTGTACGCCGAGACGCTGGCCAACACGCCGATCAGTCTCTACGACCCGACCGCGGCGGATTTCGCGTTCGCCGGTGGCGCCCACTTCTTCACGCCGGGCGGTCCCGACGTCGCTCGCGGCGTGTACTTCAACCAGGACGCCATCGCGCAAACCTTCGCCGCCTTCGCGCCTGGCACGGCGGACTACGACGGCGCGGTGGACCTCATCGCCGGCACCTCTGCGCACGAGACGTACCACGCATACAACGACGCCCACGGCGGGCCCGGCGGGGCGGTCAACGAGGGCATGGGCATCGCCGCCATTTGGTACGCGTACACCGACGACGACTACGACATCGCCGAGGCAATCTACGGCACCAAGAACTTCTACCGCGACGCTCCGGGCTTCGCCGACCCGAGCTTCCCGCTCGCCGCCGGCACCGGCGACGCGGAGCTGACGGCCTTCCTGGCGGAGCTCGCCACGCGCGACAACAGCGGCGTGGCCTACGACGACCAGACGCGGCTCGACCAGGAGTACCGGGACTTCTACGAGGGGATCGACCGCACCGACTACTGGGCCTGGATCGAGCCCGCTCGGGAGGCGCGCCTGGAGATGATCGCCAGGCGCGGCCACCCTCGAGGCCCGTATCCCACGTGGTGATGGCGTTCGGGGCGCGGGCCGTTCAGTCGGCGTCGCCCCCGGTGCCGCTCGTCGTCGGGAACGCCTCGCGCTCCGCATCCTCGGGGTTAGACGCGTCCGTCCCCTCGGCGAACTCGTTGCCCGCGGTGCTGCCCACGAAGGGTCCGCCGCGCTCCGCCTCGGTGACGCGGTCGTGCCGCTCGGGCTCCGCTTCTTCACCCGAGGTGGCGCTGGCCACGAACGCCTCCCCGAGCTCCTCGGCGAGCTCGTCCCCGCTGCGCGCCCCATCGAGGAATGCGCGATCGTTGCCGTCGTCGCTCTTGCCGGATTGCTCCAGGAGCTCCCTGGCGTACGTGGGATCGATGTGGCCGGCGCCATCACGTCGCTTGATGGCGGGCTTGGTGTTCTTGGGCGTCACGCGTCACCTCCAGTTGCGACGGCGCAGCGGCACCCTGCGAGCACGATGCCGCCGCATCTCCGGTTGGTCTGGGAGAGTGTCCGCACCTCCACCGCGCCCGTCAAGCCAGCGAGCGCACGTCCGCCCCGATCCGTGCTGCGCGAACCTCCGTGCCCGTGCCCGTGCCCGTGCCCGTGCCCGTGTCCGTGCCGGCCCGTGCCCCGTGCCCGTGTCCGTGTCGCGCCCTAGCGGATGAGCTTCGACAGCGCCTTGAACTCGCTGCTCCCCGCGCGGCGCAGCCAGTCGAAGACCACCGTCTCCATCGTGGTCAGCGTGGCGCCGGCCTCCCGGCACAGCGCCAGCCCGGCGGCGCGGTGATCGTCCCGCCGCGACGCCACCCCGTCGACGGGTACGTGGACCTCCAGCCCGCGGGCGCGCATCTCGCGCACCGTCTGGAACACGCAGACGTGCGTCTCCATCCCCAGCACGATCGCCGTCTTGGCGCTGGTGGCCGCCAGCGCGCGCGAAACGCTCGTCGCACGCCGAAGTCGACCTTCTCCACCCGCACTTCCACCGCGGCGAGCGGCTCCGCCAGGGCATCCATCAGCCCAGGCCGCCGGGTACTGCTCGGTGTAGATGGCTGCGCCCCAGCAGCTTGCACGCCCGAGCATCACCGTCGCCGCCCGCAGCAGCTCGCTCATCTGCACCGCCGGCATGGCGGCGGCGAGCTTGTGCTGCACGTCGACCACCACCACCGCGCAGCGCGCCGGAACCAGTCGTTGCATCTCGCCCTCACCTCTGCGCGCGGAAACTTCTCAGGAACTGCAGGAGGTCGCTGCGCGCATCGAAGCGCACCAGCACCCGCCCGACCTCCCGCCCGCCTTCGTCCTCGATGGCGCCGGGCAAGGTGGTCATGGTGTGCGCCAGGCGGGTGAGCTCGACGCGCTTCTCGCCGCGGAAGACGCGCCGCTTGCCCTCGTTGTCGGCGAAGTCGAAGCGGTAGCCGAGGCGTCGTGCTCGCACCAGATCGAGGAGCATCGTCCCGCGCAGCGCGCGGTGGTCGGCGAAGCCCTCGGCGTCGACCTCGCCCTCGATGTCCGCCAGCGGCTCGCGCAGGAAGCGCAGCCACGGCACCGAGCGGGCCCGCACGCTGAACGAGAAGGGTCGCTCCTCGTCGGGCCGGTCGAGCAGGTGGTAGCTGCCGGACATCGTCTCGCGGAACTCGAACCCGCTCATGGCTTCGGCTCGCTGGCCACCGGGCCCGGCGACGCCTGGGCCGCGGGCCCGGCGGCAGCCGGCGGCAACCCGGGCGCGGACGTCTTCTCGTCGAAATCCGCTGCGGGCAACAGCAGGCGCTCCACGCGCCCACCGCTCTGCAGCGCCTCGACGATCTCCTTCACGTCGCCCATCTGCACGCGGCCGTAGAAGTACCCGTCCGGCTCGACGGCGATGGATGGCCCGACCCAGCACAGGTCGAGGCAGCTCGAGGTGCAGGCCCGCACCTCGGTCTTGGCCAGGCCGCGCTGGAAGATCTCCTGCTTCAGCGCGGCGTGCAGCGCCTCGGCGCCAGACTGCGCGCACGAGCCCTTGGGGTTGCCGTCAGGGCGGCGGTTGACGCACACGAAGAGGTAACGCTGGCGCTGCGGCATCGGGGTGGATTCCAGTCGTCATCCGCTGCGCGGTCAAGCAGGGCGCACCACCGCCCACAGTACGCGCACCCCGCGCCGCAGGTGCGGGCACCACGCGCACCCACACGCCCCTGCATGGCCGCCGGGTGCCAGGACGCCGAGAAGGGGCGCCGGATCTGCGCGGATGCGGTGCGCTGTGGGTGCCACGCCCCGAGAACGCCTCCGTCCTCTCCCCCGCAGCCATTCCTCGCTCAAGATTTGGCGCGAGACGCCGTTCTCATGGCGCACACCTTTGCGTTGGTTTTGTCCGGCCGGGGGGACGGCCTGCAACGCTCGACAGGAACGCGACCATGAGACACCGCCCGATTCCTCTCGCCCTCGGCCTCGCGCTGTCGGCATGGGTCGCAGTCGGTTGCACCGAGGAAGAGAAGCTGCCCGCCCGCAACCCGGCCGCCGCCGCCTCGAGCTCCTCCGCGGGCGTCGGGGGCACCGGCGAAGCGGGCGCGGGCGGCGGAAGCGGCGCGAACGGCGGCGCGGGGGGCGCGGGAGTTCCTGCGCGTTCGCTCGCACCTGGTGCCGACCAGCGACAAGAGCGCCCCGCCGGTGCTCAACGCCTGGAACCTCCAGGTGACCTGCGTTCTGTCGGAGTAGGCCAGCGCGCTCAGCGAACGACGATGGCGCGCGTCAGGCTCATCATCTCGCCCTTGAAGGGCGGCACGCGCACGTCCTTGAAGAGCTTCGCCAGGCACTTGCCCGTCGACGTGGATGACAGCGCACCGCGCTCGATCTCGCTCTCCGCCACGCTGCCGTTGGGATCGAAGGTCACCTTGATGCGCGCCACCCCCGCGGGGTCGCCGGCCTTCTTGCAGGTGTCGCTCTTCTCGACGATCGCGTTCAGCGCCTGATCCGCCGCGGCCCGATCGAAGGCGCCCGCCGGCCCGGCCGGCGCAGCGGGCGGCGCGGCGGCCGGCGCCGTGGCCCCCGGCTGCGTGGCGGCGGGCGTGCTGGGGCGCGTCTCCTGCGGCGCCAAGCTCGGCGCGGTCGCTGCTGCGCCCTTGTCGGGCGCGTCGCCGCTGCCGCCGAGCCCGACCACGGCGAGCACCACCAGCGCCAGCGCGCCCGCGCCGACGGCAGCGATGGTCGTGGTGCGCTTCTTCGAGGCGCGGAACGGATCGGAGACCGGCTCCGCGGCGATCATCGCCGGCGGAGGCGACGACGGGTGCGAGCCCATCGGCGCGCGCGCTGGCTCGAGCAACGCCGTCGGCGGCGGTCGCTGCGAGGGCGCGGGCGCCGGGGGTGGCTGCGGAGCAACAAGAGGAGCGGCCGCGCTCGCTTCTCGAACACCGGCAGCCGGGGCGCTTGCGGTGCGTGGACGACGTCCGGCGGGTGCTGGTACGGCGCCGCGGCGGACGCGACGAGCGGCGAGGGCCGGCGCGCCGGCGTGCGGGCGGCTGCGACGCCGGCCGCTGCGCCGGCTCGGCGGCGTGCACGCCCGAGAAGCGTCGGCGGCACGAGGCGCAGACGAACCTCCCGAGCATCTCGATCTGCTCGGGGAGCTCGACGAAGCTCGGACACTCGGCGCACGAGATGCGCACGCTCGAATGGTCGCCCGCGGCCGCGGCCACGTCCGGTGCGCGCGAGGTCCCGTCGCAGTCCGCCCGGCGCTGCGCGGCGTCAGCGTGCCGCGCGGCGATGCGACGCCCCGGCAACGCCTGCAGGGGACGCCGCTCGGTGCCGGGTGGAAGCCCGGGCCTCGCCGAGCCGGAACGAACAAACGAGCTGATCCACGCGGTTCGGCGCGCCGAGCAGGGCGCTCGGTTCGGCGTACGCTCCGCCGAACGCCGGGGCTGCCGGCCTGTTCGGCGCACCGAACAACGGTCGTAAGCGCACGAAACTGCTTGCAGTCGTCGCATGGCACGCTGCTCGCAGTAGCCGTGTACCGTGAAGACGACCCGCCCGCTGATCGCCATCCTGTTCGCCCTCCTCGTCGCCGCCCCCGGCTGCGGCCAGGCCGATGCCGACCCCACCGCGGCCCTGCCGTCGGCGGAGTGCATCGACGCGGACGGCGACGGCTTCGGTGCTGCGTGCGCCGCGGGTACGGACTGCGACGACAGCGACGCCAGCGTGGGCGCGTGCACCGGCACGGAGCCGACCGACTGCGAGGACGGCGCGACCCGCGAGTGCAAGGTGACGCTCAAGCAGAACGGCGGCGTCCAGACCTGCTTCGTCGGCGTCGAGGTGTGCGACGGTGGCCAGTGGGGCGCCTGCGGCTCGGAGAGCTGATCGCCTTTCGGGAGAAAGGGCCTGCGCAGAACCGCGCCTCGGACGGCGACCACGTATCCTTTCCTAAACCTTCTGGCCTGGCGGCCGATGAGATGATCCATGCGCGTCCATCGCGTCCACCCCGCGTTCGCGGTGCTGCTCCTCTCGCTGGCCGTCGCGGCCTGCACCGAGGAAGACCCGGTGAGGACGGCCCCGCGACCGGCGAACCCCGTCACCACGGGGGCCGGCGGCGCTGGAGCCGACGGGGGTAGCCCGAGCTCCAGCAGCGCCGCGGAGAGCGGCAGCGGCGGCGCGCCGGTCTGCCACGGCTCCGATCCGTTGCCCGGTTGCGCGTGCGACACCGACGGCGAGCTCTACGACTGCGGCCAGGTCTACAGCAAGGTCGGCGACCAGATCGTCTGCGGGCCCGGGCGCATGTCGTGCGCCGGCGGCGTCTGGGGTGAGTGCGTGCTGAGCAACATCCCGCTCCTGAGCGGGCGCCCGCGCGTCCGCGGTGCGCGATCGCGGCCGCCTGGCGGCGTGGCGCGGACCGAGCGCTGCGCCAGCGCCGCCCTCGACGGCGGGTGCGTGCCCGTCCCTTGACCGCCGCGCCGCGGTGCCGCCACATCGCGCCATGCGAGGCAGCTGGGGAGCGTTCGGCCTCGTCGCGGCCCTCGCGGCCGCCGGCTGCTCCTCCGACGGCGCGGAGGGCGGTCCGTCCTCCGCGGCGTCGAGCGGCGAGCCGTGCAGCGACTGCGATTGCCCGGAGGGGTTCGAGGCCGGCGCGCACGGCTGCGTGGCGGTTGCCCCGCTCGAGGCTTGCCCCGCCGGCACGCGGCCATCGCTCGGCGACCGCGACTGCGTGCCCACCGGCTGGACCAGCGGATGCCCCGAGGGCTTCGAGCTCGACACCAGCGGTTGGGGCTGCCACGCCGTGCTGCCCGCCGAGGCGTGCGACACGGGGCTGGAGCGCATCGGCAGCACGGCGTGCGAGCCGGTGGCCTGCGCCGATGCCTTCCCTCCCCCGGGCGCGACGCTCTTCGTCGACGCCAGCCTCCCCCCCGAGGACATCGACGCCACCCACTTCGCCTCACTGACCGCGGCGCTGGCCGCCGCCGAGGACGGGGATGTCATCGCCGTCGAGGCTGGCACCTACGTGGAGGGCGTGCACGTGCTGGCCTCGGTGGAGGTCGTCGGTCGTTGCGCGTCGCAGGTGCGCGTCGAGAGCCCGGGCGGCGGGCTGGCAGGCTTCGACGTCGAGAACGCCGGCGCGGTCCGGCTCAGTGGCATGACCATCAGCGGTCACCTCGGCGGCGTGCTCGGCCTCGGCAGCGAGGTCACCGTCGAGGACGTGGCGCTCCAGGGCAACCGCGCGGGCGGCGTGGTGGCGCTGAGCGGCTCGATGCACCTGCTCCGCTCGCGGATCGTGGGCACCGTGCCCGAGGGCGGCACCCAGGGCATGGGTCTCCTCGCCCAGGGCGGCGCGCAGGTGGACGTCGATTCCTCGGCGCTGGTCGGCAACCACGTCGCCGGCGCCGTCTCCGTCGAGCGCGGCACGCGGGTGACCGTCTCGCGGTCGGTCGTGCGCGACACCGTCCTGGCCGCCGGAACGGAGCGACAGCTCGCCGGCGGCCTGATCGCCCTCGAGGACGCGCTGGTCGAGGTGCGCGAGAGCGCACTGCTCTCCAACGTGCGTGCGCACGTCAGCGTGGACGGTGCCACCGCGACCCTCGCCGACAGCGTCCTGCAGGCGGCCACCCCCGATGCCACCGCGTTCGGAGGTCACGGCGTCGAGGTCCAGGGCGGCGGCAGCGTGGAGGTCACGCGCAGCGCACTGGTCGGCAACGAGGAGGCGCAGCTCCTGGCCACCGGCGCCGGCACCACCGCCACCCTCACCGGCGTGGTGGCGCGCGGACCGTTCTCCGCGGCCGAGGGCGCGACCGGCATCGGCGTGGTGGCCGACACCGGCGCGGTGATCGACCTCGACGACGTGGCCCTGGTGCAGTGCCGCGACTCCGCGCTCGTCTCCCAGGAACCCGGCGCGCACATCGGCGTGCGCCGCTCGCTGGTCACCGACACGGTCCGCATCCCCGGCGTCCCCGCCAGCGGCGTGGGCGTGCGTGTCGGCTTCGGCGGCTCGCTGGAGGCCGACGACCTGGCCGTGGTGCGCTCGATCCATGGCGGTATCCTCGTCGGCGGCCTCGACAACGGCGCCGGTGGCTCGGCGGTGCTGCGACGCACCCTGGTCATCGACACCACGACCGACGAGACCGGCCAGTTCGGGCGCGGCGTGGACGTCTGGAACGCGACCGCCGAGCTCGAGGCCTGTGCCGTGCTGCGCAACCACCAGGCTGGCGTGATCGTCGGCGGCGACAGCAGCCTGCTCACCGCTCGTCAGAGCCTGGTCGAGGGCACCCTGCCATACGGCGACGGCACCTTCGGCGACGGCTCGTGGCCGTGGTTGGTTCCACCGCGCTGCTCAGCGAGGTCTGGAGCACGAACAACGCGCGTACCGGGCTGCTGTTCGCGGGCAGCACGGCCGTGCTCGACGCTGTGGTCAGCGCCGCCAACGCCATCGGCATCCAGGCCCAGGACGGGAGCACGCTGGCCGAGGTGGAGGCGCTGCCCGGCGAGACCACGCCGCTCAGCGTGGTCGTCTCCCAGAGCAGCGCCTTCATGGACAACGGCACGCGCGTCGGGACCGGCACGCTGGCGCTGCCCCAGCTCGGCCCCTAGCTTCGACGCCCGCAGTGCGCTCCGCGAGCTCGTGCCCGCCCGGCTCAGCTCGCGCCAGCCACCGGCAGCGGCGAGGCGGGGAGCGTGTAGTCGCGCTCCACCGCGGCACGCAGCAGCTTGCGTCCTTCGTCCGCCGTCAGGGTGATCAGCCCCTCGATGCGCGACGCCTCCTCGGCCAGCGTCTCGTCCTTGATCGAGTCGCGGAACCAGCGCGAATAGTGGTGCTGGCGCCGGTGGTGCTCCCAGGTCTCGTCGTCGACCCCGTCGGCGAGCTGCAGGAACATCATCAGGTTCTGAGCGCGCAGGTTGAGCGCGTTCTTCGGCCCGCGGAACCAGAAGCTGCGGTCCGCCGGCAGCTCGCCCGCGGCGTACTTGCGGCGATGGCGGCGGCGATCGATTCGATGGCCGCGCACCCGGGCCGGCTACCCCGGCGCCACGTTCCACACCAGCGCCTCGCCCACGCCAGCTCGCCATCGCGCCGCGACGCCGGCCCGATGCCGCGCGCCATGGCCATCTCGCCCAGCGTGGCGCCGGCGTCCCTGCCCACCGCGACCAGCGTGGAGACCCGAGCACCGCCGGGAGAGCATCTCCGGGTGCGCGGTGACCATCAGCGTGCTGTGCAGGCTCTGCAGGAGCACGTTGGCCGGAGGCTGCCACTCGGCGAGCTCGCCCAGGTCACCAGCACCAGCCGCCGCCCGGAGGCCAGCAACCGTTCCAAGGCGGCAACCGTCGCCTCGTCGACCACGCCATCGTGGGCGATCGTTCCGTCGTAGTCGGTGCACAGCACCTGGTAGCGCATGCCCATCTCCTCCGATGGGTAGATGCCGCTCCCCCGGCCGGCGTCCCGGGACTGCGCTGCCTCCCGCGCTCCGCGGCCCTGGGCGCCCACCCCGGCCGCGCCGGTGCCGGACCGAGCAAAACCAGAGCTCGTACCGCCCGAGGAAGGTCGGGACCCAAGGACATTCCGGCGCTCGGCCGCTCAACCTCGGTCGTCCAGCGCCGATGGCCCGGGCGATGACGCTCTCCTCCGCATCCGGGGCTCCGATCGCGCGACTCCTCGACCTTCCCATCCTCGAGGATCTCTTCGATAGCCTGCCGGTAGGCGTGGTCGTGCTCGACCAGCAGGGCAAGGTCGTCGTCTACAACACCGCCGAGGAGAAGCTGGCCGGGCGCCCCCGGAGCCGGGTGCTGGGGCGTGACTTCTTCGGCACCGTGGCCCCCTGCATGGACGTCCGCGAGCTGGGCGGAGCCTTTCGCGAGAGGATCGGCCGCCAACGTGTCGACGTGAACATCGAGTTCTCCTTCCCCTTCCCGTTCCTCGACCAGCCGCGCGACGTGCGCGTCCGCATGCAATCCTTCGAGGCGCGCGGCGCGCCCTACGGCCTGCTGATGGTCGAAGACGTCTCCAGGGAGCGTTCCATCGACCGGATGCGGGAGACGCTGCAGAGCCTGCTGGTCCACGACCTCAAGAACCCGCTCGCCGTCGTGGTGGCCAGCCTCGGCTTTCTCGGGGCCGAGCACACGAACGCTGCGCACCCCGATGTGGCCGAGGCCATCGCCGACGGCCTGACCGCTGCGGCGCGCCTGCAGAGCATGCTGCTGAACCTGCTCGACATCCACCGCCTGGAGACGAGCTCGTTCCCCCTGCGCAAGGTCGATTGCGACGTGGGGGCGCTTCTCGGGAGTGCCAGCAAGGCGTACCGCGGCCTGGCCCGAGCCAGTGGGGCCGAGCTCCTGCTCGATCTCCCCGCCGCGCCCATGCGGGCGTGCCTCGACGAGGGGGTGGTGCGACGAGCCATCGACAACCTCGTGGAGAACGCCTTCCGTCATGCGCGGCGGGTGGTGCTGCGCGCGGCGCATGAGGGTGGGGCGGCGGTCATCGAGGTCGCCGACGACGGACCGGGCGTCCCGGTGGCCGTGCGCGAGTCGATCTTCGAGAAGTTCGCGCAGGTCGTGGGCGACGGCGGCGTACAGACGGACCTCAACCGAGGTCTGGGGCTGACCTTCGTGAGGCTGGCGTTGCGCGCGCACGGCGGCAACGCCACCGTCCACTGCCCGGATCGCGGAGGGTCGGTGTTCCGGCTGGAGATCCCGACGCCCCAGGTCATCGCGCAGCCCGCGTCCTGAGCCGACCTCGCAGATGCGAGTCGGCGGCACGGCCTCGCGTGAGCGGCGGGTGCTCCGCGGTGGGAGAGTGACGACGGCATGGCGCGGCTCGACGACTGGGAGAGCCCAGCGCCCCGCGCGCGGGCGGGGCGGGCACGGGCGCGAGAGGCCGCGCTACTCGCTCTCGATGCAGGAGTAGGTGATCTGCCAGTCCTCGAGCGTCGGCGTCTGCGTCCCGTCGCTGGTCGGGGTGAGGGTCACCACCAGCTCCAGCACCGGCTTGCGCGCGTCCAGGGGCCCGAACAGGTCGTAGAGGTTCACCGGACAGGTGCCGCCGGTGGCGATGTCGCAGTCCTGCGTGTCCGGCATGGCCTGGGCGATGCCGGCGTCGAGGAGCGGCGGCCCGAGGCCGGGGATGTCGTAGCTGGTGTGCACCTCGAACTGCAGGCTGGAGTCTCCCGGCGTCGTCGAGTGCCAGGAGAAGAAGCCCCACTGCGCCGTCTCGCCGACGTCGCACAGCGACTCGTAGATCTGGGAGTACGTGCCGGGGCCGTAGCCGGGCAGCGGCATGACGTCGCAGGTGCCGCCGTAGTACTCGCTCCAGTTGTTGTCGGCGCGGCACTCGGTGACCACGGCCGCGTTGCCGGCGCCGAGCGGCGGGTTGGCCATCACCGTCAAGGGGCCGCCGAGCGCGCCGCCGCAGTCGGCGCCATCGACGTTGACGCAGGTCCCGGCCGGGACGGCGGGCAGCGCGCAGGTGCCCACCGAGCTGCCGTCATTGGGCGGGCTTGCCGAGCCGAAGTGCGGCGAGCCGGCGGGATAGAGGAAGAGCACCGCGCCGGCGGGAAGATCGGCGACGCCGTGGTTGCAGACGGGGATGGTGTCGTCGCAGGGCACGCCGACGGTGAGGTCGGGCTGACCGGCGCAGGCTGGATCGATGGTGTCCGTGGCGAGGGGGCTGCAGTCGCCCTCGGTGCACGTCTGGCCGCAGACGCTGCCGACCATGTCCGCGCAGGCCTCGGTCCAGTCGGTGGCGCAGCAGCTCGGGTCGGCGAGGCAGATGTCGGTGACGCAGGTGCTGCACGCGGCGGCGAGGGCTGGGCCGGCGAAGCACGGATCGTGAGCGCAGCCGGCGTCGGGGTCGCCGAGCGGCTCGCAGTAGGCGCCGCAGGTGTCGCTCACCTCGCCGACGCATGTCGCGTCCCACGTGCCGCAGGTCTGGGCGCACTCGGTGGCCACCGCGGTCACGCAGGTCGCCGTCCAGCCGCCGCCGGTGCAGGTGCCGCCGCAGATCGGGTTCACCTGGTCGGCGCAGCCCTGCGTCCACTGCGCATCGCAGGAGGCGCCGCCGCACGCCGGCATGGCGCCCACCAGGTCGACGCAGTGGTCGGTCCAGCCGTCGTCGCACGACTTCGGCGCGCACTTCTCGTTCACGGCATCGACGCAGGCGCTCGTCCAGGCGTTGCCCGCGCCGCTGCAGCACGACGCGTAGAGCGGGTCGGCGCAGATATCGGCGACGCACGTGTCGCAGGCGCCGGAGAGCGCCTTGCCCGGCACGCACGGGTCGTGGCCGCCGGGCGCCGCGGCGCACGACGGGTCGAAGGTGCTGTCGGTGCCGCAGCAGCCCTCGTTGGCGGTGCACACCGCGGCCACGCACGTGTCGCAGCCGGCGGCGAGCGCGGCGCCGGTCGTGCAGCCGTCGTGCGCGCACCCCGCGGCGAAGCTCGGCGCGCAGCAGGAAGCATCGAGCGCGCAGATGCTGGCCACGCAGGGATCGCAGGCGGCGTCGAGGGCATCGCCCGGCGAGCAGGCCTGATGGGCGCACGCCGGGGTGTCGAAGGGCGGATCGGCGCAGCAGGTCGGGTCGAGGCCGCAGATGGTGTCGACACACGCGTCGCAGCCCAGCGCCAGCGCGTCGCCGGGCTGGCAGATGTCGTGCGAGCAGGTGCCGGTCGGCGTCGTGCAGCACGCCGGGTTGGTGGCGCAGATGTCGTCCACGCACGGATCGCACCCGAGCTCGAGCGCCCCGCCGGACACGCACTTCGAGTGCGCGCAGGTGCCGCTGGCCGGCAGGTTGCACGCGTGATCGAACTGGCAGTCGCTGCCGCTGTCGCACGGCTCGTCGAGGGCACCGGGGGGAATGGTGGAGATCTCGCCGGCGCCGAAGGTGCCCGGCGGCGGTGCGACGACGCCGCCCGGCGGCACCTCGTCGAAGACCTGGCAGCTCGGGTCGCACGGGTTGCTCATGCACGACACGGGCGTGGAGAGGCTGAGCGGGCTCGGATACTCGTCGCTGCCGCCAGGGGCGCCGCGCCCACCGGGCGACTTCTTGGGCATCGGCTGCGCGGTGAAGCTGCCCTCGCAGGGCCCCCACTCGCCCGCGACGCACACCTTGGTGCCGTCGAGGCACGTCAGGATGCCGCCCTCCTCGCCGATGGTGACATGGCAGCTCGCCGACTCGCCGTCGGCGCAAGGCCCGCCGCTGCCGCCCGCGCCGGTGCTACCCGACGGGGGCCCGGGCGGCTTGGCGCCGAAGCCGTTGTCGTCGCTGCAGGAGGTGGCCAGCGTGACCAGCGCCGGGGCGACCACGGCGACGAGCAGCGTGGAGGCCCACGCGCGCCAGCGCCGATCCCGCCCTGATTCGGCGCCCTCGGCCCAACGCGTCCACCGCTGCAAAGACATCCTCGCCGACCTCCCTCGTGGAACCCCGCCGCAACCGGCGGAACGCCCAGTCGGCCAGGACACCAGCTCGGGCATCCTCAGGCAAGGCACGTGCCTCGACACGCTCCGGGCCTCGAGGTGGCGCAGAGCCCGGCGCGCGCCGACGATCGCGCCGAAGCCGGGCCGCGGCGCCTCCGCAGGAGCGGGCGTACGGCGGCCGGGGGCCGGACTCGGCTTGCAAAAAACGCAGCGGCCTCGCAACCGTTGCAGGGCGCGGAGGTGGGAGCCGCCCCCACGCCCTCCCAGGCGTCGGACGTCAGGGCAGCTTCGGCCGGTCGTACGGCTCGGCCCTGACCTCGAGCGCGCGGATGAAGGCGATGAGGTCGGTGCGCTCGGCGGCCGTGAGGGTGACCTTCTTGAGGCGCGCGTCGAGGTTCGGGTTCTTGTCCTTCATGCCGCCGGCGAGCATGTAGTCGACGGCCTCCTCGAGGGTCTTGGCTCTGCCGTCGTGGAAGTACGGCGCGTGCGTGCCCACCGAGCGCAGGGTCGGCGTCTTGAACTGGCCGTCTTCCTTGGCGTCCTTGGTGTGACCGCCGCGGCCCTTGTCGGGCTCGGGCTTGTCGTAGCCGATGCCGGTGTTGTGGAAGAGGTTGTCGGCGTAGAGCGGCGGCGCGTGGCACGCCGCGCAGGCGGCTTTGCCGCGGAAGATCTCCCAGCCGCGCTTGGCGTCCTCGCCGACGGCGGCGGCGTCGCCCTTCTGGAACTTGTCGAAGGCCGAGTCGCCGCTGCGGAGGGTGCGGACGAAGGAGGAGAGCGCCTTGACCACCTGGTCGCCCGTCGGGTCCCCGCCGAAGAGGGTGCGGAACTGGACGAGGTAGCCCGGGACCTTGGCGAGGGCCGCGGCGATGGCGGCGGGATCGGCGCCGAGCTGGCCCTTCCACGCGGCCTCGATGTTCTTCTCGAGGGTCTCGGCGCGCCCGTCCCAGTAACCCTTGTCGTTGTACCCGACGTTCCACATCGTCGGGCTGTGGCGGGTGTTCATGGCACCGCCGACCTTCTTGGAGAGCGACTCGCCATCGCCCCAGCCCTTCTCCGGGACGTGGCAGGTCTCGCACGACGCGGAGCCGTCCTTGGAGAGGCGCTTGTCGAAGAACAGCTGCTTGCCGAGCGTGGCCTTGGCAGGAGTGAGCTCGTTGTCTGCCGGGATCTTCATCTCCGGCATGAAGGCCTGCGTGGAGGGGAGCGGGGCCGCGGAAGGCATCGGCGGAAGGGCGACCGATGCGACCGCGCTGGCGGTGGCAGCCGCGGTGGCCGCGGCGCTGCCGGCGGGTGCGGGCTTGGTGGTGGCGTCGTCGCAGGCGGTGGCGGCGATCGCGGCGGAGACGGAGAGGACGACGAGGATCGGGGTAGCGAGAGAGCGGATGTGCATGGGGCCTCGGTACCGAGGCCGGCGCGCGGAGGGGCGCGCCGGCCCTCGGGGGCCCGAATCAGATGCCTGGCCGCCAGGCGGGGTCAAGGATTCGGCGTCAGCCCGCTCGTGGAGCTCGTCAGGTGCAGTCCGCGGCGCAGGGACCCTGACCACAGACGACGAGCGGGTTCTCGAACGTACAGGTTCCAGTCCCGAGCGGCGGTTCGAAGCACGCCAATTGCTCGGTCATGTTCGCGGCGGCTTGGAGGCAGTCGAGGCACGCCGCGCAGGCCGCGTCGGCCTGGCACGCCGTCACCTCTGGACAGCAGTTCGCTGCGACGCAATCCTCGCAAGGATCACCGCTCATGGCGCAGTCGCCGCCGCCGCCCTGACCTGCGCCACCTTGGCCGGCGCCGCCCTGACCCGCGCCGCCTTGATTGGTGCCACCTACGCCCGCGCCGCCATCGCTCGAGCCACCTGTGCTGCCACTGGAGCTCGAGCTGGAGCTGCTGGCTCCGCTGCCCGGGTCGCCGCCACCGGAGGCGCCGGCACCCGAGGACGACGCCGCACCGCTGCCTCCGGCGCCGTCGTCGTCGTCATCACTCCCACACGCGGCAGCAGTCGTGGCCACGAACGCGCCGATGAGCGCGAGACCAAGGTACGAACCGTAGCGAGCCAAGTTCTTCATTAGGGCCTCCCACAAGGGTCGCGACGGGGGGTCACGACGACATCCGTGAAGGCTGCAGAGTACCACTCCACAGTGGTTCGGCCCCGGTTTTCGCTGCGCGAGCGCGGCGTGGTTTGGCGCTGGGCGAGCTTGGTGATCCGGCGTCCGTATGCACGGACCGGATCCCCTCGGCGGCGGGGCATCGACGGGGCGCCCGGCCTGGCGGGTCGGGCGCCCAAGGCACGCCTCCACACAGCGTGCATGCGCGGGGTCGACGGCGGACCAAACGAACACCTGGTTGCTGCGCGGCGCGAGCTGCGCGAATACTTGAGCGGCCACGCTCGCGTACCATGCCGGCGGGAAGGCGGCCGCAACGGCCGCCGTAAACGGCTGGGGCCGGGATCGGCTGCCTCGGCCAGGCAAACTCGGGGAGACGCGACGCATGAGCATAGAGGTCTTGATTACGTTCATCGGCGTCGGCGTGGCCGGGCTGGCCGCCATGCTCGGCATCTGGATGGAGCGGGATAAGCAGAAGCCCCCGCGCTACGCCTATGCCCTCTCGCTCCTCATCCTGATGGCGACCGTGGTCAGCATGTTCCAGACCTACCAGGATGCGAAGCAGGGCGAGAAGATGGAGGCCGAGATGGCTCGGATGCTCCAGATGCTCGACAAGATCGCGAGCTCCACGGACGTGGAGATTCCGGAGCTCAGCGACTTCGTGAAAACGGAGATCGCTACGCAGAGCCGCACCAACCCCACGGTCGTCCAGAAGATGGCCCAGAGGATGGCCGACGAGGGCGAGGACCCGGCCGCCGTTCTCGGCAGCTACCTGCCGCCGTCGGAGGTAGAGGGGCTGCAGCGCAAGGGAACGCTGAAGGTAGCGCCGCCCAAGACCGCGCCCTCGACGGCCGCCGCCGCACCCGGCCCCAGCGGCGAGCCCGCCGCCCCGGGGGACAAGCCGCGCCGCCGCCCCCGTCTCGCCTTCGGCGCCAAGGCCGACCCCAGCGCCGCCGCCGAGGCCAAGGCCAAGGCCAGCGCCGACAGGGACAAGGAGAAGGAGGAGGCGGCGGCGAAAGACGCGGAAGCCAAGAACGACGACGCCAAGGACGCGGGCGCGGCCGACGCCGGCGTGAAGGACGCTGCCGACGCCGGCAAGGATCCGCCCGGGGATGGCGGGGCGCCAAAGCCGCGCATCGGTGGCCTCCCTCGCCTCCCGGCGGCGCGCCGAAGCCCGACAAGCCCACGCCGCCGGCCGCGCCGAAGCCCGCCGTCAAGAGGTAGTACCGGCTCGCACGGGCGCGGAAGGCGTCGCGATCTGCCAGCGGCTCGACCTCGAAGCCGGAGAGCCGCGGCTCGCCGGAGGCGAGCGACGTACCTCGGAGCGTTTCCTCGCAGCGTTGCCGTGTATCGGCCCGACCACGCAAGAGTCGGGGAACCGAGCGATACTTCGCCAGGCTCAGGCTCTCCGGGCTCTGGTATGGCGGCGACATCGACGGGATGGAGCCGACCGCGGCTCCTATCGACTCAGAACAATCCGCACTGCCGGTTCTCCCCGATGCTCGACACCGGGTAGACCATCGCGAAGTTGAAGCACATCTCGTCCTCGGTCTTCTCGCCGAACTTCACCGCCGTGTTCCCCCCGTTGTCGTACGTGCAGGTCGTCCGCAGCGCGTCCCCGGGCTGCAGCAGCACCGCCGGCTCGTGCGCGTAGTACTTCTGGTCGTCGAACGAAAAGTGATCCACCTCGACCAGCGGCTCGACCATCGACTCCGAACCGCCGCGCAGGATGTCGGTGCGGAACTTTCGCCCCAGCTCGTGCATGTGCGGGAAGCTGGCGATGATGTGCAGCGGCTCCGTCAGGTAACTGGTGATCCACGACGGGCACGTCCCCGTCTCCTCGTGCCCCATGGCGTGCGGCGGCACGTCGATGCCCACCGTCCCCAGGGTCACGATCCCCGCGTCGTGCTCGCGCGGCGTGTCCGTCGTGCACAGCGCCACGCCGCTCTTGTCGAGCGCGTCCGGATGGTGGGCGCTGTTGTGGTAGTGCACCTGCAGGATGAACCAATCGTCGGGCCCGGCCAGCTCCAGGCCCACGTCCTCGGGCAACACGAAGTTCGTCCCACCCGGCGCCCAGCCCGACACGAACGTCGCGTCCGCGGGCATCGCGCAGGGCTGCACTCCCTCGTCCACCTGCGCGGTCTTCGTCCGGTACAGGATCCAGTGGTGCAGCACGCGCTCGTCGTCGGTGATCGGCGCCCAGGCCGTGGCCTGCGTCGTCCCGTTGAACGGCGACTTGAAGGTGAAGCACTGGTAGAGGTTCTCCGCGCCCTGCTCGGGCACCTGGAACGGCTCGTCGGAGCCCTCGGCGTGCGCGGTGAACACGTGCGTCGGGGTGCACGGCAGCGCATCGGGCCCGACGTCGCCCGCCCCACCGCTCCCGGCGCCGCCTGCCCCGCAGTCGTCGCTGGCTGCCGGAGCGCCGGCCCCGAGCCACGCGTCGAGCACGGCGCGGTCGCTCTCGGGAAGGTCGCCACTCGGCGGCATCGGCTTCACCGGGTCGGCGATGCGCTCCTTCACCAGCTCCCACACCTGGCGCTCCGGGTCGCTGGCCGCCGCCGCGTGCAGGTCGTCGAGATCGACGAGGGGCATGGGGGCGCCGTACTTCGGGGGGCTGGTGTGGCACTCGCCGCAGTGGGTGGCGAGCACCGCGGCCACGTCGCACGGCAGGCCGCTCCCCGCGCCGCCGCTGCCATTGCCGGCCGGCGTTCCGTTGCTTCCGGAGGCGCCGGCCCCGCCGCTGCCATCGTCGGGCGCTCCGCCGGAGCTCGAGCCGCAGGCGGCAGCAAGCGCGGTCAGCGAGGCGAGGGCGAGGGCGAGGGCGACCAGGGAAGCACGGGCAGGGCTGGGGGATTGCACCCCTGTTCGACCCGCCGGACCCTCGGGGGGTTAAATCCGGCGATCACGGGGGGCCCATCCCACCGGAAACCGGGTGGATCGGGTCGCCCAGCCCCCGCCCGCATCAGACCGAGAGGACACGCACCCCGGGAAAGAAGGCGCGCAGCCGTTCCAGATCGTCGACGTCGCCGGTGTAGACCACATCCCCGCGAAGGGCGGCGCTGGCCATGACGAAGGCATCGATGGCTGTCGCGCGCGACACCTTCGCCAGCGCCTCGCCAGCCAGCCGGGCGATGGCGTCGGTGAGCGGCTCGACACGCAGGGACCCGCGGATGGCGTCCCGGACCGCGGTTCGCCCGCGCCACCACTCGCCGATGACGGCCGCCGAGACGGTGATGGTCGCCTTGCGCTCGTTCGCGCGCCGGTAGACGTCCCAGGCCGACTGCTTTCGGCGCTCGAGCGCGATGAGCACCCCCGTGTCGAAGCTCAGCCCCTGGCTGCTCACGCAGCGCTCTTTCGTTTCGGCCTTCGTTTCTTGCCTGCGTGCTCACGGGCGAGCGACCAGCCCTCCTCGAGCTGCGCATCGATGCTCGCCCGAGCTGCGTCGGTCAGCTCGGGACCGCCGTACCAGCGCCAGGCGCGCTCGAACGCCGCCTGTCGGACAGCAGCCTCCGTCATCTCCGTAATGAGCGCGGACACGTTGCCGCTGTGCCTCTCCTCGGCGAGCGCCTTGAGATTGCGCTTTGTCTCCGGGTCCAGCGACACACCCACCGTTTCGGTGGCACCCGACCGGCGTGCCTTGGTGAGCTTCATGCCTCCAGGTGTAGCATGAACGTCCGGGGTCCACGCAGCGTCGATCCTCGCTGCACCGCGAAGGGCGGGCTCCCAGCACGGCTTGGCGGCTCGACCCGGCTCCTGGCCGCGCGCCGCCCATGCGTCCGATTGGTGCTTTTCCGGGCTCAGCGCCAAGATCCGCGCTCCGATCGAGCGTCGCGCTTGTCCTCGCCCCCCCATCGTGGATCTACTCGCAGTTACCCGCATGGCCCGCCAGCCTGCCCCCCGTTCGCTCGCGCTCACCTCGCGCTCGCCCCGGCTGCTCGCGTTTGCGCTGCTCACGCTCTTCGGGTGCGGCCCCCGGCGCTGGTCCAGCGAGGCCACCGACGCTCCGGTGGCGCCGCCGGTCGCCGCTGCGCCCACCGGGGAGCCCGGCGCGGGGCCGGACGCCACGCGGGACCCCGAAGGCGCGGTGACCCTGACCCCGGCCGAGGCGCCGCCGCCGCTGGCGCGCGTGCCACGGGTGGCCTTCGCGGCGCCGAAGGACGGCGCGTCGATCGCCGCCGACAAGACCGACGCCTTCGAGGTGCGCGTCGACGTGCGCGACTGGTTCGTGGAGCCCGGCGAGCACATCCACCTGGTCCTCGACAACCGCCCGTACAAGGCGCTCGAGGCAGGCAAGACCGCCATCCGCCTCGGCGACATCTTCCCGAACGAGCCGCTCGCCGAGGGCCAGCACGTGCTCGTGGCCTTCGCGGCACGCCCCGATCACATGGCCGTCAAGCCGCAGGACCCGCTCGCCGCCGGCGTCGCGAAGCCCAAGGAAGGGGGTCCGTTCGCCATGGTCGGCTTCTGGGTCGGCAAGCCGGGCAAGGCGGCCTTCAAGCCGGGCGACGCGGCCCTCGTCTACAGCCGCCCCAAGGGCACCTACAACGGCGGCGACGCGGAGCGCGTGCTCCTCGACTTCTGGGTGGCCAACGCGCCGCTGGGCGAGGGGCGCTGGTCGGTGCTGGCGGTGGTCACCCCGCCGCGCGGCGAGGCCGCCACGGCGCGCCTCGACAGCTGGACACCGATGGTCATCGGCAATCTCCCCGACGGGACCACCAAGGTGACGCTCGAGCTTCGGGACAAGGACGACCGCCCCGTCGCGGGTCCGTTCGGTCGCATCGAGCGCGAGATCTCCGTGAACCGCGCCGCGTCCGGCCCCACGCTCTGATCGGCAGCCGCGCGCCGCGGCCGGTCACCAAGCCCGCAAAGATCGCGCGCCTCCGCGGTCGCATCGGCGCTCGCGTTCGCCCTGGCGGCGCGCGATACTGCCCGCGCCGCTTCGAGGGCGGGCGTCGTGCACGCAGACACCGTCGCCGGTTACCTGTCCGCCCTGGCCGTCAACTACGTGGCCATCGCCGGCTATTGCCTGCTGGCGGTGGCTTCGCGGCGCGGCAAGCGCGCCTCGCGCGCCCTGTTCCAGCGCGAAGAGCTGCCGTACCTCCTCTTCGCCGCGCTCACCGCGTCCCTTGCCGCCTACAGCGCCGGGTGCGGCCTCTACTACGTGAGCGACCGCTGGCGCGAGGCCATGCTGGTGGCCAACGCCGGGCGCATCGCCGCCGTGGCCTTCCTCGCCCACCTGGTGCTGGTCACCACCGACCTGCCGCGTCCGCGCGCCCTGCTGCTGGGTCTGTACGGCACCTTCGCCGGGCTCGAGGCCGCCAACTTCGTCGGAGGCTTCTACGAGATCGAGCACGCGCGCCCGCGCGTGGTCGAGGTCTTCGGCGTCAGCCTGCGCGAGATGGCGGTGCCGGTGACCGCGCTCTCCATCCTCTTCGCCGGTGCGTCGCTCGTCGCCGTCGGTGGCGCCACCGCCCTGCTGGCGCGCTCGTTCGTGCACGGGCGACGCGAGGGCCTGTGGTCGTTCCTCGGCGCGGTGATGCTCACCGTCACCGTGGCCCACGACGCGGCGCGCAGCCTGGGCTGGCTCGGCGGGATCGAGCTCAGCCCTTACGGTTACGAGGCGCTCGTGCTGGGTATGCTGGCCAGCCTCATCGAGCAGTACATGCGCCTGCGCCGCCGCCTCGAGGCGCGCGCCTCCGAGCTGCGCAGCCGCTCGCGCGAGCTGGCCACGTCGTTCGAGGAGCTTCGCGCCGCGCAGACCGAGCTGGTCCGCAAGGAGCAGCTGGCCGCAGTCGGTGAGCTCTCCGCGGTGGTGGCGCACGAGGTGCGCAACCCGCTGGCCATCATCTCCAACGCCGTGGCCACCCTGCGCCGCCCCGATGTGGCCGACAGCGACCGCGCCACCTTGCTCGGCATCCTCGACGAGGAGACGGTGCGCCTGAACCACATCGTCGGCGACCTGCTGAGCTACGCGCGCCCGGTGCGGCTCGAGCGGCGCGAGGTGATGATCGCGGAGATCGTGGAGCGCGCGCTGGTGCTCGCCGAGCGCGACCCGGACATCATCGTCGAGCGCGCCGACGCGCGGGATGTGGACGCCGTGCTCGGCGACCCGGGCCTGCTCCGCCAGGTGATGGAGAACCTGATCACCAACGCCGTGCAGGCCATGCCCTCCGGCGGCCACCTCACCGTGGGCATCCGCGCCTGCGACCACGAGGGCACCGCCGGCGTCGAGGTGCGCGTCCAGGATACCGGCGAGGGCATGAACACCGCGGTGCGCCGGCGCGCGCTCGACCCCTTCTTCACCACGCGCCCGCGCGGCACCGGCCTGGGGCTGGCCATCGTGGCGCGCATCATCGACGCGCACGGAGGAGAGCTGGTCATCGACAGCACCGCCGGCGCCGGCACGGTGGTGCGCGTCCTGTTGCCCTGCGCCAGCGAGCCCGCCTCGCGCAGCGGCGACGCCGCTGGCGACCGGCGCAGCTCGCTGCCACCCATGCCGGTGGAGCTGCAGCGTGCGCTGCTGGGGAGGCGCCCGTGAGCGAGGCCCGCGCGCGCATCGTCGCCGCCGACAAGGCGCACCTCTGGCACCCCTACACGCCCATGGACCGGTGGCTGGCGGAGACCGACCCGCTGGTCATCGTGCGCGCCCGCGGCGCGCGGCTCTTCGACGCCGACGGCAAGAGCTACCTGGACGGCAACTCCAGCTGGTGGGTGGCGGCGCTGGGGCACAACCACCCGCGCATCGTGGCCGCGCTGCATCGCCAGGCCGATGCCTTCTGCCACGTGTCGATGGCCGGGACGACGCACGAGCCGGCGGCGCGCCTGGGCGAGGAGCTGTGCGCCGTGGCGCCGCCGGGGATGGAGCGGGTCTTCTTCAGCGACGACGGCTCCACCGCCGTCGAGGTGGCGCTGAAGATGTCGCTGCAGCTCTGGAGGAACGCCGGGGCGCGCGACAAGTGCCGCTTCGTGGCGCTCGACGCCGCGTATCACGGCGACACCCTGGCCGCGACGAACCTCGGCGGCGTGGAGGTCTTCCGCCGCCCGTTCGCGGGCGTGATGCTGGAGTGCATCCACGTCCCCGTCCCCGCTCCCGCTCCCGGCGCTCCCAACGATCCCTACGCCCGCGCGTTCACGACCATGGAGGCGCTGATCGCCGAGCGTGCCCACGAGATCGCGGCCATCATCGTGGAGCCGCGCCTGCAGGGCGCGTCGGGGATGCGCGTCTACGACGCGGAGCTCCTGCGCCGCGTCCGCGCCGCCTGCGATCGCCACCAGGTGCTGATGATCGCCGACGAGGTCTTCACCGGCTATGGGCGCACCGGGCCGATGTGGTCGTGCAGCGCGGCCGGCGTGGTGCCCGACATCCTCTGCACCGCCAAGGGCTTCACCGCCGGCGTGCTGCCGATGGCCGCTACCCTGACCACGGCACGCATCTTCGACGGCTTCCGCGGCGCGCCGGAGCGGGCCTTCTGGCACGGCCACTCCTTCTGCGGCAACCCGCTCGGCGCCGCGGTGGCGCGCGAGGTGCTCGCCGTCTTCCGCGAGGAGGAGGTGCTGGAGCGTGCCGTTCCCAAGGCGCATCGCATCGCCGAGGCCTTCCAGGCGCTGGCAGACATCCCCGGTGTCCATGCCCCCCCCGCGCGGGGCATGGTCGGCGCCGTCGACCTCGCCGCCGACGCCGGGTACCTCGGCGAGCGCGGATGGCGCGCCTACGCCGAGGCGCGCCGCCTCGGCGCCTACCTGCGGCCGATGGGCGACGTGGTCTACATCGCGCCGCCGCTCAACATCGACGACGGCGAGCTCGACGAGCTGCTCGACATCGTGCGCCGGTCCATCCTCCACGCGCTCGGCTGAATCGCCCTTCGAAAGGAGAACGCCGGCGACCCGCGCCGGCGTTTTCCTGGGCGCGCGGGCGCGCGGGCGCCGGCGCAGCTGGGCTGGGGATCAGGCGGCCTTGGGGGCGCCAGCCGCGCTCTGCTGGCCGTACTGCGCGGGTGCCGCGCTGGCGGCCTTGTTGTAGAGGAACTTGGTGATCAGCCAGCCGATGCCGACCAGCGAGGTGAGGATCAGCCAGTTCCAGGCGTTGCCGTAGACCTCGGGGTAGTGGTTGCTGATCATGGTGAAGACCAGCGGCACGGACATGTAGGTGTTGTGCTTGGAGCGGAGGCCGGCGGTGGCGGCCAACGCGGCGTCCGGCGCGGTGCCGGCCTTGGTGGCGGCGATGATCTTTCGCTGCGCGGGCCAGATGCGCATCCACACGTTGGCGGCCATGATGGTGCCGAACCACGAGCCGAGGTGGATGAACATCGCGCGACCGGTGAAGATCTGCGACAGGCCGAAGCTCACCGCCATGACCAGCAGGAAGGAGACCGCCGCGCCGGCCTGCTCCTGCTTGGCCATCGCCTTCCAGAGCACGTCGTAGATGGCGAACGCCACCAACGCCCCGCCGATGCCGATGACCGCCGCCACGCCACCGCCCAGGGTGGAGTCGGCCGGAACGGTCAGCTTGCCGTGGTAGTAGACCAGCGCCAGGAGCAAGAGGCCGGTGATCCAGGTGTAGAGGGCGCCCCAGCGGAACCAGTAGAGGGCGCGCGGCATGAGCTCGGGGACGACCTTCTTCTTCGAGTCCGCGTCGTAGGTCTTCACGACCTGCGCGTTCACGAAGTTGAAGAAGTACAGGTGCCCGATCCACGCGATCCCGGCGACCACGTGGACCCACCGGAAGACCAACTGCATCCAGGCGCTGACTGTCGGATCCATGGCCCCGCATCTACGCCAGATCCGGGGCCACGTAAAAGGAATGGGCTGCCGCGTTGGCAGAAGGACGACGCCTTGGAGCGGCCGGCCCCGGCCTGACGAAACACTGGAGCGCGTGTCACCGACGTGTCCGCGCATTGGCAGCCCGACAACCGCTGGGCACCGCCGATGAAATCGCAGGCCGGGGTGTTAGTGTGCCCGGGTGACCCGCCCCGTTCTCCTCGCCGCCCTGGCCCTGGTCTCCGCCACCGCGCTCGCCGCCTGTGACAGCGGCGACAAGCCCAAGCCCAAGCCGGCCGTGCCCGGCAGCGACAAGCCGGCCCCCACCGGTGCCGGCAAGATCGAGGGCAACGTCCTCTTCACCGGCACGCCCCCGCCGCCCGAGGAGTGGGGCGGCTCGCGGAACACGGACTGCGCCACCAAGCACGACAAGACCATCCAGCTGGTCAAGGTGGACGGCGGCAAGCTGGCCGACGCCTTCGTCTACGTGAAGGAGGGGCTGCCTCCGGGCACGCACGAGCCCCCGACCACCAAGGCCACGCTGGACCAGAAGAACTGCGAGTTCGAGCCGCGCGTCTTCGGCGTCGTTGCCACCCAGGAGATCGAGGCCGGCAACAGCGACGCCTTCATGCACAACGTCAAGTCGGCGGAGTTCAACCAGGGCTTCCCCTCGGCGGGCGTGAAGCGCAGCCTCAAGCTCAACGAGGAGAAGGTCATGTCCAAGATCCTCTGCGACGTGCACCCCTGGATGCAGGCCTACGCCGGCGTCATGAGTCACCCGTACTTCCAGGTCACCAAGGCCGACGGCACCTTTTCCATCGCCGGCCTCGTCGACGGCACGTACACCGTGGCCGCCTGGCACGAGAAGCTCGGCACCATCGAGGTCAAGGACGTCAAGGTCACCGCGGCCGCACCGGGCAAGGTCGACCTGACCTACGCGGCGCGCTGACCGCCCGGCGCAGCGACGGTCGTCGCGCCCCGGCGCCGCTCAGGCGGGCTGGCCAGATGCGGAGAGCGTGGCCAGGGCCGCCCAGCAGTGTCCGCATCGCGTGGCCGCGCGCATGCCGGTGCCGCCGCAGCCGGGACAGGTGCGCGTCGCCGGCTCCTCGCCGAGCGCCATGGCGCGCACCAGGCGGTCCCAGTCGCGCTCCAGATCGCCGACCGCACCGCCTTCGGCGCGTCGCACTCGTGGAATGCGGCGCTCGATGGCGGCCACCAGCGCCCGCAGCTCGGACCGCTCCGCCGCGGTGAACGAGATCTTCGGCGTCACGGCCTCGGCGGCGGCTTCGGGGAGCGGCGCGCTCCCGGGGGATGGCGCCGACACATTCGCTTCCGGCACCATCACACCCGAGCGGGGCGGCGCGGAATCGACGTCGGCGAGCGCCAGCAATCGACTGCTCGCCCCGAGCCGCGCCAGCTCGTGCGCGCAGGTCGCGCAACCGCCGTCCTTCATCGGCGCGCCGCAGTGCGGGCACCGCTCGTCCCGCATCTTCGACCAGTCGGCGACGCCATCCGGAGCATCGCCCTCTGCCGCGCGCTCGCCGGCTCCGGCAGGTGCTCCAGACATGGCGGTCAGTCCTCGTCTTTCGTCAGCTTGCTGTGCAGCTCGACGAGCCGGGCGCGCGCGGCGTGCAACTCCTCGAACGCCTTCTGCACCGTCTCGCTGACCGTCTTTTCCGCGCGGGGGATGACCTCGAGCTCGCTCATCACACGGCGCAGATCCTTCTCGGCCACTTCGATCTCCGAAGTGGCCCGGGTGATGCGCTCGATAATCGCCTTGTTCGACATGCTTCCCTCGGATTCAGACGGCGCGTACCTCGCCCAGCAGGCGCGCCACCGCCTCCCAGTCGAAGGTGTCGATCCCGTGCCGTCGCAGCGACGACTCCCAGCAGCGCGCGCCGGCGCGGAGCGCCTCCAGGCGCGACTGGCCGAGCTCGGTGACCACCACCGGCGCCTCGCTGGGCCGCTTGCCGGTGAGCTCGACGCGCCAGGAGCTGGCGTCCTCGTCGCATGGGGTGAGCAGCACGGTGAGCAGGACACCGTCGCAGCGCAGCGTGTAGGCCATGCCCTCGCGGACGCGCGCCTGCTTGGTGATCTTCAGCGCAGAGCGCCCCTTCTCGGTCATCGTTCCCATGGCCCACCGTCCAATCGACGCGGCAACCCGCGCAAGCACGCTGCACGTGACACCGAGTGCGGCGCGCCCCCCGCGCCGATCACGCCACGCCTGCGGAGCTGGTAGCCAGGCGCCACACGCAGACGTGCGGGCCGTCCGGCATCAGCCGCGGCAACGGGTAGGCCCTGGCCAGGCCCTGCTGCTCGAGCCACGCGAGCATGTTGCGAAGCCGCGAACCGCTCATCCCACGCTCGCTGGCCCACCCCGCGAGCTGACTCCAATCGCGCGGCTGCGAAAGGAACCCGCAGAGCGGCCGACACCGGCGAGACCACCCGGGATCCGAGCAGGCGGGCTGGGGCGCCGCGCGGGCGCGCGCAGGCGAACTGGGCGATTCGACCATCGATTCTTCTTTCGCGCGCCACGCGTGGGGGCCACGGCGCCGTGGGCACTCTGCCACTTTGGGGTTGCGAAGGCCAGCGGGTTCTGTCCACTGGACGGCCGCGCGCGGCGCTCAGCTCAGGGCCAGCTCTTCGCCGAGCTTCACGTCCCGCAGCTCCGCGCCGAGCAACTCGATGGCCGCATTCACCAGCGGATGCCGGGCAATGGCGCGCCGGGCCGCGTCCATCTTGACGCGTTTGTCGGCGGCCTCGAGCTGCGCGACGCTCGCCGCGGCGCCCGTCTTCGTGGTCTCGAAGCGCACCTCGACCGGCGCCCCGAAGTGCTCGCGCAGCACCTCGTCGAGCAGCTCGCGCGCGGCCTTCTCGGTGGCGTGCACCGCCAGGAACGAGCCCTGGTCGTAGCCGAGCACCACGCGCTCCAGGGAGAACTCGAGGATCGAGGCATGCTCGAGCACCGACGCCAGAGCCTGGCGGCGCTCGGCCATGGCCAGCAGCACGCGGCGCCATCCCGCCAGCGCGGCGGCGTCGACGACCACCGGCGGCGTCGCCACCTCCCTGCCGCCGCTGCTGATCCCGGTCGCGCCGCCGTTGCCATTGCGCGACGAAGGCGCCGGCTCGCGCCAGCGCGCCGCGCCATTCGATGCCGGCGGTCGCCCCGATGGTGGCGCGCCGTCCGCGCTCGCCGTGCCCTCGCGCCGCGGTTCCGCGGCCGCGCCGTGGGCCTCCGCGCGCGCCGGATCTTGCCGCAGCGGGGGCGCTTGCCACGCCGGCCGCTGCGGCGGCGCTGCACCCGGCCTCGCCGGCTCGAACGTCGGTCGCGTCCCCAACGTGGACGCGGAGGTGGACGTGGACGTGGAGGTGGACGTGGACGTGGACGCGGACGCGGACGCGGACGCGGACGCGGACGCGGGCACGGGCACGGGCACGGGCACGGACGTGGACACGGGCACCGGCGCGGACACGGGCGCGGACGCGGGCGCGCTCACCGGCACGGGCGCGGGCACCAGCGCGCTCACGGACGCGGGCACGGGAGCGGCAGCGGCAGCGGGCGACGGAGCGCCGCTCTCCGCACTGGGCGCCGCCGAGAACGATCGCGCCGGCGGGCCGCTCGGACGGCCGCCGCCCCCCGGCGCTCCGCGGGGCGCGCCACCCGTCGGCCCGCCGCCGGGGCCATCGAGGCGACGCTCCAGATCGATGAGCTTGCGCAGCAGCTCGTCCACCGGCACCAGCGGCGGCCGCCGTGCCAGGCGCACCAGCGTCATCTCCAGCGCGGCGCGCGGCTGGCCGCTCTTGGCGATGTCGTCGAACGCCTTCGAGAAACCGAGGTGCAGCCGCGCCAGGTCGTCGGCGTCGGCGCGCGCGGCGAGCTCGCGCACGTCGCGCACCTCGTCGTCCGCGAGGTCGAGCAGCGGCCCCGGATCGGCGCACACCTTGGCCACCACCAGGTCGCGCAGGTAGGCGAGCAGATCGCGCGCCACGTGCGGCAGGTCGAAGCCCTGCTGCGCGAGCTCCCCGACCACCGCGATGCACGCCGCCGCGTCACCGGACACCAGCGCATCGCCAATGCGGTGAAGCACCGAGCGCGCCGCCACCCCGAGGACGCGCGCCACACCGTCGGCGCTGAGTGTCTCGTCCTTCCCGGCCCAGGCGATCACCTGGTCGAGCAGGCTCATGGCGTCGCGCATGCTGCCGGCCGCCTCGCGCGCCACCACGCCCACCGCCGCGTCGTCGGCGGAGATCTTCTCCTCGCGCAGCACGTGGGCCAGGCGCGCGGCGATGGTCTGCGCGCCGATGAGCTTGAAGTCGTACCGCTGGCAACGGCTGAGGATGGTCACCGGGACCTTGTGGACCTCGGTGGTGGCGAAGATGAACTTCACGTGCGGCGGCGGCTCCTCCAGCGTCTTGAGGAACGCGTTCCACGCCGCGTTGGAGAGCATGTGGACCTCGTCCACGATGAAGATCTTGTAGCGGTCGCGCTGCGGCCGGTACGGCAGGGTCTCCTGCAGCCGGCGCACCTCGTCCACGCCGTTGTAGCTGGCGCCGTCGATCTCCTGCACGTCGATGTCCTGCCCGGCGGTGATCTCCAGGCACTGCGGGCAGACCTGGCAAGGGGTGGCCGTCGGGCCCTCCCTGCAGCTCAAAGCCTTGGCCAGGATGCGCGCGCTGGTCGTCTTGCCGACCCCGCGCACCCCGGTGAAGAGGAAGGCATGCGCCACGCGGTCGTTGGCGATGGCGTTGCCGAGCGTGGTGGTGACGTGCTCCTGACCGACCAGGTCGGCGAAGGACTGCGGTCTCCACTTGCGAGCCAGAACGACGTAGCTCATCGAGAACGCTTGCCGTAGCAGCCACGGCGCGGGAACACCAGCGGGCCGACGGGCACGCGTCGCGGGCCGCTGACCTGTGGAAAAACGGCCGCCACGGCGCCAAGATGGCGCTCTGCCATGTCGGACTACCGGAGCGAGCTGCCCAGCCTGCGCCAGCGCATCGCCGAGCTCCAGGAGGAGCTGCGCGCGCTGCGCACGGACCGCGTCCAGTTCGATGCCCAGGTGAACCTCGGGCCGCAGGCCCGTCCCTTCAGCCGCTTCATGTACAACCTCGGCCGAGGCCTGTCCCACCTGCTGCGGCCGCGCAACGCGGCGCTGCGGGACGCCAAGGAGCTGGAGGTGGCGCGGGCCTACGTGGTGTGGCTCGAACGACGCGTCGCCACGCTCCGCGAAGAGATCGCGGCGCGACGCGAAGAAGCGGAGCAGGACCAGGCGACCCGGGAAACGGCGACGCTCCGGAGGTTGCGCCGGCGGGGCTGAAGTTCGCTCTCCGACAGGCCCGCGCGCGGACCGGTGGTCGCCCGCGACGAAAGCGGCTATGCGGCGCGCGTGATCCGGCTCGACGCGGTGTCCAAGCAGCACGGCCAGCGCATCCTCTTCCTCGATGCCTCGGTCGCCGTCTTCAAGGGAGACAAGGTGGGGCTGGTGGGCCCGAACGGCGCCGGCAAGTCGACCATCTTCCGCATGATCACCCGGGAGGAGCCGCCCGACGCCGGCCAGGTGGCCATCGATCGCGGCACGACCATCGGCTACTTCGGCCAGGACGTCGGCGAGATGAGCGGCAAGTCGGTCATCGCCGCCACCCTGGACGGCGCCGGCCCGGTCTCCGAGGCGGCCGAGAAGCTGGCCGCGCTCGAGCACGCGCTGGCCGACCCCGACCGCGGCGACGAGATGGAGAGGCTGGTCGAGGAGTTCGGCGAGGCCCAGGCGCGCTTCGAGGAGCTCGGCGGCTACGCCCTCGACGCGCGCGCTCGCGAGATCCTGGCCGGCCTCGGCTTCGCCCAGGAGACGATGGACGCCGACGTGGGCACCCTGTCCGGCGGCTGGAAGATGCGCGTCGCCCTGGCCCGCATCCTCCTGATGCGCCCCGACGCCATGCTCCTCGACGAGCCGACGAACCACCTGGACATCGAGTCCATCATCTGGCTCGAGGGTTTCCTGAAGAGCTGCGAGGGCGCGCTGCTGCTCCCCTCCGACGAGCCCGAGCTCAGGAACCGCGTCGTCACGCGCATCGTGGAGATCGACGCCGGCGAGCTCACCGTCTTCAGCGGCAACTACGAGTTCTACCTGGCGCAGCGCGCCCTCCTCGACGAACAGGCGGAGAGCGAGTTCGAGCGCCAGCAGGCCATGCTCGCCAAGGAGGAGGCCTTCATCGCCCGCTTCAAGGCGCGAGCCAGCCACGCCGCCCAGGTGCAGTCGCGGGTGAAGAAGCTGGACAAGATCGAGCGCGTCGAGCCGCCGCGCCGGCGCAAGAAGATCCACTTCGACTTCCCGCCCCCGCCGCGCTCCGGCGACGACGTGGCCCAGCTGGCCCACGTGAACAAGGCCTACGGCAACAAGGTCATCTACGACGACCTCGGGCTGCTCATCCGCCGCAAGGAGCGCTGGTGCGTGATGGGCGTGAACGGCGCCGGCAAGAGCACGCTCCTCAAGCTGGTGGCCGGGGCCATCGCCCCCGACCGCGGCGAGGTGCGCGTCGGGGCCAGCGTCAAGCTCGGGTACTTCGCGCAGCACAGCATGGAGATCCTGGTCCCCACCTCGACGGTGTTCGAGACCATGGTCGCGCGCTACCCCAAGGCGAGCATCGGCTCGCTGCGCACCGCGCTCGGCGCCTTCGGCTTCTCCGGCGACGACATCGACAAGCCGTGCCGCGTGCTGAGCGGCGGCGAGAAGGCGCGCCTGGTGCTGGCGCAGATGCTCTACGACCCCCCGAACTTCCTGGTCCTCGACGAGCCGACCAACCACCTGGACGTCGACACCAAGGAGATGCTGGTGGAGACGCTGGGCGACTTCGAGGGCACCATGCTCTTCGTCTCCCACGACCGCCGCTTCCTGCGTTCGCTCTCCAACCGGGTCTTCGAGGTCACCGCGCAGGGCGCCCACGTCTACGGCGGCGGGTACAGCGAGTACGTCACCGAGACCGGGCAGGAGGCGCCCGGCGTGCACGCCTGAGCCGCCCGGCCGCGGCCCCGCCCGCGCCGCCCGCAATCACCCCGTTGCCACCGCCCGCACACGGGCTGTTGCCGCCCGCGGCGCGTCCTGGCATGTTCGCCGGACCTCACATGCAATTCCGCGGCGGAATGAGCGAGCTGATGCGCCAGGCGGCGCGGATGCAGCGCAAGGTCGAGCAGGTCAAGACCGAGATCAAGGACCGCGAGGTCACCGGCACGTCCGCCGGCGCCAAGGTCTCGGTCGTCGCCAGCTGCGAGGGCAAGCTGCGCAGCATCGCCATCGATCCCGAGTTCCTGAAGAGCGAGGGCATGGAGATGGCGCTCGACGCCGCGGTGGCCGCGGCCAACACCGCGCTCGAGGCCGCCGACAAGCTGGTCGAGGAAGAGGTCGCCAAGGTGACCGGCGGCATCAAGCTCCCGGGCATGGGCTGAGCGCTCGCGTCCTGGGGAGGCCCGCGGGAGGCGCACGCCCATCATGAGCAGGTTCTACGCCCCCCAGGCGCCCGTCTCGCGCGGCGCCGCCGGCGTCCCGCAGCGCCTGGCGCGGGTGATGCAGCTCCTCGGCCGCCTCCCCGGCGTGGGCGACAAGACCGCGCAGCGTCGCGCTCTTCCTGGCCACCACCGCTCCGCTGCTGGCCCAGGACCTCGGCGAGGCGCTAACCGATCTGCGCCAGCACGTCCGGCCTTGCGATCGCTGCGGCAACATCGCCGAGGTCGGTGAGGCCGGCGCGCCGGTGCTCTGCGCCATCTGCAGCGACCCGCGTCGCGAGGGCTCGATGCTCTGCGTGGTGGCGCGCGTGCAGGATCTGCTGGCCATCGAGCGCAGCGGCGCCATGCGCGGCCACTACTTCGTGCTCGGCAAGCTGCTCTCCCCGCTGGAGGGCGTGGGCGCCGACGAGCTGCCGCTCGAGGCGCTGGTGGCGCGCGTCCGTGACGCCGTGCCGCGCGTCACCGAGGTGCTGGTGGCCACGCCGCCCTCGGTCGACGGCGAAGCCACGGCGCTGCTCCTGGCGCGCACCCTCGGCGCCGCCGGCGTGCAAGTGACGCGCATCGCCAGCGGCGTGCCGCACGGCGGGGACCTGGAGTTCGCCGATCAGGTGACGCTGGGGAGGGCGATCGAAGGGCGGAAGCAATACACCTGAGGAGGCGGAGAGGAAGAGCGGATCGGGGCGAGCCGCGACGGGGCGCTCCCTGGAACGGACAGATCTCGACCTCGCGATGACCCGGGCCTCGAAACGACCTTGAACCTTCCGACTCCGGCGATGAATCCGGCCAGTATCGCCCCCTTCCGTGGTAAGCCACCCCTTCACCCCCACCACTCCGCAGATGAAGAAATCACCCGTCCACACCGACCAGGCCCCCGCGGCCATCGGTCCGTACTCGCAGGCCATTGTCGCCGGCGGCTTCGTCTTCTGCAGCGGCCAGGTGGGCATCGACCCCGCGAGCGGCGAGATCGTCGGCGGCGGGGTCGAGGGCGAGGTACGCCAGGTGATGAAGAACCTCGGCGGCGTCCTCTCCGCCGCCGGCGTCGGCTTCGCCGACGTAGTGCGCACCACCATCTACCTCGTGGACATGGGCGATTTCGCGCTCGTCAACCGCATCTATGGCGAGCACGTGGGCCCGGTGCCGCCTGCGCGCGCCACCGTGGCGGTGAGCGCCCTGCCCAAGGGCGCTGTCGTCGAGATCGACGCCGTGGCCCTGCGGAACAGCTGACGCCCCTCGTGAGCTCCGGCGCGCGCGCGCGCCGCAACGCCTGGAACCGATCATGAACGAACCCTCCGACAAGCCGCCCGCGAGCCAGAGCCCGGGTGGCGAAGACGCTCCCACCTCCACCACCGAGGGCGCATCCGCGGGCGACTCGGCCGCGACAGGAGCGGGGTCTCCCGACGGAGCCGCGCCGCCTCCCGCGTGCGGCGCATCGTCCGCTCGGCGAGCACGCGCGCCGCCGAGGCCGCGCAGCGCGAGGTCGACGCCGCGGCCGCAGACGCCGCCGCCAAGGCCGCGCCCGCTCCGACGGCGCCGGCTGCGAAGCCCGCGGACGCGCCCGCGGCAGCGAGCGCAGAGGGCGCCCGCCCCACCGCCGGTCCGAGCAGCGCCGGTCCGAGCAGCGCCGGTCCGAGCAGCGCCGGTCCGAGCAGCGCCGGTCCAGGCACCGCCGGTTCGAGCGGCGCCGGCTCCGCGTCGGGCGCCCCTCTGTCCGCTCCCGGTGCTCGCCCGACGCGCGACTGGCGCGCGCCGCGCCAGGCCAGCCCCGTCGGCGGTCGCGATCGCCAGTTCGGTGGTCCGCGCCGTGGCCCGCGCGTCGACGAGTCCGCACCGCGTCGCCCCGGCATGGCGCCGGCGTCCTTCCTCGCTGCCACCGGGCAGGCGCCCGAGCGCCCCGAGGGCGGCTTCCGCCGCGGCCCAGGCGGTGGTCCGCCGCGCGAGGGTCGCCGCGACGACCGTGGCGATCGCGGCCCGCGTGACCGCGCGCCCGGCGGAGCTCCGGGCGCTCCCGGCGGCGCACCGGGTGACCGCGATCGCCGCCCCCGCGACGCGGGTCCCGGGGCGCCGCGCAGCGACCGCGGCGACCGTCGGCCGCAGGCGGACGCGCGTGGCGGCGCGCCGATCTCGGCGCGTCCGGTCGTCCCCGCCGCGCCGCCTTCACAGCCGCGCAAGCCGCCCCAGCAGGTGCATCTGTACATCCCGCCGCCCAAGGCAGTGGCCACCCGGGCCGACAACAAGCCGGCGCCGACAGCCAAGGAAGTCCTCGCCGCGAAGACCAAGGCCTTCGCCGCACCAGCACCCTCGAAGAAGCCCGAGCCGGCAGCGCCGACGGCGCCGGCCGAGCTCGACGCCGCCCAGCTCGGCGCCGGCTGGAACGACGCCGACGCGGCGGCCCGCAAGGCCGGGCCCGCGGCCAGCGCCCTGGTCGACGCCTGGGTCGCAGCCGGCAACCTCACCGCCGTGGTCGCCCTCGCCGACAGCGAGCGCGCCGACGGCGGCGCGCGCGGCGGCCAAGCGCGCGCTCAACGTGCTGCGCGCCCGCGGCGTGGCCATCCCCGAGCGCCCCAAGGCCGCACGGCCCCGCGAGGAAGCGCAGCTCGACGCGACCTTCCCGCCCCCCGACAGCAGCGGCACCGCCTCGGTGTCCATCACCAGCCGCGACAGCAGCGGGCGCTACCACATCGCCGAGGTCATCTTCCGGGAGCCGGTCGGCGTGCTCCACGCCGGCAGCGCGTGGGTCAGCGGCTCGCAGATCAAGGAGGGGAAGAACCGCGCCCTGGAGAGCCTCGGCGTGGCCCCGGTGCCGGTGCCGCTCGACTGGGCCCGCCACCGCGTCGCCGCCGCGCGCGCGCTGAACGCGGAGTCGAAGCGCATCCTGCCTCTGGGGCTCGACGCCTGCCGCGAGCTGATCGAGCCCGCGCCGGCCGAGGCGCCGCCGCATCCGCTGGCCGACCTCGACGCCGCGGCGGCGAGCAAGCCGCCCCCCGAGGCCTCGCAGAACCTGCACGAGCACCCGGAGTTCCGCGCCTGGCTCCCGGATCGCCGGGCCATCGAGGAGCTCCTCCAGAAGCTCGGCGAGAACCTGGGCGCCGAGGGGCTCAAGGACCCGGAGAAGGTCAACGCCGCGCTCGGCGAGGAGATCTCCGCCGCCACCGATCGCTTCTTTTCCCCCGAGATGCGCGAGGAGATGGCGCGCCGTATGCGCGACAGCGCCATCAGTGTGCGGGCGCGCCGCGGCGACGAGGTGGCGTGCGAGGTGCTGGCCACCGCGCGCGCGGTCCGTGAGGCCGGCCTGATCACGGCGCCGCCGCGCGACATCGGCTTCCTGAGCGCGTTCTTCCAGAAGGCCATCGGGGTGCTCGCCCAGCAGGGAGGCGGCTCGCTGCGCATCCCCGTGCCCGGGCCGGGCGCAGCAGCGCCGAGCGAGCCGGACGCGGACAGCGCCGACGACGAGAGCGCCGGCTGAGCGCGCTGCCGGGGCGCCGCGTCACGAGACGCGGCGTTTCCGGAGTAGCGCGGCGCTCGCCCGCGCCTCCCGTGCGCGGGCGGCGGCATCGAACCCGGACCAACCTAAAACTCCGCGACCGGCCGCCCCGCATCTCCGTCGCCACCGGACGCGCTCACCGCGCCACCGCGCGCCGGGGATTCCATCATGCCCAAGTACACCCTGCCCGAGCTCCGCTACGCCTACGCCGCCCTCGAGCCGCACATCAGCGGCAAGATCATGGAGCTGCACCACGACAAGCACCACAAGACGTACGTCGAGGGTGCGAACAAGGCCATCGACGGTCTCGAGGAGGCGCGCGGCAAGGGAGACTTCGAGCGCATCGCCCCGCTGGAGCGAGCCCTGGCGTTCAACGCCTCAGGCCACGTGCTGCACTCCATCTTCTGGCAGAACCTGGCGCCCGGGGCCGGCGGTCAGCCGGAGGGCGAGCTGCTCGACGCGGTGAAGGAGGGCTTCGGCAGCTTCGAGACCTTCAAGACGCAGCTGAACAAGGCGGCTGGCTCGATCATGGGCTCCGGCTGGGGCGCGGTCATGTGGGACCCGCTGGCCAAGCGCCTGCTGACGGTGCAGATCCACGACCATCAGTCGGAGGTGATGCAGGGCGGCGTGCTGGTGATGGTCCTCGATGCCTGGGAGCACGCCTACTACCTGCAGTACCAGACGGAGAAGGTGAAGTACTTCGACGCACTCTGGAACCTCTGGAACTGGAAGGACATCGGTGAGCGCCTGCAGTTGGCGCGCACGCTCGACCTGCGCCTGACCGGCACCGTCGGCGCGCGCGCGACCTGAGGCCAACGCCGCAACGCGCGCACGCGCGCCGCGACGAAACAGCGACGGCGGCCTGCCCCGAGAGGCCGCCGCCGTCTTTCGCGTCTGCTCTGCCGGGCGCCGGTGGAGACCGCGACGCGTGGTCAGTTGGCGTCGATGGTGATGTCACCGAGCCCGGTGGAGATGTCCACCAGCCCGCCCTCGCCGGTGCCGAAGGTGAAGCTCTTGGCGTTCGGGCCACCGTCGGCCATGGTCCACGTCTCGGGCAGCGGCGACGGCTCGTTGACCACCGCGTCCGGCCCGTCGGCAAAGGCGGTGATCTGCCCGTTGGCCGCGGTGGGCACGGACAGCGCCACGTCACCGTTGCCGGTGCTCACGACGCCGTCGAGCGACTCCGACCAGCTCAGGATCTGGATGTCGATGTCCCCGAGGTCGGTGATGGCGGTGAGCGGGCCGGCGGCGCTGCGCAGGACGATGTCGCCCGGGCCGTCGCTGGTCACCTTGGTGATGGTGAGCGCGGCCACGCCGCCGAAGTCCGCCTCCACGTCGCCGAGATCGGTGAAGGCCTCGAAGCCGCCGTTGAACTTGGCCGGCACGCGCACGGTGACGTCGGCGCCGAGATTTCCGCTGGCGTCTTCCTTGCGGTAGACCTCGACCTTGATGTTGCCGCCATCCTCGGTCACGTCGGTGACGAGGAGCTGGTCGAGCTGGTCGGCGGCCTGCTGCGCGTGGTCCTCGGTGTCCAGGGTGAAGGGCTCGAACGTCGTCTCGACCTGGTCCGAGCTGCCGACCACGACCTTCACGTCGCCCAGGCGTGACTGGATGAAGAGGGACTGACCGGCCTTGTAGTTGGTGAAATCGGTGCTCGCATCGCCCTCGTAGCGCACCAGCGGCTCGACATCGAGCTCGCCCTCCACCTTGCAGCCCGCCAGGGCGGACAGGGCGAGGAGCGCGGTGGCCGCCGGAGTGACGAGCTTGATGGCGGCGAGGAATCCAGGAAGACGAAGGTGCATGGGGGAAGCCTCGATCGGGGTTGTACGCGCGCGCGTCGCGGGCGCTTCCTCACCTGTTTCAGGCAGGTCGGGCACCGGCCGTACGGGGGTCACCGTGAGACGGAGCGGGCGCGCGAATCATCATGGTAGCGCGACTTCAGCGCCAGGGATCCGGCCCAGGGGCGGACACCGCCCGGCGGAAAGCCGCGTGCAGTTGCCGGGTCACCGGTCCCGGCGCCCCCTCGCCGATGGGCGACGCGTCGACCGCGACCACCGGGACCACCTCCCGGATGCTCGAGCACACGAAGACCTCGGTGGCCGCCAGCAGGCGCTCCCGCGATATGTCCTTCTCCTCCACCGCCATACCCGCAGCGCGCGCCACGGCGAGGATGTGCGCGCGGGTGATCCCGGCCAGGATGCCGGCCTCCTCCGGCGGCGTGCACACGGTGACACCCTCGACCACGAACACGTTGCACGTCGTGCCCTCGAGCACGTTGCCTGCGCCGTCGAGGAGCAGCGCCTCGGCCGCGCCGGCGCGCCGCGCCTCGCGCAGCGCCAGCAAGCTGGCCAGGTAGTTGCCGACCTTGGCGCCGTGCGCCGCGTCGGCGGCGCGCTCGGTGCGCACGGTGATCGCTGCGATGCCGGCGCGGTAGTGCGCGGCCGGCGGAAGGCGCAGAGGCTCCACCAGGATGACGCGCAAGGGGCGCGCATCGGCGGGCGCCTCCAGGCCCACCGGCCCGGCGCCGCGCGTGACCATCACCCGCGCGTAGCTCTCCGGGTTGGCGGCGTGCACCAGCGCCTCGAGGACCTCGGCGCGCAGGACCGCCACCGCCACCGGCAGCTCCATCGCCACCCGCTCCGCCGAGCGCGCCAGGCGCGCCAGGTGCTCGTCGAGCGCGAACGGGGCCCCGCCGTAGGTACGCACCGTCTCGAACACGCTGTCGCCGTAGAGGAAGCCTCGGTCGTAGACGGAGACCACCGCCTGCTCGGGCGCGCAGAGCACGCCGTCGATGCTCACCATGCGACCCATGGTCACCACCGCCTCGCTCAATCGCGCGGAACTGCCGGGGGCGGCACCGAGGACTCCGACGCGCGCGCGCCGAGCAGGTTGGCCACCTTGCGCGATACGGCTTCGGCGCTGAAGGGCTTGGCGATGGCGTCGGCCACGCCGTCGACGACCAGCTCGCGTGTCATCGCGCGATCGTCGTAGCCGGCGAGCAGCAGCAGCGGCACCTCGGGGTGGGTCTGGCGCAGCGACCGCGCCACGCCGCCCACGTCTGCGCCCATGCAGCTGACCCCGAGCAGCAGTGCGCGCACGCGGCCGCCGCCGGCGTCGATGGCTGCCTCCGCCGCCTCGGCGCCACGGACCACCGCCACCGCGAGCCCGAGCGACGAGACGCCGGCTCGCACCAGGCGCGCCACGTCCTCGTCGTCGTCGATGACCACCACCGTCCCCGACTCGCGCGGTGCCTGGCGCGGCTGCGGCGGCACACGCGCGTCGGTGGCCGGGAAATAGAGGCGGAAGCGCGTGCCACGCGCGCCGCTGCCGGCGGCCTTGACCGGCTGCACGTCGATGGCCCCGCGGTGGTTGCGGACGATGCCCAGCACCGCCGCCAGCCCCAGCCCGCGCCCCGGGCCCTTGGTGCTGATGAAGGGGTCGAAGATGCGCTGCAGCTGCTCCGGCGAGAGGCCGCCGCCGCTGTCCTCGATCTCCAGCATCACGTAGCGCCCCGGCGGGATGCCGCGGCCGAGCAGGAAGCCCTGCGCGTCGGTGGTGGTCAGGAAGCGCATCGAGGTAGTGACCCGCACCTCGCCCTCGGCGCTCCCCACGGCCTCGATGCCATTGACCGCGAGGCTCATGATCGCCTGCTGCACCTGCGCCGCGTCGGCCTTGGTCCACGACGGCTCCGCATCAAGGCAGAAGCGGAGGCGCACCAGGCGCGGGCAGGAGGACTCGATGAGCTCGCGCAGGTCGGACACCTGCGCGGACAGGTCGATGGGCTCGACCACCACCCGGCCGCGCCCGGAGTAGGCGAGCAGCTGGCGAGCCAGCTTCTGGGCGCGCTCGGCGGCCACGATCACCTCGTCGAGCGGCCCGGTGGCGGGGTGCGGCGCGCCGATCAGCTCGCGGGCCAGGGCGGCGTTGCCGGAGACGAGCACCAGCAAGCGCTCGAACTCGCGCGCCATACCGCCGGCGAGCACGCCCAGGCTCTCCAGCTTCTGCGTGTAGAGCAGCTGCTGGCGGACGCGCTCGCGCTCCTCTTCGAGGCGGTGCCGCGCCGCTGCGCCGAGGACCAGAGCGGCACGGTCGGCGAGCGCCCCGGCGAAGTCGATCTCGTCGTGCGTCCACGTCCGCGGCTGGCCGACGTGCTCGTGACAGATGACCCCGACCACGCGGCCGTCCTCGCGGACGGCGGCGTCCATCATGGAGGTGATGCCCAGCGGCGCGAGGTAGCCGTCGCCGAACTCGGCGGTGCGCGCGTCCGTGCGCGCGTCGTGGGCGTCGATGGCCCGCCCCGTCTCCAGGGCGGCGAAATAGGCGGGGTAGTCGGCGGCGGCCAGGACGGTGCCGCTCGAGTGGCGGTCCTCGGTCAGCTCGTAGAGCGCCAGGCAGCGCATCTCGGTGCGCTCGTCGTTGAGCGACCAGATGCTGGCGCGCTCGACGTGCAGCGTGGTGGCCGCGACGCGGCACACCTCACCGAGCGCGGGGGAGGGGTCGGAACCGTGCGCCATCGGCCGGCGCGCCAGCGTGACCACCGCCGCCTGATGCCGGCGGAGACGGTCGACCTGCTCCTCCAGCGTGCGGTCGTACGACACGCTAGGCTCGACCTCGGCAGTCACTGGCGAAAGGAGTGTGCTCCGCGCGTGCGACGTCGAGCCACGCAAGTCCGGCGAGACCGGCGAGGGGCTGGTCGCTGGTGGCATGAGCCGCGTCGTTTCGGTGGCGCAGCGCCACCATTGTCTGCCACGCGGCCGCTGCCTCGGGCACCGGACCTCGCACCGGTCTCGCCGGACTCACGTTGGCCACGCCGCCAATCCTCGCCCACTGGTTCCGCAGAACCTGGCACCACATCACGAGCGGGAGTCTACACGACTCGACGCGGGCTGGAGGCGAGCGCATCGCGGTCGCCTCCGGCGCGAGACGCGCGCGCCGGCAACGCGGCCAGGGCGCGCTGGCGCGATGCGTCGATGGCCGGACCGATGCCCAGGGGATCGAGGGCGCCGCGCGCTGCGGAGCGCGACTCGCCAGCGCCCTCGCCCAGGGTGCTCGGATCGAGCGGCGCGCCGAGCGCCACGGCGACGCGCGTGAACGGTCGCGGCAGCTCGTAGCGATCCCAGGCGCGCTCCAGCACCCAGCCGGCTGCGCTCGCCGAGGCCAGCGGCACCACCACGCCCCCGGTGGCGCGCGCCACGGCCAGCGCGCCGGGCGCCACCGTGCCCAGCGGCCCGCGCGGCCCATCGACGGCGAAGGCCGCGTCGGCGCCGGCGTCCCGCATGCGCCGCACCATGGCGCGCACGCCCGCGGCGCCGCCGCGCGAGGTGGAGCCGCGCACGATATCCATGCCCAGGCGTGGCAGGGCGCAGGCCTGCAGGGCGCCGTCGCGCGAGAGGCTGACCATGGCCAGCGTGCGCCGACGCCGCGCCCAGCGCAGCAGCGCCAGCTGCTGGCCGTGCCAGAAGGCGTAGACCCAGGGGCGATCGGCGACCGCGCCCAGGGCAGGGTCGACGATCAGGGTGAGGCGCAGCGAGGCCAGCCAGAGCCGGGCCGCCAGGCCGGTCAGCGTCCCGACGAGCAGGCGGCGCGGCGGCTCGAGGCTCCGCAGGGAACCTCGTTCCTGGGTGGAGGTCACGACGACTTGAGGCGTGCCATCAGCTCCAGCGCGGGCGCCAGCTGCTTGTCGTTGTCCAGGGCGCGCTCCAGCATCTGCAGCGCCTTCTTGTCGTCGCCCTGACGGTGGCTGATCTCGGCCAGGTAGTAGAAGACCTCGGCCTTGCTCAGCGGCGACTTGTCGTCGAGCTTCTGCAGCAGCAGCGCGCGGAACGTCTTCTGCGCGCGGTCGATGTGCGGATCCTTGGGGTCGGTGCCGGCGAGCTCGAGCGAGAGCACGCCCAGGTCGCGCAGCACCGAGATGGACCCGGGGTCGATCTTGAAGGCCACGTCGAGCTCGGTGAGCGCCTTTTCCTTATCACCCTCCGCGGCGTAGGCGGTGGCCAGGCGGTGGTGGATGGTGGCCAGCTCCTTGGAGCGGCGGCCGCCGTAGGACTCGACGATGCGCTGCAGCGCGGCCGCCGCCTGCGCGCCGCGCCCCGAGGCGGTGTAGGCGTCACAGAGCGCCAGCAAGAGCTCGCGATCACCGGGCGCCAGCTCGCTCGCCTTCTCCAGCAAGTCCGCTGCGGTGCCGGCGTCGTTGCGCCGCTGCTGGTGGATCTCGGCGGCGCGCCGGTAGAGGCGCACCTTGTCGGCGGTGTCGGTGGCGGCGCCGGCGTCCTCCTCGACCAGCGCGGCCAGCTCCGGCCATGTCTCCTGGCGCTGGTAGAGCGCGCGCAGGCGTTCGCGCACGGTGGTGTTGGTGCGTTCACCGGTCAGGGCGCGCTCCAGCACGCGACGCACCGCCACCTCGTCGCCGAGGCCGGCAAAGAGGTCGGCCAGGCGCAGGGAGAGCCCCAGCGCCTCGCCGCCGGTGGCGTCCTCGACCACCCGCTCCAGCACCGCGGCGGCCTCGGCCTTGTCGCCGCGCGACTCGTGCAGGCGCGCCAGGGCCAGCAGCGCCGCCTTGTGCCGCGGCTCGCGCTCGATGACCGCGGCGTAGGTCTCGATGGCCTTGCCCGCGTCGCCGAGGCGCGTCTCGTAGACCTCGCCCAGGCGCACGCGGAAGGTGAGCTCCGCCGAGGCGTCGTTGCGCTCGTGGGCGAGCTCGATCTGGCTGGAGAGCAGCTCGGCCAGGTCGTCGTCGCGCCCCTGCTTCTCGTAGAGCTGCGACAGGAGCACGGTCGCCTTCTCGTTGCCGGCGTCCTCGTCGAGCACCGCGCGCAGCACGGTGGTGGCCTCCTCGAGCTCGTCGAGCTTCTCCAGGCTCACTTCGGCAGCCTCGAGGCGCAGCGCGCTGCGATCGGCGGGCGTCTCCGCCTGGTCGACGAGCCGCTCCAGCACACCGCGCAGGTCGCGCCAGCGGCCATCCTCGGCGTAGAGCACGCGCAGCGCGTTGGAGGCGCGCTGATCGCTGGGCTCGTCCTCGAAGATCTGCCGGTAGAGCGCGATGGCCGCGGCGGTGTCGCCGAGGCGGCTGCGGGCCACGTCGGCGGCGGTGTGGCGCAGCTCGCGCACCCGCTCGGCCTCCGCAGTGAGCTCGGCCTGGCGCACGGTGAGGTCGAAGACAGAGCGGAAGTCGCCGGCCTGCTCGCGCACCTTGACGAGCTCGGCGATGGCCCAGACGTCGGCGTCATCGGCCTCGATCAGCTCGCCGAGGATGGCCTCGGTGAGCTCCCGATCGGCGAGCGCGGACTCGGCGATGGCCTTGGCCTCGCGGCGCAGGTCGGACGCGGAACCGCCGACCTGATCGGAGAGGCCGTCCAGCGACGCCAGGCGGCGCAGAGTGCCCACCAGCTCGCGCTCGCGGCCCGGCGAGCGCTGCAGGTCCTCGATGGATCGGAGGATCACCTCGTTGCTCGGATCGTGCTTGAGCGCCTCCTCGAAGGCGCGCTCGGCGGCCGGGGAGTCGCCGGCCTTGTCCTTGTACCATCCGGCTAGTCGCAACCAGAGATCGGCCTTCGTCTCGGAGACCAGGTCGGCCTGCGCGCGCAGCGCCTTCTCCAGCGCAGCGGCGGCAGTTCCCCACCGATCGTTGATGGCCGCCACCCGCTCCAGCTCGGCGAGCACGTCGGAGTCGGCCGGGTCGTCGACGAGCGCGTTCTCGAGCACGCCCTGCGCCGCCTTGGCGTCGCCGGACTTCTCCTCGAGCACGCGCGCCAGGTCGAGGCGCATGCGCAGGCGCTCCCCCGCGCTGGGCGCGAACTGGATGCGCTTCTCGAAGAGGCGCGCCAGCGCCGCGTTGTCGCCGCTCTGGGTGTAGACGTGCTCCAGGGCCTCCGAGGCCTCCTCGAAGAGGTCGCGGTCGTCGGTGAGCGCCTCCAGGCTGGCGCGCGAGGGCCCGTGCTCCGGCTGGCGCTCCAGCGCCTGGCGCAGCGTCGCCAGGCCCTGGCTCTTCTCGCCGAACTTGTCGATCTGGAGAACGGCCAGGCGGTGATAGAGCGCGGCTGCCTCCGCGTCGTCGCTGACCCCTGAGGCTCCGGAGGAGGCCTCGCTCCTGAGCGAGGCGCGCCGCTCCAGCACCTCGGCCAGGGCGCGATCGTCACCGAGCCGCCCGTGCAGCCGGTCGAGGTGCTCGAGCAGCTCCGGGCTGTCGCCGGCGCTCTCCATCGCCTTGCCGTACGCGTCCACGGCGCGGCGGTCGTCGCGCAGGCGCTCCTCGGCCACCTTGCCGAGCCGCAGCCACAGCTCCTTGGCCACGGTGGCGTCGAAGATGCCGGCGGCGCGCTGCGCCAGGACCTCGGCGTAGCGATCCCAGCCCGAGGACTTCTCGGCCAGGCGCTCGATGTCCGCGTGCAGCTCGGCGTCGTCCGGCGTGTCGTCGAGCGCGCGCAGCAGCGCCGCCTCGGCGGCAGCTGCGCGGCCCAGGTGCTCGTCCTCGACCTGGGCAATGGCGCGCAGCGCGGCGCTGCGCTCGAGCGGCTCGCCGAGGGCGCGCAGCTTGAGCTCCAGCGCCAGCACCAGCTCCTCCCAGCGCCCGGCGCCGCGCAGCACCGGCTCCAGGATCTCCACCGCCGAGAGGCGCAGCTCCTCGCGCGTCTCGCCGATGTCGCGCACCGCGGCGATGGCCGCGGCGTCCGCGGGGGCCTCCTCGAGGACCAGGCGGTACTGATCGAGGGCGGCGCTCGGGTCGTCGACCTCGCGCGCGTACACCTCGCCGATGGCCCGGCGCAGGCGCACCCGCTCGGCCGGCTCGGCCGCGGCGGTGGTCTGCGTCTGCAGGTTCCCGAGCAGCTCCTCCCAGAGACGCTCGGCGCGGTAGAGACGCTCCAGGGCCAGGAGAGCGTCGGTGTCGCCTGGCTTGGCCTCCAGGGCTCGGTCGAGGGAGGCGATGGCCTCGCGCGGCTCGGAGAGCTCGCGCTCGTAGACCCCCGCCGCGCGCACGCTCATCTGGTAGCGGAGCTCGGCGTCGGCCGGGTCGGTCAGCTCGGCGCGGCGCAGGTAGAGCTCCACCCGGCGCGCCGCGGGCCCGGTCGGCGGGCCGCTCCCGCCGCTCGGCGCCTCGTGCAGCGCGATGAGCGCGTCGACGGTGGCCGCGCTCTCCGGGTCGAGCTCCAGCGAGCGTTCGTAGGCGGTCACCGCGCCGGCGGCGTCCTCGAGCATGTCCAGTCGCGTACCGGCGATGCGCCGCCAGAGCGCGGCGTTCTCCTCGTCGGCCGCCGTCTCGGTGCGCTTCTCGAGGACAGCGACGAGCTTCGGCCAGTCGGCGAGCAGCATGGCCAGGGTGTCCATGGCCTCGAGCGGCCCCCCGGGTGTGGCCGCCTCGTCGGGATCGAGCTCCGCCAGGCGGCCGTAGGTGTCGAGCGCGCGGCGCGGATCGTCGAGGCGCTGGTCGTAGAGCCTGGCCAGCGAGAGCAGCAGCTCGCGCTTCTCGATGTCGTCGTCGCGGTGCTC
>JBBJMR010000500.1:0-4164 GCA_037720395.1 Polyangiaceae bacterium
TCGTCGGCCTGCAGCCGGCGCACGCGGAGGGCCTCTGGGAGCTGGGCCGCGCGCAGGCCACCCTCGGCCGCGAGGACGAGGCGATCGGCACCCTGGAGCGCGCGCTGGCACGACCCGACGCGCCCGCGCCGGTGGCCGGGAAGCTCGACGAGCTGGTACGTGCGCGGGCCGAGCGTCTGGAGGCCCGCGGCGATCACGCTGGCGCGCTGGCAGCGTTCCGGCGCGCGCAGGAGCTGATGCCCGCCGACGCGGCGAGGCCGGTGGCGGTGGCGCGGGCGCTCTCGTCGCTGAGCCGTTCGCCCGAGGCACTCGAGGTGCTGCGCCAGAACCTCAAGGCCCATCCGCTGCACGGTGGCACCTGGCTCTGGCTCGGGAAGCTCTACCTGCAGGCCGGTTACGGCCGCGAAGGGGTGGACGCCTACAAGAAGGCCGTGGCCGCCGAGCTGTCGGCCGAGGAGCGCTTCGAGGCGCTGTCCGGGCTCGGCTTCGGCTGCGCGGACCTCGGCCTCTCCGACGAGGCCATCGACGCCCTGGTGAGGGCCGCCGAGCTGCGCCCGGAGGATCCACGGGTCAAGGCCAAGCTCGCGGGCCTGTACGACGCGTCGGGGCGCGGCACCGACGCCATCGGCGCGCTGCTCGAGCTGCGCAACGCGCGCGCGCTCTCGCCGGAGGAGCACCGCAAGCTGGGGATGCTCTGCAGCGCCGCGGCGCGCCACCAGGAGGCGGTGGAGCCGCTCACCCAGGCGCTGGCCAACGCACCCGGCGATGCGGAGCTGCTCGACGCGCTCGCGGGCGCGCTGGAGGCGCTGGGCCGCGACGACGAGGCGGCGCGCCTTCTGCTCCGTCTGCGCGACGCGCAGCCGGCGCACGTCAGCGCCTCGTCGCGCCTCGGATTCGCATACGCGCGCTCCGGGCACCACGCCGAGGCCGCGGCGGCGTTCGAGGCCGCACGACTGAAGGAACCACCGCGGGCCGAGGTGCTGTCCGCGCTGGCCGAGTCGTACGCGGCCAGCGAGGACGAGCCGGCGCGGCGGCGGGCACTCGAGGCCCTGGTGGCGCACGCCCCGGCCGATCGGGCCGCGCACCTCGCCCTCGGTCGCTCCTACGACGCGGCCGGGTTGCGCGACCAGGCCATCGGAGCGCTGGAGCGCGCCGACGAGCTCGGCAAGGGCGCCGAGCTGGAGCTGCGCGCGCGCGTCGCCGCGCTCTATCTGGCCCGTGCCGAGGACGCGGCCGCGCCGCCCGTGAAGGCCGCCGACGATCTCGGCCGCGCCCGGCGCTTCGCCGCGGCAGACGCGACGCTGCTCATGGAGGTGGCGCGGGCCCACGGGCGCCGCGAGCTCTTCCACGAGGGAGCGGCGTGCGCGCGCGAAGCCCTGGCCCTCCTCCCCGAGAGCCCGCTGGAGCCGGCCCTGCTCCTCGGCGATCTGCTGGCGCGCGACGGGGACGCGCGCGGCTCGGCGGAGGCCTACGAGCTCGCCCTGCGCCATCGCGTCGACCACGCCGACGCGCTGCTTGGCGCCGGGTCGGCGTACCTGGTCCTGGGCCGCGCCGACGAGGGCATCACCATGCTGCGGCGCGCGGTCACCGTGGACAAGAACCGGCTGACCGCCTGGCGCTTGCTCGGCGAGACGCTGCGCGCGCGAGGCCGCGCCGACGAGGCCGCGCAGAGCTACCGCGAGATGGTCCGCCTGGCGCCGGAGGATCCGGCGGGCTGGCGTGCGCTCGGCGATCTGCTCCTCGGTCTCGGCGAGCCGCGCGAGGCGGCGGTGGCGCTGGAGCGCGCGGTGGCGCTGGCCCCGGGCGACGGCAGCGCGCTCCTGCCCCTGGCGCTCGCCAAGGAGCGCCTCGGCAAGTCGGACGAGCAGGTCGGCGCGCTGGCGCGCTCGAGGGGCTCCCGGAGGACGCCGAGGTCGCCGCGCGCCTGGGCCTGGCGCTGGCGGCCGGGCCGGACGCCGACCGCGCCATCACCATCCTCGAGCGCGCGCGGCGCCTCGATCCGGCGCGCCCCGACGTCGCCCAGCGGCTGGTGGCGCTGCTCGGCGAGCGCGCTGGCCGTCGCGAGGTGGGCGGCGATGCACGGGCCGCGGAGATCGACTGGCAAGCGGCCATCGCCATCGCCCCCGACGCCTCGGCGGCGCGGCTGGGGCTGGCGCGCGCCCACCGCGCGCAGGGCAAGACGCACGAGGCGCTGGCCGCAGCGCAGACTGCCACGCACCTGGCGTCCGAGGATGGCGCGGCCTGGTTGCTTCTCGCTGAGCTGCGCGCCGGCCTGGCGCACGAGGCCGAAGCCGCGGAGGCGTTCGTGCGCGCGGTGCGCTACCTGCCGCGCTCGTTCGAGGCGCGCCTGGGGTTGGCGGCGGCGCGCGCCCGCCTCGGCGATCGCGAGGCGGCCGTGGTCGAGCACTCGCGCGCCGTCGAGCTCCGGCCCCACGCCCCCGACGCGCCCCCCCAGCTGGCGCGCCTCCACGAGGGCGCCGGCCGCGCGGCCCTGGCCATGGCCGCCTTCGCCCGGGTGCCGAGCTGCGACCGCTGAGCGAATCGCGCTGCCTCGGCCTGCTCGCGGCGCGCCAGGGCGACGACGCGCAGAGCGCCGCCGAGCTGCGCGCCGCGCGCGCCTCGTTCGGCGAAGACGCGGCGCTGCTCTTCTCGCTGGCGGCGGCCGAGGTGCGGCTGGGGCGCTTCGAGGCGGCCATCGATCCGCTGCGCGCGCTCGTCGCCCAGAACCCGGCGCACCCGCAGGCCAGCGCCCTGCTCGGCCTGTGTCACGTGCGCGTCGAGCAGTGGGAGGAGGCGGCGCAGGCCCTGGGGCGCGCGGTGGCCCTCGGTCACGGCGCACGCGGCGCGCCGGCCGGCCCGGATACGCTGCGCGACGCCGCCCCCCCGGGCAGCGGCACCCAGCCGGGGACCGACGGCGGCGGCGGCGTGGCGCTGCAGGAACCCGAGGTGCACGAGCTGCGCGTCCAGGCGCTCGATCGCCTCGGGCGCGCCGCCGAGCGCCTGGCTGCGCTCGAGCAGGCCGCGCGCACCTTCCCCACGAACGCCGGCTTCGCGCTGCTGCTGGCGGCCGCGCTCGAGGCAGAGGCGCGCGACGACGAGGCCATCGCCGCGCTGGAGGGCGCGCGCCCGCCGCTCGGCGCGCCGGCGCCGGCGATGCTCGGCTCGTCGGCGACGCTCGGCGTCAGCGGTCCGGAGACGAAGCAGGCAGAGGTCACGGCGCGCCTGGCCGCGCTCTATCTGGCCCGCGGCCGACGCGAGGCCGCTGCCGGCCGCGCCGAGCGCGCGCTGGAGAGCGGGCGCGCCTCGCTGGCCCTCGGCGGCGATCCCACCGAGGCGGCGATCTTCGTGGGCCGCCTGCACGCCGAGCGCGGCCAGCACGCCGAGGCGGCGGCGCTCTTCGAGCGCGCCCTCGATGCCCGCCTCGACTCGGTGGACGCCATGTGCGGGGCCGCCACCGCGTACCTCGCGCTGGGGCGTACCTCGGCGGCGCTGGCCCCGCTGCGCCGCGCGGCGCGCGTCGATCCCACGCGGCTCGACGTGCTCGGCTTGCTGGCCAGCGCCCTGACCACCGCCGGCGAGACGCAGGAGGCGCTGCTGGCGCACGGTGAAGTGCTGCGCCTGGCGCCCAACGATGGCGAGGCGCTCCTGCAGAGCGGGCGCCTGGCGGCATCGCTCGGCCGGCACGAGGAGGCGCGCAGCGCGCTGGAGCGCGCGCTGGTGGTGCGCCCCGACGACAAGGAGGTGCTGCTGGCGCTGGCCAGCGTGCGCCAGCAGCTCGGCCTCGGCGAGCCAGCCTGCAGGCCGCGCAGCAGGCGGCGCGCGCCAACCCCGCCGACGCCCGCGCGCAGCGGCAGCTCGGCGACGCGTACGCGGCCACGGGCGACACCGATCGCGCCATCGCCGCCCTCGATCGCGCCTACATGCTCGAGGCGGGGCTGGAAGGCGTGGCCGATCGCCTCGGGCGCTTGCTGCACCAGCGCGGCACGGCAGCGCTGGGCGCGGGCGACGACCGGCGCGCCGTCGCCGACCTGACGCGGGCCGAGGAGCTGCTGGCGTCCGACCCGGAGCCGAGCCTGACGCTGGCCCGCGCCCTGCTCGCCAGCGGTCGCGCGCAGGACGCGCTCGCGGCCGGCAAGCGGGCCATCGGGCGACGCCAGGACCACG
>JBBJMR010000218.1:0-15301 GCA_037720395.1 Polyangiaceae bacterium
GCGGGCCGAAGTCGCGTCTGGGCGCGCCGCGCTCGCTAGAAGCCGGCCGCGCTCATGCCGGCGCTGTTGGCGTCCAGCGCCGAGGCGCGCTTCGCCGCCGGCTTGGCCGCCGGCGGTGCGGCAGCGGCGGTGCGGGCGGCGCGCCGCGCCGAGCCCATCCTGCCGGCCGCCTCCTGGAGGCGCTTCTGCTCGACCCTGTCCTTGCTCTTTCCGGCGCTGGCCAGGATCTGCTGCTCGGCGGCGGCGAGCTCGCGATCGGCGCCATCGAAGTCGTCGGCGTTGACCTGCTGCGCCGCACGCACCGCTGCCTGCGCGGCCTGCTGCACGCTGGCGATGGCCTGCACCTTCTCGTTGCCTCCGCGCGCGACGAGCGCCGGGTCATGCGTCACCTGATGGCGCGCCACCACCTCCTGCACCCGGCCGATGCCACCGTCCGCGGGATCGTCGAAGTGCAGCCGGACGCTGGCCAGGGGGCGCGAGCCCTCGGCCTGATCCTCCACGTTGACGCGCACGCGCACCAGCATCTCCCGGTGCTGGCCGCCGAACATGGTGCCCATGGGCACGCGCAGCGCCTCGCCGCGTCGCTCGACGCGGGCGATCCCATCGACGCCCAGCAGCTGCACGCCGGGGGCGGGCAGCACCTCGACGAAGGCGTTGGTGGCCATGGTGCTGTCGAGGAGCTTCACCTCCTGGTCCACGATGCTCGCCAGCTCGCGGGGCTCGGCGAGGTGATAGAGGCGGCCGCTGGAGCGGATGGCCAGCTCGTTGAGCGCTGTCTCCGAGTAGTCGAGCCCGACGCCGATCGACGAGACCTGCACGCCGCGCTCGGCGCCGCGCGCCGCCAGCGCGCCGAGGATCTCGGGAGAGGTGGCGCCCACGGTGGCGATGCCGTCGGAGACCACGACCACGCGCCGCACCGGATGCGTGGCTGGCGCGGAGAGCACCGTCTGCTCGCCGAGGCGCAGGCCCTCGAAGAGGTTGGTCCCGCCGGTGGCTTCGAGGAGGGCCAGGCTGGCCAGCACGCGCGGCCGCGAGCTGGCCGAGAGCACCGTCGGCGCCACGCGCTGGCGCGCCTCGTCGGAGAAGGTGTCCACGGCCACGATGTCGCCGTCGTGCATGCTCTGCACCAGGGCGCGCGCGGCCAGGCGCGCGTGCTCGATCTTGATGCCGGCCATGGACCCCGAGGTGTCGATGACCAGCGCCACGGAGAGCGGCGTGTGCGCGCGCTTGCCCGCCGAGGGGACGTCGACCCAGACGCCGAGGAAGCTGTCGCGCGCGCCGGGCAAGACGGCGTCGCTGGCACCCGCGGCGCCGAGCCACGGGCCCCCGGCGCGCGGGGCATCCTCGGCCGGCTTGTCGGCCGCCGCGGGGTCGGTTGCCACGGCGGAGGCCTTGGCCGCGTGGGCCGTCTCCGGGCCGCCTGGCTTCGACATTGCCGGCCCGGCGGCCGATGCGCAGCCCATCGTGAACGCCAAGCACACCCCGACCCACGCCGTCTTCATGGAGGCCTCCCATGCGTCCGCAGGCACCCCGCCCGCACGCAGGCCACTTCGACGCACCGGCCGAGCAAAGGATCTCCGGCGGGCCTCGGCGGTACCGGCTGCGCGGTTGCGCGCCACCGGCGGCCACGTTAAGCCCGCGAGGTCACGCGGGTCGCGGGCGCGCGGCGCGCAGGGCATCGTCGCAGCACCGGAGCCCATGGCCAGCGAGTCGTTCCGCATCTCCACGGTGATGGCCGGGCTGCCCGCGCAGCTCTACGCGGCCTGGCTCGACCCCGAGCGCCACTCGGAGATGACCGGCGCCACCGCGGAGGTCGAGCGCGGCGTCGGTGGGCGCTTCACGGCCTGGGATGGGTACATCCACGGCACGACCATCGAGCTCGAGCCGGAGCGGCGCATCGTGCAGCGCTGGAGGACCAGCGAGTTCCCGGACGACGCGCCGGACTCGCGCCTGGAGGTGCTCTTCTCGCCCGAGGCCGGCGGCACGCGCGTCTCGCTGGCGCACAGCGGGCTGCCCGCCGGGCAGGGCGACCTCTACCGCAGTGGCTGGGAGGAGTTCTACTTCCAGCCGATGAAGCGCTGGTGTGCGCGCCACGCCGACGCGGAGTCCCTCGCCGCGCTGGGCACGGACATCGACAACGCAGCCGTCGACCCGCGCTTCATGGCCCTGGTCGGTCCCGGCGTGCGCACGGCGCGGGCGCGCAAGCAGCGGCCGCCCACGTCCGCGAAGACCGGTGGTGGCAGCGGCAAGGCGAAAGGCACGGCCAAGCCGAAGCGAAAAATCATCGCCGAGGTGAAGCCCAAGACCCGGATCGAGGGCACGACCGCGGCCGCGCGCGGCAAGCGATCGCCGGCACGCAAGCGCCGCTGACGAGCTTCCGCGCCGGCGGACCATGGCGCCGGCGTGCCTGCGCTGGTAAGTGGGCGTGCGAGCGCGAGCCAGGATGGGTTTCTTCGACAAGGCCAAGCGCTTCCTCGGTCTGACCGACGAAGAGGGCGACGACGACCCGACCGGCGCGTCCGCGAGCAGCGAGGCCACGCCCGCGGCCGACGCGCAGCGCGCTCCGTCGAGGGCACGCGGCGGCCGTGGGCGCCCAGCGCGCGATCTGCCCCCGGCGGCGTCCTCGGGGCCATCGCTCGATGACGCGTTGGCTGCCCGCGAAGGCGGCGATCGCGCCACCGCTCGACGCATCCTCGCCGAGATCGACAAGGGCAGCGGCCTGCGCACGCTGCTGCGCGCCGCGGCGGCGCTCGAGGACGCAGACGAGGACGAGGCGCGATCGCTGCTGCCGGCCATCGCCGCCGAGGAGCCGGCCTGGCGCGTGCCGCTCCAGGTCGCCGCCGCCCTCGGCGACGAGCGCGGCGTGCCGTGGCTCGACGTGGCGCGGGCCGGCGGCGCGCCGGGGTGGGCCACCGCCTGGGCGGCGGCGCTGGTCGGCGACGCGCAGGGCCGCCGGCGCGGCCTGGTCGAGCTGCTCTTCGCGGACGCCGCGCTGGCCCGCACCGTGGCCGCGCGCGATCTCTCCGTGCCCGGCGCGGTCGTCGATGCCGAGGCCGCGCAGCGATACGCCTCGTTCGCGCACGGACGCGACACCATCCGCCGCTTCGGCGCCGGCGCCGTCGCCGAGGCGCTGGCGCGCGCGCGGGGGGAGCGCCCGTGAGCCGGCCGCTGCTCTCGCTCTACACGCTCGATCGTGCCACGCTCAAGGCGCTGTCCGCCGAGCTCAAGGACGCGCTGGCCGACGACGACCGCGCGCGCCTCTCCGCGCTGCTCGGGCTGGGTGGCTCCCTCGTCGAGCGCATGCAGGGCGGCGAGCGCGCGGTGGACTGGTTCCTGCGCGCCGACGACGACCCGGCCGCCGCACCGTTCTTCGCCTCGCTGCGCCGCGTGACCAGGAAGCGCGCCCTGGAGCTGTCCTGGACCAGCGCCGAGCCCTCGCTCGAAGGGCGCCTGCGCCACTTCGACGTGCTGCGCGACGAGCGCCCAGTGGCGGAGCTCATCGACAAGCTGCTCGACCCCGCGCGGCTGCCCTGGTTCCTGCTCCGGCCCGGCGCCACCGCCGGATGGCTCGACGACGGGCGCCGCCGCGCGCTGTCCAGCGGCCTGCGACCGCTGCGCCCGGCGCTGCCGCCGGAGGTGGTGGCCTTCGCCGACGCCCTGGCCGGGGCCGACGGCGACGTGGTGGTCCACGACGGCCTCTGACCTCGAATCTCCGCGGCTTGCCGCCCCTTCCCCGCCCTTTTCTTGGCGCAGCGGCGTATCGGGGGCTAGGTAGCCTGATGCTGGCGCGCTCGCTCTGCCTCCTGGCGCTCCTCTCCCTCGCGTCCGCCTGCGCCTCGGAGCCGCCGCCGATGGTCGCCACGCCAGCCAAGCCCCGGCCGCTGGCCCCGAAGGCCGCCTCCCTGCCGGCTGGGCACCTCTCGCGCGCCGACGTCGACGACGCGCTCTCCAAGGGCCCGCCCTGGCTGCTGCGCCGCGTGGCCGTGGAGGAGGTGCTGCGCGACGGGAAGTTCGTGGGCTGGCGGGTGGTGGCCATGCCCGCGGAGTGGACGGGCATCGATCTGAAGAGCGGCGACGTGGTGACGCGGGTCAACGGCATGCCGCTCGAGCGCCCCGACGATCTGTACACGGCCTGGTCGAGCCTGGTGGTCGCCAGCGACCTGAAGCTGGCCTACGAGCGCGCCGGCGCAGCGCGCGAGGTCACCTTCCACATCGACGGCGCTCCCGCGAAGGAGTCCCCGGTCCCCGCCGCCGATGCGCCGCCGCCACCGCGCAAGCGCGCGGCGAAGTCGACGGTGGTCATCACCGAGGAGACCAGCCCCGCCGACACCTCGGACTAGAGCACGACCGAGGGCGGCGCCGTTGCCGCCCTGGCAGACGCTACATGTCGAAGCCGAGACCGAACACCGCGGACGAGCTGCCGACGTGCATCTGCGGGCGCGAACCGAGCCCGTCGAGCTGAGCGTTCATCCACTCCGCGAAGATGTAGGCGTGGTTCACCCCCATGCTCTCGTCGAGGGACGCGGCGTAGCGCGGGTCGAGCCAGTTCAGCGAGAACGAGATGCCCAGCGCAGTGTGGATGCCCAGGGTGGTGTCGCGCCCGAGCACCGTCTTGCATTCCTTGCCCGGGCAGTTGATCTCCTGGTCGGAGACCCCGTTGAGCGTCGATGTCGTCCAGGTCGCCAGACCGACGCCCAGCTTGGCGTAGGGCACCAGCGGCACGCCGGTGCGCCGCATGAGCTCGTCGGCGCGGAACACGGCCGAGAGGTGCATGGGCATGATGGTCAGCGAGGCTTCCTGCGTGGTGTCCACGCAGCCCTTGTCGGTGCTCCCCGGCCGACAGCTGCCCTCCTTCTGAGAGAAGCCGGTGGCCGGGGTGATGCCCCAGCCGATACCGGGCCCGAGCACGCCGAACCAGGGGATGCGGAGCGGCAACCAGTCGAACTCCACGCCGAAGTAGAACTGCGGGTCGTTGTCGAAGACCTGCTCGTAGGGCCCTGGCCCACCGAACTCCTCGTCGATCTGCGGATAGTAGGGACCGAAGCGCAGCTCGAAGGCGAAGTTCTGTGGCGACGCGTAGCGATCGGACTTGCCGCTGCGATCGCTGCGACGCCAGTCGTGACTGTGCAGGCCCGAGCCCTGCGCCAGCGCGTCGGTGGCGCCGGCGGTCACCGCCAGCGCCGCGAGCGCGGAGAGCAGCGCACGCCTCATCGTGGTGCTCCGGTCGACGAGGCGCGCCGCCGCCGCCGCCAGGACAGGGCGACCGCTGCCAGCGCGGCGCCGGCCAGCGCTGCCTCGCCACCCCGCCGCGGGACACCGGGTACGGCGCAGTCGCAGAAGCCACCGCCGGCCAGCCCACCGAACGCCCGGTAGAGCTCGAAGAAGTCGTCGGCCGGCTCCGGCACGCCGCACCTGAGCTGCGAGAGGGCCGGCGTTGCGGACGTCGTCCACCGCCGACACCGCGCACGCGTACCGCGTGCCATTGGCCAGGCCCTTGGCGAGCTGGGAGGCCGAGGTGCTCAAGGTCTCGACGTCGTTCTGGGGCACGAGGCCGACCGTGGGGAGCTCGCCGGGCTCGAGCACGTCGGACTGGCAGTCCGGGTCCACCTCGTCACCGCCGCCGCCGCCGTCGCCGCCGCCCGCTCCCGCGCCGCCGCTGCCACCGACGCCGACCGTGGCACCGACGAGGGAGCCGCCGCCACCGACGCCCCCGCGCCGCCCGAGCCACCGCCGCCCGAAGCGCCGCCGCCCACCGCGCCGGTCCCGCCTGCCGCGCCGGTCCCGCCGCCGCGCCGCTGCCCCCGGCCGCCCCCGCACCAGCCGCCGCCCCGGCGCCGCGGCTCCACCCGCGCCGCCCACGTTCTGCGCGGGCACGCAGTAGACGTAGAAGCCCCGGATGTCGTCTTCCTGCAGGAAGCTCCAGCTCACCTGGAGGGCTCCCTCCGCCGGTGCGACCTCGAGCCCCCTGGGCGCCGTCGGCCCCTTGAGATCCACCGCGCTGTGGCTCCAGACCGCGGTGTTCTCTTCCGGCACGTCCTGGTTCGCCTCGGTCACCTGCAGGAAGTAGAGGGTCACGCTCCGCTGCCCGGTGGATGAATTCGTGTCCTCGCAGCCGTCGACGCCCGGCAGCGCCGCCACGATGTCGGCCACCGGGATGTCGAAGTCGAGGTTCTTGGCGTCTGCGGTGCCCGCCTGCGCGTCGTCGACCTTCGTGCACTTGGCGTTGTCACCGCTGCGCTCGTCGGCCAGGGCGCAGCTGACGGAAGTGCCTTCGACCACCCAGACCTCGACCACGTCGGAGGCGTCGTCGGTCTCGATGCCGACCGGGAAGGTGATGACGTCTCCCTTCTCGCAGTCCGTGCGGCTGATCACATACTTGAGCTCGGGCGGATCGTTCGGGCGGAAGCCGTTCTTCCGTTTGACCTCCGCCTCACCCAGGAGGATCGTCGCCCAGGCGTCGCTCGCGCCGAGCAGCACCCGGAGCACGAGCGCAACGACGGCGATGCATCGGAGCGCGCGGCGCGCGCCAGCCAGGACCCTTGCTCGCATGTGCGGGGCCCGTTTGAGCACAGCCTGTGCCACATGGCAAACGCGCGCGGCGCAGGCACGCAAATCCCCCACCTTCCGGCGAGAGGCCCGGATCTGCGTCGTCCCAGGCTCCTCGGCCGCAGCCCTGCCCGGCCGCGCGAAGCAGGGCGATTGACGAAGCGACAGCGAGCGTCGCCACGCCGTGCCAAGTTGTCACGTGACCGCGCGCGTCAGCCGGCTCGGGTGCGCAGGGTGCTGGGCGGCTCGCCCTCGTCGCCGACGACCAGCTCCTTGCTCACCGAGGGCGCCCCGGCACGCAACACCCAGCGCTCGCCCACGGCGTCGCGCGAGCCCTTGCACTCGAGCAGCGCCTCGCCGCTCGTCGCCAGGAGCACCAGCGCCTCCAGCAGGCGGCGGCAACCTTCCAGCACGGCGCGCGACGTCTCGCCCTCGAAGCAGAAGGCCACGTGGCGGTCGTCGATTTCCCACGCCTCGCGCAGCGCTTCCTGGGCCTCGGTCTCGGCCCGCTCGTGGGCGCGCGCCATGGCCAGGCGCGCGCTGCCGGTGAAGCCGAGGTCCGCGAAGCCGGTCCAGTGGGGCAAGGCGCGGCCACTCTAGCATCCGCATCGCCACGCAACAGCAGAGCTGCGAGCCACCTCCCCGGCTCGTATTCGCCGCAATCCGCGCGCGCGCTGGCCTGGACAGGCCGCTCGGCGATAGCTTCGTCGGGTGCCGACCCAGGACGGCCAAGCGCCGCGGGCGGCGGAGGCGGCCACGCCCTCCGCCCCGCCGCCGTCGATCGCGCCCCGGTCGATGGCCCTGGTCGAGGTGGCCCGCGCCGCCCGTCGCGCGCCCGATGGCTTCCTCGGCGCTTCGCTGACCCCGGTCGAGCTCGAGCGCACGGCCATCCTCTTCGGCTTGCTCTTCGTGGCGGCCTTCGTGCTCGTCGTCGGCCGCAGCGCCCGCGACGCGCTGTTCCTGACGCGTTTCCCGGTGAGCTGGGTCGGTCCGATGTGGATCGCCTACGCGCTGGTGAGCGTCGTCGCCGCGCTGGGCTATGCGCGCCTCGCCCGGCGCGTGCCGCGCGTTCCGCTGGTCGTCGGCTTCTGTGTCGTCTCCGCCATCAGCTACCTGGTGCTGCGCTGGCTGGTGGCGCTCGATCTGGCGTCGGCCTTCTTCGTGCTCGCGGTCTGGTCGGAGGTGGTCGCCAACTTCTCGGCGGTGCTGGTGTGGGCTCTGGCCGAGGATCTACACGACGCACGCAGCGCCAAGCGCCTCTTCGGCTTCATCGGCGCGGGCCGCATCCTGGGCATCGCCGTGAGCGGTCTCTCCACCGGCAGCCTGGTGCGCGCGGTGGGCACCGAAGGGCTGCTGGTGGTGCTGGCCGTGGCCCTGGTGGGGATGGCTGGCCTGGCGGTGGTGCTGTCGCGGCGGCACCCGGCGCCGCGGCGCGCCGCAGACGAAGTCGAGCCCGCCGCGGCTCCTCCGGCACGCGCCGTGCGCACGCCCTACGTCCTGTCGCTGGCCGCGCTCACCCTGCTCCTGTTCGCGGCGGTGACCGTCGGCGACTACCAGTTCAAGGCCATCGCGCGCAGCGTGCACCCGCAGCGCGACGAGCTGGCCAGCTTCCTCGGCCTCTTCTACGCCGGCGTCGGCGCCTTCGGCCTCGCGGTGCAGCTCGGTGGCACGCGCCGGCTGCTGTCGCGCTTCGGCATCGCCGCCGGCCTGCTGGCCATGCCCGCCGCCTTCGTGGTGGCCACCGCGGCGCTGCTCGCCTCGCCCGGGCTCCTGCTGGCAGCCGTCATGAAGGGCAGCGACAACGGCCTGCAGTACACGCTGCAGGAGGCCACCCAGCAGATCCTCTTCTATCCGTTCACCGCCGAGGCCCGGGAGCGCGTGCGCACCTGGATCTCCGCCGTCTGCAAGCCGGTCGGCTGCGGGATCGGCGCGGGGCTGCTGCTGTGGCTGGCGCCGCCCGGGCAGGGGGAGGACCCCGGCACCTCGCTGGTGGCCTCGGCGGCCAGGCTCGGCCTGTGGACCTTGCCGCTCGGCGCGCTGGCGCTCGGCCTGGTGCCGGTGGTGCGGCGCGGGTACATCGACGCCATGCGCCGCTCGCTGGCGCGCCGCGAGGTCGAGCCGGCCGGCATGGCCAGCGGGCCCTCGGTGCGGGCGGTGCTGCGCGAGGCGCTGGCCAGCGACTCGTTCGCGCAGGTCCTCTTCGCCGTCGATCGCCTGCGCGAGATCGAGCCCTCCCTGGTGCGCGAGGCGCTGCCGCGGCTGGCCGGGCACCGCTCGCAGCGCGTGCGCGCCCTGGCGATGCGCCTGTGCACCGAGCTCGACGACCCGCGCGGCGCCGACCTGGCGCGGCCGCTGCTGCGCGACGTCGACGCCGACGTGCGCGTGGCCGCGGTCCAGGCCATCGCCGATCAGCTGCGCGAGGACGCGCACGACGAGCTGTGCGCGCTGGCGCGCAGCCCGGACGTCTCCGTGCGCAACGCCGCCATCGCCGCGCTGGTCAGTCAGTGCGGCCTCGACGGCATGCTGGACGGGGCGCCCATGTTGCGCGCGCTCCTCGACGGGCCCGACCCGGCAGGGCGCGCCGAGGCGGCGCGCGTCCTCGGCCTCGCCGGTCGCGCCTCGCTGCAGCGCGCGCTGGCCAGGCTCATCGCCGACCAGGACGCGAGCGTGCGCAGCGCGGCCATCGAGGCGGCGGCGACGGTGCGCGACGTGCGCCTGGCCCCGCTCCTCGCCCACGCCCTCTCCGATCGCGCGCTCTCCGCGGCGGCGGCCAAGGCGCTGGCCGGCATCGGCGAGCCGGCGGTGGCCGAGCTCGAGGCGCGCCTCCGGTCACCGGCCACCCCGCGCCAGGCGCTGCTCACCATCCCCCGCGTGCTCTGGCGCATCGGCACCGAGCGCGCGCTGGCCGCGCTCCTGGCCTGCCTCGAGCAGCGCGACGAGGTGGTGCGGCAGAAGGTGCTCGCTTCGGCGTCGCGCCTGCGCCTCGCCCTGCACGCGCCCCCGCTCGACGCGGCGCTGGTGCGAGCGCGTATCGAGCGCGAGCTCGACGATCACGTGGCCACGCGCGACGGCTACCTGGCGGTGCGGGCGCGCGTGGGCCGGCCGCTGCTCGAGGAACACTGGCTGGCCCGGCTCCGCAAGGGCTTGATCCGCATCCTGCGCCTCTGCGAGCTGGCCTACCCGCGCGTGGTGGTGGCCTCGGTGCGCACCCACCTCTTCGGCGGCGACGCCGGCAAGCGCGCCAACGCCTTCGAGGTGCTCGAGTCCCTGCTCGAGCCTGCCGTGCGCGAGAAGCTGGTCCTTCTGGTGGAGCGCTTCCTGGAGCTCAATGGCCGCCGGCAGAGCCGGGGCTCGATCGGCGTCTCGCTGCTCCCGGCGCCGGCCAGCGCCGCGGCCGGCGTGGCCTGGCTGGAGGCCGAGGTGCGATCCGGCGACCCCTGGCGCGCCATGCTGGCGCTCGACGCCGCCGCCCACCACCGCGTGCGCGCGCTCGGGCGCACCGCAGTAGCGGCGACGCGCGACCCGGATCCGATGGTGCGCGAGGCCGGGGGCATCGCCGCCGTGGCCCTGGCCGCGGACGGCTACCAGGACGCGGTGGCCGCGCTGCTCGCCGACGAAGATGCGATGGTCGCCCATTGGGGGCGATACTGGACGGAGACGGGGCGCAGCGGCCTCGACCCCGAGGACGCCATGTACACCACCATCGAGAAGGTCCTCTTCCTCCAGCGCGTGCCGGTCTTCTCGCGCGTCGCCGGCGACGACCTGGTGGCCCTGGCGCACGGGTCGGCGGTGGTGCCCATGCAGCCCGGAAATGTGGTGTTCCGCGAGGGCGAGCCGGGAGGCGCGCTGTACTTCGTGGTCTCCGGGAGCGTGCTGCTCACCGTGCAGGGGCGCGAGGTGGCGCGCCTCGGCGAGAACGACGTCTTCGGCGAGCTCTCCATCTTCGACCGCGAGAACCGCGCGGTCACGGCCACGGTCTCCGAGGACGCGGAGCTGTTGCGCGTCTCGGCCGAGGATTTCCACGCCGCCGTGCGCGAGACGGTGGAGATCGCCGAGGGCGTCATCCAGGTGCTCAACCGTCGCCTGCGCGAGGCGGACCGCCGCCTGGCCAACGTGCGCGCCTCGCGCACGCCCCTGCCCCCGCTCGCCCCGGCACCCGAGCCGCGGACCGAGCCGGCCGCGGGTGAGCTGCCGGCGGCAACGGCGTCGCGGCGCGACCGCGAGGACGCGGTGCGCGAGGCCGCCGAGCGCGACCTGGAATAACGCTCGCAGCGTGCGGCCTGCGGCGAAGCGTCTGCCGTGCGCTCGTTCAGCGAACCAGCCTGAGATCGACCGTGCCGGCCTTGAGGTCCTCGCGGATGACGACCTCGAAGCGCTCGTCCGTGAGGTTCGCCTGCCGGAAGACCAGGAACAGCTCCTGGGCGCGCTTGTCGGCGATCTCGGGCTTCAGGCCCTTGACCGCCAGCGACACGCTCACCTGGCCGAGCTTGGGGTTGGCGCGCATGGTGGCGGCGACCTCCTCGAGGGTCACGCGCGACGCCGGGGTGAGGCTGTTGGTGCGCGCGTCGAAGGCGATCGGCGCCGCCAGGCGGAAGCCGTCCCTCTCGAGGCGCGCGTTCTTCGGGCAGCCCTCGGGCGCAGGACCCGGCTCGGTGGTGCACGAGTCCACGGGGTCCGGCAGCTGGTCGTTGTCGGAGTCCGGGCAGCCATTGGCGTTGGGGTCCGGGTGCGGGATGCCGTTCTCGTCCGGGCAGAAGTCCTCTTCGTCGGGGATGCCGTCCGCGTCGCGATCGGTCGACGGGCAGCCACGCTTCTTCGGGTCCTTGCTGTCCGGCCCGGCCTGGCGGGGGCAGGCGTCGTTGGCGTCGAGGATCTTGTCGAGGTCCGCATCGGGCGGCGGCGGCGGCGGCGGCTTCTCCTGCTCTCCGGCGCCCACGTAGGCGATGGTCACCACGTTGCGGAACGCGGGCGTGCCCGCGGCGCTGCCGAACCCGGGCCCCACCGCCAGCCCGACGCGGAAGTCGCCGATGCGCAACCTCGCCGCGGCGAGCGGCTCGACCTGGACGCGGAAGGAGCGCCCCACGGTGTCGTCCTCGGGATCGAGGCGCGGGCGGTCGCGGTTCGCGTAGACGGCGACCGAGGGCTCGATGCCGACGGTGGCGATGGAGGCCAACTTGGCGTGGAGCGCGCACGCCAGCGCCACGCGATCGCCGTCGTGGAACGACCGTCCCACGGGCACGAAGAACAGCGGCGAGACGCCCAGCGAGCAGCCCCCGAGCCAATCGTCGCTGGCGCCGGTGACCGCCCCATCGACCTCGAAGCGCGGGTTCTTGTCGCCGAGGTAGGCGTCCGGCGACCCCACCGGCACCCAGAATCGCGCGCCCACCAGCACGCCGAGCGCGACCGTGTCCAGGGGCCGGAAGTGCACGCCGATGCGCGGGTCGCCGAGCCGCGGGCTCTCGGCGGGCGGGCTGCCTGTGCGCTCGCGCCCGTCGCCGCTGACCACCAGCCCGAACGGCGCCGCCACGTCGAGCGCCAGCCAGTGCACCGGCGTCAGCGAGCCGCCGACGTGCGCCAGGAGCGCGTGGCGAACGGGGATGCCCAGCTCGATGTCCTCGCCTCCACCGGCCGGGAACTGGGTCTCGACCTGGACGGGCCGGAGCGCGTAGTCGAACGTCAGGCCGAGCGAGAACTCGACGAGCTCTTCCTGGGGCGCGTGTGGGCCGTCGGCGCGAACGAACGGGGACTACGGCGGCGCCGGCTGGAGCTGGTCGACGCGGATGCCATCTCGGCACGCGCGCTCGCGGACGCCGCGAGCGCGGCCGCCATGGTCATCCCGAGGGCGAGGCCCGACCGTGGCCCGCGTCGCCTGAGCACGGCGCACCTTACAAGGTCGCCTGGTCGAACCGGAGTCTCCAGGTTCGCCGTGAACCGCCAGGCCGTGACCGAACGACGGAGCCGGGGCGCCGCGACCTCGTGACGATGGGGGGCCGACGGGGCCCGCCGCGGGGGCGGCACGGTCGCGCGATGGCGCGGCACGGCGTTCGCAAGCAGCCGGAGCGGTGCCCACGCGATCGACATTTGCCCGCTCCCTCGCCCGCAGGCCGGCGCCCGCGCTGCGTCCGGCGGATGGGTGCTCGCCGGCGAACACCCCGGGCACGACATCCGTCCAATGGGTCGTGCTCCGGGCTGGCGCTCCGGCCCCGAAAGAAACAAAATGACCCCGATGTCCACCAAGCCCACCCCTGGCCCTCGCGCGCCCGGTCCGCATGCGCGCAGCGCGTCCCGCTGGGCCCGGCTTGCCGCGCTCCCTGCGCTCCTGGCCGCGGCGCTGCTCCCGGCGACGGCGGGCGCGGACACGTCCGGCAAGCTGCCGCAGGGCTACACCAACGACTCGCTGCCGCAGCTGCCCGCCAACAGCGACGCGCCCGCGGCGCAACCCGCGAGCGATGTCACCGCCGGCGCGGAGGCCGACGCATACGTCGACACGGACCCGACCGCGCTCGACGACTTTCGCGAGCCGCTCGCACCGTACGGCGCCTGGGTCGAGGACCCGACGTACGGCACCGTCTGGGTGCCCAGCTCCATCGTGGTCGGCGCCGACTTCGCGCCCTACCAGACGGCGGGCCACTGGGAGACGACCGTCGACGGCGATTGGCTCTGGGTCAGCGACTACGCCTGGGGCTACGTCCCCTTCCACTACGGGCGCTGGGTGTGGATTGCGGGCACCGGCTGGGGCTGGATCCCGGGCCGCCTCTACGCACCGGCGTGGGTCGCGTGGCGCGTCGGCGACGCCGGGTACATCGGCTGGGCACCGCTGCCGCCGGCGTACTACTGGAGCGGCGGGGTGGCGGTCTCGCTGTGGGTCGTGCCGCCGGCGGCTTACGTCTTCTGCCCGACCGCGTACGTCTTCCACCACCACGTCCACACGTACGTCGTGCACGATCACACCAAGGTGAACCAGATCGCTCGCGGCACGCGGCCCTACAAGCCCGCCAGCCCCAACGGCGGCCCCGGTGGCGGCGGGAGCAAGTACAAGCCCGCCCATCCCTCACCGGCCGGGTCCGGCAAGGAGGCCGCGGCCGGCGCGGGGCGCGGGCGCAGCGGCCGCCGTCGCCGTCGTTCGAGGAGGCGAAGATTCCCCAGAACGCTCGCCAAGGCGCGCGCCGCCGGGGACGCGACGGCGCTGCGGTACGCGCGGCCCAGCACCACGCCGCGCTCGGTCGGTCGCGCGCGTCGCGCGGGTCATTCACCGACGCCCGGCGCCACGGGCAGCGGGCGCGACATCCCGGCGGTGGGCCGTGCGCCAGGCACCGCGCCGCCTCAGGTCGGAGCGAGCGGCGGTGGGCGCGGGCGGTCGCCCGCCCCCCGCCGCCCCCGAAGGCGACCAGCAAGCCTGCGCGCCGCGCTCCCCGCAACTCCCATGACAACGACTCGGCGCGCACCCAGAGCGCGAGCCCCAGCCCGAGCGCCGGCGGCTCCCGCTCCGCCCCGGGGTTCGGCACGCCCGCCCCGGCGGCGAAGCCAGCCGCTCGTCCGGCGGCGCGCCCCTCGGCACCGGCTCGCGGCGGTCGGGGCCGTCGCTGAGGTTGGCGCGCAGTTTGCTTTGATTTCGACGCAGTCCGTTCCCTGGGTTCCCGTAGCCCTCGTTTTCCGCGACGTATCTTGGAAGGAGTCGAGCTGTGGCCCGATCCGTCAACGCTGGTTCACGTTCCAGGTGCTCCCAATGGGCACGGTTCCTCGGTCCGTCCGCCGCCGTGGTCGCGCTCGCGGCGCTCGGCGCCCTGGCGGGCTGCGTCATCGAAGACCACGAGCACGAGCACGAAGACGGGGAGGACGAGGACGGCTGGGTCCCGCCGCCCGGTGACACCGGCGGCAACCCGGACGAGGAACCCCAGCCGGTGAGCATCGACACCGGCTCCTCGGTCGACGCCACGCCGGGCGAAGGCGTCGGCCTGTTCGTGGAGTACGCCGAGGGCGGGCTCTGGCGCATCTGGGCGTCGTGCGACACCGCGTATTCGGGTATCTCGTGCGCGTTCGACGTCATGGTCGCCGTCGATGATGACTCCGAGATCCTCAGCGTGTCGTCCGAGGAGCTCGAGGGGGACGACGAGGCGGGCACCTCCGACGCCGGCTCGGGCTTCTTCCGCACCGAGACCAGCTCCGACCTCGACGGGGTGCGCTTCGAGACCACGCCCGGCGCGGTTCTGCGCGTCGATACCTTCCTCGACGGCGAGGCGCAGCCGCGCTTCGTCTACTGGGTGGGTGACGAGGTCGTGCACCAGGGCGCGCCGACCAGCGGTCGACTTCGTCCCCACGGAGCCCTGAGCCCCGGCCGCGCTACTTCTTCGGCGCTGCGCCCGCGGTCGGGGTGCTCGACGGCGCCGCCGGCACCTTGGCGGGCGGTGCGGCCGTCTTCGCCGGGGGCGAGGCGACCGCAGCCGCGACCGGAGCGCCCTCGGCGTCCACAGGACGGGCTCGCCCAGACCCAACCCGGCGAGCGCCGGTGCCACCTTGTCACGGGGCCCGACGACGACGACCACTGCCGACGGGGTGGGAAGGTGCGCCCGGGCCAGCTCGCCGAGCCTTGGCAAGGTGGCGCCCTGGCGCGCCGCACCTGCCGTTTTGTCGAAGCCCGGGGGCAGCCCGAGCGAGGCCAGGGTGCCGAGGCGGCGCGAGATGCCGCTCACCGTCTCGTAGGTCTGCACCATGTCGCCGCGGTCCTGCGCCATCACCTTCTGCAGCTCGTCGGCGG
>JBBJMR010000501.1:0-4135 GCA_037720395.1 Polyangiaceae bacterium
CGCGCGGCAGAGTGCGCGGCCAGCGGCGGGACGGAGGGATCTCGGTCCCCCTCCCGCCGCCGGCCGAGCCCAGCGCACGGCGCACCGCCACGCGCCGAGACGGTCAGGGCAGCGCGGTGCAGCTGGTCAGGCCGTCGGTTAGCGGGCCGTTGTCGACGCACACCAGCACCTGCAGGTCGGCGGGGTCGCCGTCGAGGTTGCCGATGGCGAAGGCGGTGGCCACGGCGTCTGCCGGCAGGCTCACGCCCGGGATGACCAGCGCGTCGGTATCGGTCCCGGTGGCGCGCGCGCTCACCGTGATCCCGTCGAGCGGCGGAGTGGTCAGGTAGTCCATTCCACCTACCTGGCCGACGGTCCCGTAGGCCACGTTGGTGAACACCGCTGCGAACGTCTCGCCGCTGCCTGTTCCGACGTCGACGTTCGGCGTGTCCGGCGAGGCGTGGATGAAGCGCAGCTTCGCCTGGCCGGCGGGCACCGCGTTGTCATCGCCGTAGGCGCGCACCGCGAACGCCTCGTCGTCGCCGGCCGGCGTGAGCATGCCGGTGGCCGCCAGGGTGTAGTCGGTGGCCTCGGCCACCTGGATGTCGGCGACGTCGGGCAGATCGGCGAGCGCCGTGTCGCAGTTCGCCGAGGCCGGCGCGACCAGGCGCGCGGTGTAGGTCCCGACGGGGAGCTCGAGGTACCCGGTCACCTCGGTGAAGGCCAGGCCGTCGGCATCGCCGAGCACCCCGTCCATCACCGGCCCGATCCAGGTGGTGCCCGCGTCCGGGGAGACGCAGAAGTCCACCGCCGGCGCGTCGGGCGCGAGGTGCGCGACGCGTGCCGCGCCCACCGCGGCGCCGCCGCCCGCTCCTCCACCGCCGGCCCCCTCGCCACCGGTGGACGAGCCGCCGCCGCCGGTGCCGCCGCTGCCCGATGCGCCCGCGCCGCTCGAGGCAGCGCCCGGCGTGCCGGTGCCGTTCGCGTCGTCGTCGTCGCTGCAGGCCGAGAGCAAGGCGAGCGGAATGAAGAGCCAGATAAGCGTACGCATGACGGACCTCCGGGATGGGTCGAAGTCGACCGATCGAACGTTGTGCAGGTGATGCGGCGCATGGGGCGCCGCCTTCACTCGTGCGGATCGATTCGGTCTTCGACGCGGAGGTCGCGAGTGGATGCGCTCCACGACGATTTTCTTCCTGCAACGTCGTGCACCTGCACAACGTTCGGAGGTAGCGTGCGAGCTGGACGGGTCCCTACGCCGCGCGCGTTCGTCGCGTCGCGTGCGAGCGCGAGCGGTGCGGTCAGCCGGCGAGGCGACGCACGGCGGCCAGCAGGAGCTCGGGCTTGTACGGCTTGATGATCCAGCCCTTGGCCCCGTGCTTCTTCGCCTGCTGCACCAGCTCGGGCTGGCCCTCGGTGGTGACCATCAGGAAGGCCTGCTTCGGAGCGGGGCCCGAGGCGGCGAGCACCTCGATGCCGTTCATCTTGGGCATGTTCACGTCGCACAGCACCAGGTTGGCGTCCGGGTTCTGGGCGATCTTCTCCAGCCCGTCGCGGCCATCGACGGCCTCGACCACCACGAAGCCGGCGCCCTGCAGCACGACCGCGGCCTGCTGCCGCGCCACGCTCGAGTCATCGATGACGATCACCTTGGTTGCCATCGCTGCCTCCGATCAGAAGAGCAACACATCGCCGGGACCACCGACGGTGCGCGAGTGGTCGGCCTGTTCGCTGAGCTCGGCACCGGGCCGCTCCAGCGCCTCGAAGCGGACCAGGAAGGCATCGCCGTCGACCTGGAAGCGATGAGGCGTGCAGTGGGCGTTGCGCGTGGCCGCGCCGACGCGCACCCCGACGCCGGAGATGGTGGTGGGCGTGCCCGGCTCGATGAGGATGCCGTGCATGCCGAGCTCGGCCTTGATGCGACCCATGAGGTGATTGAGAAGCTCACCCGACCAGTCCAGGAGCGCATCGCGGTCCGCGCCGCCCTCGGCCGCCGGACGGGGGAAGGTGCGCATCAGCAGCTCGTCGGAGGTCGCCAGCAGCACCGCGCCGCGCATGTGGAAGCCGGCGAAGCCCATCACCGCCACGTTGCTCAGCTCCGATTCGAGCTGGCGGCTCTCGCGGGCCTCCGTCACCGCCACCCCCGTCCCCTGGAGAGTGGCCAGCGTACATTCGATCACCATGTCGTTCACTCGACGCCAGGCGTCCGCGTCCATCGGCGCTACCTCCGCAATTCCCGACCAAACGGCGGAACCGGAACGGACTTGAGGCCCGCGTCGGCTTTGTCGTCCTGGGCTCAAGATGGGGGCCCACCCGCCGATCGAGTGTCCTAGCAAGCGTCCGCCCGGACGTCGGCCGCCCCCATGAGTGAACTGGCACACCGCATCGTTCTCATCGACCCCTGCGAGCCGACGCGGGAGGCGCTCGCGCGGCGCCTGCGTTTCCAGGGCTACACGGTGGAGACGGCCCCGGACGCCAACGTGGGCGCCGAGCTGGCGCTGTTCTCGCCGCCCTCGGCGCTGGTCGCCGACCTCTGGATGCCCGGCATCTCCGGCGTGCAGCTCTGCCGCCTGCTGCGCTCGGAGCCGGCCACCAGCGATGTGCAGGTCATCCTCCGCGGCGAGGCCGACGAGCCGCGCGCTCGCTTCTGGGCGGAGCGCGCCGGCGCGTCCGCCTACGTGGCCAAGGCGCGCATGGGTGAGCTGGTCCGCGCCCTGGCGCGCGCGCTGCCCGACGCGCCGAGCGGCGACGGCTTCTTCATGCACCTCGGTCAGGAGAACAGCGATCTGCGCGACCGCATCGCCCAGCACCTGGACGCGGCGCTCTTCGAGCTGGTCATCGCCTCCGAGCTGCGCGCCCTCTCCAGCTGCGGCTCCTTCGAGCTGCTCTTCGACCGCCTCTCCCAGCTGCTCTCGCAGATCGTGCCCTACCGCTGGCTGGCGCTGGCGCGCATCACTCCCGAGCAGGTGGCGCTGCACTGCCACCCGGATTCGACGCCCATGGCCGCCTCGGCCGCAGGCCATGCGCTGCAGCTCGCGCCCGGCGAGAGCTGGCTGCGCCTCGAGGACGAGGACGCACAGCGCTGGCTGGAGTCTGACGCCGAGATGGCGCCCATCATGGAGCAGGTCTCGCTGGTGAACACGCCCATCGCCCGCGTCGCCCTGGCGCCGCTGCCCTGCGCCGAGCGCGAGGCGCGCTCGCTGCTGGCCATCGTCGCCCGCGAGCTGGCCGCACCGCTGCGCATGGCCGAGCTCGTCGAGCAGTCGCAGCGCCTGGCCTGCGTCGACGGGCTGACCGGTCTGCTCAACCGCCGCGCGCTGTCCGGCGCCCTGTCCACCGAGGTGGCGCGCGGCCAGCGCTACGGGCATTCGCTGTCGCTGGTGATGGTCGACGTCGACCACTTCAAGTCCGTCAACGACCGCTTCGGCCACGCCACCGGGGACGAGGTCCTGAGGGCGGTGTCCGCCGCGCTGGACAAGGCCCGGCGCCGCTCGGACCTGGCCGGCCGCTGGGGCGGCGAGGAGTTCGTGGTCGCCCTCAGCTGCACCGACGCCCCCGGGGCGGCCATCGCCGCCGAACGCCTCCGGCGCGCCGTGGCAGCGGAGGTCATCGCCGTGGCCGGTGAGGAGCTCCGGGTCACCGCGTCGTTCGGCGTGGCCACGCTCGGCGCCGGCGAGACGTGGGACAGCTGCCTGGCGCGCGCCGACCACGCCCTCTACGCCGCCAAGTCCGGCGGACGCAACCGGGTCGTCTCTGCGGAAGGGGCCGTCTCCGCCGCGCCACGCGCGTCGGAGGCCTCGCGCCCCGCTGCAGACGACGCGGTGCGCGCGTGAGCGCCACGCGGGCGGGGCGCCGCCTGGGCAAGGCCGCGTTCTGGTTGTGTGCGGCGGCCGTGCTCCTCGGCGGAGCCACGCTCACCGCCGCGCACTCCTACAGCCTGCCCAGGCCGACCGAGGCCGAGCTGGCACCGGCGCTGCTGGGCCTGCAGCGCGACACCGCGGCGGGGTGGATGGCGGTGCACGTCCTCTATGCCTCCTGCCGCTGTTCGCTACGCATCCGCGACGAGCTGGCCGCGCGACCCCCGTTTCCCGGGGTGCGCGAGGTGGTGCTGCTGGTCGGCGGCGACGCGGAGTGGACTCAACAGCTCGTCGACGCC
>JBBJMR010000502.1:0-4134 GCA_037720395.1 Polyangiaceae bacterium
CTGCGCGCTGGGTCCCCCGCCCGTTGCTTGGCCGCAAAGGCCCGCGGTCCCTACGCTGCGGCACGTGACGCGAAGCCTGCGCCCCCTCCTCCTCTGGCTCCTGGTCGCCGTCGCGACGCTGGCCGTCCCCACGGCCGGCCACGCGCGTGGAACGACCCAGGTGGAGTGGGCGAACGTCGACGCGCCGAGTGGACCGGACCAGGCGCGCCTGGAGCGCACCCTGCGCAAGCTGCTGGTGAAGGCCTCGAAGAAGGCGAGCTTCGGCGGCCGGGGCGGCAAGGTGAGGGTCTCGGCGCGCGTCTCCGAGCTGGTCTGGGAGGACAAGGGCGACGTGGTGCGCCTGTCTTGCACCGTGGTCGGGCGCATCGAGGGCGGCCCCAGCGCCAAGTCGCGCATCTCCTTCGGTGGCGCCCCCGCGCAGCGCGCGGCGCTCGAAAAGCAGGTGCTGGAGATGGTGGCCAACGGCGTCGTCACCCGCCTGGCGGAGATCGCCAACTCGCGCGAGGCCCGCGCCCACGCCGAGGCGGAGCGGCGCAAGGCCGCCGACGCGGAGGAGAAGGCGGCTGCGCGGGAGGGCGGGGCCGACGACTGATCGGGCGCCCAGCTCCTGCGCACGCGGGGGCCACCGACCTGACGCTTGCCCGCTCGCGGGCGCCCTGCGATACGAGCGGCCATGGAGTACGACCGCAAGCTCGCCGAGCTCTTCGAGCAGGAAGATCGCGCGCGCGAGATGGCCAGCCGATTGATGCAGATCGCGCAGACCTCCCGCGCTGCAGCGTCGGCGGAGCGCGCCAGCCTGATCGCGTTCCTGCGCGGGCCGATGGAGCACCACATGGCCTACGAAGAGCGCGCCTTGTTCCCGCAGCTCATCGAGCACGGTCTCGCACCCGAGGTGCAAGTGGCCACCAAGCACCGCGCGTCGCTCCGTCAGGCTGCCGACAAGCTGGAGGCCGCGCCCGCCGACGCCGACGTGGCCTCGCTCGTGTTCGACGTGGCGCGGCTGATGCTGCACCACACCAACTTCGAGGGCGACTACATCTACCCCGAGCTGGACCACGCCGCGTGGCTCGAGCTCATGAAGGCCTCGGTGACCTGAGCCGCGACCCGTTGCAACCTTGAAAGGCGCCCCGGGTCGTCCTGCCGCGGATTCGCCCCCTCTCGAGGCAAGGGAGTCCCTGATAGACGTCGGCGATCTCGACAGAGCGGATCTCGGCCGCGTACGCTGAACTGTCGCGGATGAGCATCGTAGCCGGTCGCGTGCTGAGTGGGCGATACCGGCTCATACGGCCCGTTGGGCAGGGCTCCCAGGCGTCCGTGTGGGTGGCGGACCACCTTGCCTTGAGCACGCAGGTCGCCGTGAAGCTCATCGATCCGGAGCTGGCGAAGAAGGAGGACGCACGCGAGCGGTTCCAGCGCGAAGCCACCGCCGCCGCGCAGCTGCGCAGCGCGCACGTCGTCCAGATCCTCGACCACGGCATCGACGAAAAGCAGCCCTTCATCGTGATGGAGCTGCTCGACGGTGAAGACCTCTACGAGCGCCTGCAGCGCCGCACGCGCCTGACGCTCGACGAGACGGCGAAGATCGTGACCCAGGTCGCGCGCGCGCTGACCCGCGCCCACGGCGCCGGCATGGTCCACCGCGACCTGAAGCCGGAGAACCTCTTCCTAAGCCCCAACGACGACGACGAGATCGTCAAGGTGCTCGACTTCGGCGTGGCCAAGGTCACCGACCCGGCCAAGCGCACCATGCAGCGCACCGGGGTGGGCACGCTCATCGGCACGCCGCACTACATGAGCCCGGAGCAGGTCAAGGGCATCGCCGAGATCGATTACCGCAGCGACCTCTGGTCGCTGGGCGTCATCGCCTATCAGTGCCTGACCGGGGAGCTGCCATTCGACAGCGAGGGCGTCGGTGACCTGCTCATCAAGATCACTCTCGGCGAGGCACCGGTGCCCTCCAAGGCGCACCCCGGGATCCCCGCCGGCTTCGACGCCTGGTTCGCCAAGGCCTGCCACCGCGACGCCAAGCGCCGCTTCGAGACGGCGCGCGAGCAGGCCGACGCGCTGGCCAAGCTGGCCGGCGTGGTGACCGAGGAGGAGAGCACGCGCCACGCGGTCGCCGAGATGCTGGCCGCGGCCAAGCCGCCGCCGCGGAGGGGCGCAGCCAAGGCGCCGTCGCCGGAGCCACCGCGCGCCGCGATCGGCGACGACGGCGCCGCCGTGGCCAGGTCGCACGGCGACAGTGCGGCGCCGAGCAGCGACGACGTCCACGTCTCGCTCACCCACTCCGAGCCAGCCGAGCCGCTCGAGGCCTCCGACTTCCAGGTCGTCGCCGAGATCGGGCCGCCTCGCCCCAAGCTCGAGAGCCCGGACAGCGACCACCCCATCGATGTCGACACCTCGCTGTCGTCACATCCTCCGCCAGTGCGCGAGGCGCCCCCGGCGCAGTCCTCGGGCACCACCCCGCTGACGCGGCCGCTGCGCGCCGAGCCCCCGCCGCAGGATCTGGTCCGGGTGGCGGCGGAGCAAGACAGCCTGCACGAGCCGCTGGCGCGCGCGCAGCGGCGCACCACCGTCACCGGCCTGAGCAGCGGCGACCTGACGAGCGTCGCACCGCCCGGGCTCGACGGCTCGCGCCGCCGCCGCATGGCCGGCTGGCTGGCGTTCATCTCCCTGGTCGTGGCCACGGTCATCGGCTGGCGCGTGGCCGCTCCTTACATGCGCGCGCAGGGGTCCGCGCCGCCCCCGGAGAAGATCACCCCGACCGAGGCGCCGAGCACCGCCCCCCAGGGCCCGGGCGTGACCTCCATCGATCCCGGCCCGGGCGGCATGGGGACCACCAAACGCGTCGAGCCGACGCGGCCGTACGTGCCGCCGCCGGCCGCCGTGCCGAGCACCTCGGCCAGCGGCGTGGCGAACAAGCCGTCCAAAGCCGGCGCCGGCGCCGGCTCGGCAGCGAGCGGCGCCGCCTCGGCGGAGCCGGTCATCGAGTACGACACGCCGCCGGAGGACGACGGCAAGCACGGCAAGAAGCCGACGCCTCCGCCAGCCGACCACGGCGCCGAGCCGGAGTGAGCGACCGCGCGAGCGCGCGGCACACAAAGGAAGAGCGCGCCTCCGCCGCGCAGGCAACGCCGTGCGGGAGCGCACGGCGGACGGCGGGGGGCGCGCTCGGGCGCTCGCGGCCGGCCATGGGCCGGCGAGCCTTGGGTCAGTTGAGGAGCTTGCGCGAGAGGTGTTTCACGGCCTCGGCGGCCGCCTCGCGAACGGCCCGTTCGACCTGCGCCGACGAGGTGTCGCCGCGGACGAGGATTGCGTACGCGTTGCCCTCGGTTGCAAAGGACGCGAGGGGCCCGTCGCTCACCTCGTCCTTCGAGCCGGCAGCGCGGATGGGCATCTGGATCGCCATGGAACCTACTTGGAGCTCGACGAACCCCAGCAGCTCGGATTTCGATAGTGCCTGCATAAGATGGAGTGTGCGTCGTGGAGCGCGGCGCGCAAGATGCATAATCCGCCCACCGTGCGTCCCACTGTACGTGAGGTACGTCGCCTTCCTGCGTGGAAGTCAGCCAGATCGTCGCTGAAACTGCGTTGCGTGCGCGTCGTTCGCACTTCCGGGCGACCGGCGCCCGTTCCGCGGGGCGAACGAGCCGCCGCACGGCAAGCCGGAGGACAGGCTGACGTCCAGGCGCGGATGTGCGGCGGCTGCGTACGTGCGGCGAACAGCGCACCGCGCTGCGCCGGTGGGCGACCGTGCGCGCTGCGTCAGCCGCGCGAGTCGGACGCTCCGGCGGTGCCATGGCCGAGGAGCACGGCCTGGATCGCGCCGACCACGTCCGCGTAGACCGCATCGTCACTACGCGCGGCGAGCCGCTCCGGATCGATGGGCGGCAAGAAGTGGAAGCCGATGCGGCTCGGCAGCCAGGGCAAGGCGATGGTGGCCCACAACGCGGCCCACGCGCTGGGCGCGGCCGCCCACCACGGCAGCCCCATGGCCCGAGCGGCCGCCGCGGCGGCCGCCATGGCCGGCAGCGCCAGCGCCGGCAGCGGGGCCCGGTGCACGCCGAGCACGCGGATGCCGGTCAACCAGGAGACCGCGCGGCCGCCGGCGAGGATGGGCAGGGTGTTGTGACT
>JBBJMR010000503.1:0-4123 GCA_037720395.1 Polyangiaceae bacterium
CACGTCGCGGACGTGATGCGCGTCGCTGCAGGCGGCGTAGTAGTAGCCCTCCTCGAGGAGCTGCTGGGCCACCTTGCGCGGCGTGCGCCCGTACTTGCCGGCCAGCGCCGCCACGTCGAGCAGGAGCAGCGTGCCCCCATCGACGAGCGGGTCGAGCACCGTCGGATCCTTCCAGACCGGCTCGTATCGCTCGGGGTGGGCGAGGACGGGGCGCAGGCCGCGCCGTCGCAGGTCGAAGAAGCGGTGCGCGACGCGCGCCGGGAAGGCCTGGTTGGGGAACTCCACCAGCGCCGCGTGACCGCCAGGGTAGGGCAGGGCGTCTCCCTCGAGCAGGCGCTGGAAGACCTGATCGTCGAACCAGTGCTCGCTGGAGAGGCCGATGGCCGGCAGGCCGCTGGTGTCGCCGAGGCCGGCCACGGTGGCGGCGTAGGCACGGCGCAGGTCTTCGGCGAGGTTGTCGAACATCCCCGGGCGCATGTGCGGGGTGGCGATGCAGCGCTCGAACCCGATGTCGCGCAGGCCCTGGAGCAGGGCGCGGCTGTCGGCCACGGAGCGCGCCCCATCGTCGATGCTCGCCACCCAGTGGCAGTGCAGATCGATCATCCCGCGCACGATGCCCGTTCTAGCACCATGCCGCCCCGGCCGCCGGGGCGCCGGCCGGATCGAGCCCGGCGGACGCTTCCGAGGGATCGAAGTTGGCCAGTCCCGGGCCCGTGCGCGATCCTGCGTCACGGAGGACACAGCCTTGCCGACGACGGAGCGCAGAACCCGCCGCAGCGACGACATCATCACCGCCTTGCACTACCAGCTGGCGTCCATGCGCCGGCAGGGCGAGCTCGAGGCGCTGGTGCTGGTGGACGACAGCGGATGCCTGGTGGCCGGTGCCGGAGCGTGGCCGACCTGCGAGGAGCTCGCCGCTTACGCGCCGCTGCTGGCGCGTCCCTCGGAGGTCAGGAGCCACGTGGTCGGCTCGCGCGTGGCCGCGCTGCACCGCGACGTGCTGGTGCAGGCCCTCTCCGTGGACGGTGTGGAGGTGCTGCTCTGCGGCCGCGGCGGCAGCGCCGAGCGGGCCGGGGTGGTCGATCTCGCCGCCGCCGGGTGCCGGCGCATCCTCGAGCAACCTTCGCGCGCAGCCTGAACCCCGCGCTCGGCAGCGCCAGCGGCCGGGCGCAACACGGCGCGAGGCGCGTCGCGCGGCGTGATAGCTTGCCGCGTCGATGACCCCCGGCGCCACCGAGCCCATCTCGTCGAGCGGCGCCGCGTCCGGCGGCGGCGGCCTGGACAGGTCCGAGGTCCCCCGGCGGGGCCTGGGCGGGTTGCTCGATTCGCGGCGCGTCATCCTGTGCGTCGGATGCGGCGGCGTCGGCAAGACGACGACCACCGCGGCGCTCGGCCTGGCCGCCGCGCGCCGCGGCAAGCGCGTCCTCTGCCTGACCATCGATCCGGCGCGCCGCCTGTCGCAGAGCCTCGGCCTGGAGCGCATGCCCACCGAGGCGCAGCGCATCGACGCGGCCGTCTTCACGCGCGCCGGGCTGCAGGTGCCGGGCTCGCTGACGGTCATGATGCTCGACACCAAGAGCACCTTCGACTCGCTGGTGGCCGAGCTCGCGCCGAGCGCCGCCCAGCGTCAGAAGATCCTCGACAACGTCCTCTACCGCTACATCTCCACGTCGCTGGCCGGCACCCAGGAGTACATGGCCATGGAGAAGCTCTACGCGGTCAAGGACGACCCGAGCTTCGACATCATCCTGCTCGACACGCCGCCCACCGCCAACGCGCTGGACTTCCTCGACGCGCCGGAGCGCCTGGTGGGGGCCATCGACAGCGCGGCCACGCGCTGGTTCGTGCAGGCCTTCCAGGAGACCGGCAAGCTGAGCTTCAACCTGGTGGCACGCAGCGCCGCGGCGGTGCTGCGCGGCATCGGCAAGCTGACCGGCGGCGGCTTCCTCGAGCAGGTGGCCAGCTTCCTGACCGAGATCAACCAGCTCTTCGGTGGCTGGCGCAAGCGGGCCGACGCCGTGTCGGCCGCGCTCCGCGGGCCCGATGTGGCCTACGTGCTGGTGACCACGCCCGACCCGCTCTGCGTGCGCGAGGTGCTGTACTTCGCAGAGCGGCTGCGCGAGCAGGGGATGCGCAGCGACGCGCTGGTCGTCAATCGCGTCCACCCGCGCTTCGAGGACCCCGGCGACGACGCGGCGGTCACCGCAGCGCTGGCGGAGCAGGGCATCGTGCTCGGCGCTGGCGGCGCCGAGCGCGTTCGTCGCGCCGCTGCCGACGAGGGCGGGCAGGGCAAGCTCGACGCCCTGCACCTCTACGCCCTGGAGGGCGCGCTGGAGGGCGGCGAGACCGTGCGCGCCGACGTGCCGGCCATGGCCTTCGACGTGCACGATGTGGCGGCGCTCTCGCGCATCGCCGACGTGCTCACCGGCTGAGCGGCCGAGGCTGCCTCCACGTTCAGATGGGCGATGCCAGCCTCACCCGCGAGGCGCGCGCGGGCTCAGCCCTCGCTGCCGCGACGCCGGCGCGGCTTGTACTTCACCCGCACCGGCACGCCCTCGAACCCGAACGCCTTGCGCAGCTGGTTCATCACGTAACGCCGGTAGCTGAGGTGGATCTTCTCCGGGTCGCTGGCCATGACCACGAAGAGCGGCGGCGAAGTCTCGGCCTGGGTGATGAAGTAGAGCCGCGGCGCGCGGCCGCCGTGCGTCGGTGGCGGGTGGGTGGACAGCACCCCCTCGAAGAAGCGGTTGAGCTCGCCGGTGCCCACGCGCTTGCGGAAGGCGACGGCCAGCTCGTTGACCCGCTCCAGCAGCTGGCCCACGCCGCGGCCGCTCTTGCCGCTGAGCATGTTCACTGGCGCCCAGGGCGCGAAGCTCAGCTTGTCGCGCGCGCTCTCCTCGGCGGTGGCCAGCGCCTTCTTGTCGAGCAAGTCGGTCTTGTTGAGGGCGATGACCACGGCGCGGTTGCGGTCCACGGCCAGGCCCAGGATCTTGGCGTCCTGCTCGGCCACGCCCTCGTGCGCGTCGCAGAGCAGCACCGCCACCTCGGCGCGATCGATGGCGCGGATGGCGGAGAGCACGCTCACGCCCTCCACCACGTCGCTCTCCTTGGTGACCTTGGCCTTGCGGCGGATGCCGGCGGTGTCGATGAACAGGTAGCGGTGCTCGCCGCGCTCGACGAGGGCGTCGATGGGGTCGCGGGTGGTGCCGGGGCGCGCGTCGACGAGCATGCGCTCCTCGCCGAGCAGGCGGTTGACCAGGGAGGACTTGCCGGAGTTCGGCTTGCCGATCAGCGCCACGCGGATGGGATCGCCCGGCACCGGCGCGTCCGATCGCTCCGGCGGCGGCAGGGCGGCGTCGATGGCGTCCTCGAGCTCGTTCACGCGCCGGCCGTGGATGGCGCTGATCTCGATCATGCGATCGATGCCCAGGCGGTACAGATCGGAGGCCTCGGCCTCCTGGCGCGGGGAGTCGGCCTTGTTGGCCACGTAGATGACCGGCTTCTTGGAGCGGCGCAGGAGCTTGAGCTCGGCCTCGTCCGCGGTCGTCGGCGGCATGGTGGCATCGAACACGCAGACGATGACGTCGGCCTCGGCGACGGCGATGTCGATCTGGCGCTTGATCCCCTGGCGCATGGGATCTTCGCTCTCCGGATCGAAGCCGCCGGTGTCGACCAGGGTGTAGACCCGCCCGCGGTGGCGGACGTCGGCGTAGTGTCGGTCGCGGGTGACGCCCGGCTCGTCGTAGACGATGGCCAGGCGCTTGCCGGTGAGGCGGTTGAAGAGCGTGCTCTTGCCGACGTTGGGGCGGCCGACGACGGCCACGATGGGGCGGATGAAGGCCGGCTCGCCGGGCGTGAGCTCGTCCTCCTCCTCCTCCGGCGAGTCCACCGGGCCGGTCTCGTCGGGACGGCGGCGGCGGGTCATGAGACGTCTCCTCCGGGCTCGTCACCGGGGACCGGGGCGGCGCTGCCCTTGCTCCGCGGCGTCTGGTACCCGAGCTCGGCCAGCTGCTGTGGCGAGTCGCGCCACTCGGCGGTGACGCGCACGAAGAGCGCGAGATGCACGCGGCGCCCGAGCAGCTCCTCGATGCGCAGCCGGGCGGCGGTGCCGATGCGCTTGAGC
>JBBJMR010000504.1:0-4102 GCA_037720395.1 Polyangiaceae bacterium
CACCAGCGCCACCCCCTCCACCGGCCCGCCGGCGCCGCTGGGCGTCGGCGGCGGGATGCTGCCGGGTTTGAGCGCGTGACCGTTGAGCGCGGCCGGCACGCCCTCGAGGATCTCCAGCGTCAGCGCGCCCTTCCAGGGCTGGGCGGAGGGCAGGGAAGCGGTGCGCTTGCCGCCCGCCTCGCTGGTGCCCTTCTTGTCGCGCAGGATGAGCACGTCGTCGGTGGGCAGCGCGCGCGGGACCGTGACCCGCACCGGTCGCTTGAACGACCGCGGATCGCCGACGTGGCCGGTGGCCACGGCGTAGGCGAGCGTCTCGGCGGAGGCGACCACGAACTGCGGGCGCCCGGCCACGCGCGGCTCGGGGTCGGCGGTGCGCATGGACATGCCGCCGGCCGCCGGCGGATAGATCTCCGCCGAGACGACGCGACGATCGGGCTCGATGATGCGCGCACCGGTGGCCACCAGATCGACCAGGGCGCCGGATTGCGCGAGGACCTCGAGCACCTGGCGCGAGGGCGGCGCGACCAGCAGATCGAGCCGCGAGGGGACGCGCTTGGACTTGAGCAGCAGCGCCGCGGCGAGCATGTCGCGCAGCGTGACGCCCGAGTCGCCGCCCAGGACCACCTGGGCCACCGGCTTGCCGGCCAGGTCGCGCACCGGCCGCACCGTGCCCTGCTCGTCCATGAGCAGCGGGTCGACGGCGCTCAGATCGATGCTCACCACCTCCTCGCAAGGCGCGCCGGGATCGGGGACCAGCGCGCGGTGCGCCTTGGAGCGGCGCTGATCGCGCAGGAAGACCTCGGTCTTCTCGTCGCTGACGAACAGCGCTGCGGCGGCGCCGAGCTGCGGCGCGATGCCGCAGAGCACGGCGCGCTCGCCCACGGAGAGGAAGCGCGCGCTGGGCCCGGCGAACTCCAGCACCACCGGGGCGCGGTGCTCGGCCTCGATGCGGCGCACCACCTCGTCGATGCCGCGGCGGAGCAGCTCCAGCGCCACGTCACGCGCGCAAACGAAGGGGCGCACCTTGCCGGAGAGGTGGATCTGCACGCTGCGCGGCGGCCGCAGCCACACCGAGCCGGTAGCCAGCGCCAGACCCAGCTGCGCGGGCGAGACGACCAGGGCCAGCATGCCGATGCCGCCGACGGTGCACAGACGTGGGTCATCGGTGAGCGCCAGCCGCGCCGGGGCGGCGAAGCGCTCCAGGTGCACCGGGCCGGGGAAGCCGATGCCCGGGCGGGCGATGGGGATGTTGTACATCGGCGACTCGGGCGATGTGGAGCGCGCGCCCCCGTGCTCGGTGTCGGCCAGGGAGGCGGCGTCGGTGACGCACGTCCCGTCGTAGGCCACCGCCACCTCGACCGGCGTCTTCTTCATGCCGGCAGCCAGGGCCTCGGCCAGCGCGCGCGCTGGCGCACGGGAGAGGATCACCTGATCGACCTTGACCTGGACCACGTCACCGCGGAGCTGCGGATCGGTGGCGCGCCCCGCCAGGACCTTCTGGGGCATCGTGCGGGAGGGTCCCCGGCTCGTGCACGCATGGCTGTGGATCGTCCTTCGCGATGAAAAGTCGCCTGCCGGGCCATGGGCGGCCGAGGTGCGGCGAAATCGCCGGGCTGGTCCCGGCGTGAATGAGTCGCCGGGCTGTTCCCGGCGCGTGAGGATTGCCGGGCTGTCCCGGCGTGTGTCGGCGTATGGGAAATCGCCGGGCTGCTCCCGGTGTGTGCAAACGGGCCGGCACGTTAGCTGCTCGGCCCGAGGGGGGTCAAGGAGCCATCGCGGGCATTGCCCCTACGGAGGGCAAGCGGGAGCTTGAGGCCGGGAATCGCTCGGCTGGCCGCGGGACGCAAGAGAGAAAGGCGGCCCGCGCGGCGCCGGAAACGCCGCGGATCGGGCCATTCCTGGCTCGCCGCGAGCCTGCCATGCGCGGCGAGGCGTGGGCAGGTCGCGCCCCCGCACGGCACGGATATCGGTGCGTCGCGGCAAGCGCCTTGGCCCCGCACGGTGACGTTCGCTACTCTCGGCGACATGTTCCAGGAAGTCCTGAAGGAGGTCGTCGAGAACACCGAGGGCGGCATCGCCACCCTGCTCATGGACTTCGAGGGAATCGCCGTGGACAGCTACTCCCGTCCGGGCGCGGAGTTCGACATCACCACCATCGGCGCGGAGCTCAGCGTCGTGCTGAAGTCCATCCAGCGCGCCTCGGAGATGCTCGAGGCCGGCAACACCGCCGAGGTGGCCATCCAGGCCGAGAAGGTGACCACGCTGATCCGCGTGGTGAACTCTTCCTACTTCGTGGCCTTCTCCTTGCGGCCCGACGCGAACATCGGCAAGGCGCGGTACATGCTGCGCACGCGCGTGCCCACGTTCCTCAAAGACCTCACCTAGCGCGCTCGGCGCGGCGACGGACCGTGCGCATCCTCGTCCTGTCCGGCCCGAGCCTCGACCGGCTCGGCAAGCGCGAGCCCGAGATCTACGGCACGGCCACGCTCGACGACGTGCACCGCGCCGTGGCCGAGGCCGCGTCGCGCCATGGAGCCACGGTGATCTGCTCGCAATCGAACCACGAGGGGGACCTGGTGGCCGCGCTGGCGCGCGCCGGCGAGGACGGGTTCGCCGGCGTGCTCCTGAACGCCGGGGCGTACACGCACACCTCGTACGCCCTCCACGACGCCATCAAGGCCGGTGGGGTGCCGACGGTGGAGGTGCACCTCTCCAACCCGGACGCCCGCGAGAGCTTCCGCCGGCGCTCGCGCATCGCGCCGGCGTGCGTGGCGCGCGTGGCCGGCTTCGGCCTGTCCTCGTACGTGCTCGGGCTGGACGGCCTGGTGGGCTGGCTGCGCGCGCGCGGAGCGGGCTGAGCGCACAGGACGACCTTCGCTGCGGTGCGGCGTGCCGTTCGCACTGGCGCCCTGGCGAAAGGGCGCCCTGGAACGCGACAACCGACGCCGGATCGGACTATAGAGCCGGTCCAGCGATGGACATCAACCTCAAGCAGCTCGACGAGCTCCTCCGGCTCCTGGCGAAGCGCAACGTTGCCGAGTTCGAGTTCGAGGACCAGCAGGTGCGCATCCGCCTGTCGCGCGGCGAGATCGTGCGCGCCCCGGCCGGCACGTTCGTGCCCGCGGTCGCCGCCGCACCGGCCGCACCCGCCGCTCCCGTCGCCGACGACGTGGGGATGACCTGGGTCACCTCGCCGTTCGTGGGCACCTTCTACCGCTCGCCCTCGCCCGACGCGCCGTCCTTCGTCGACGTCGGCAGCACCATCCGCGAGGGCCAGGCGCTCTGCATCGTGGAGGCCATGAAGCTCATGAACGAGATCGAGGCCGACTGCGCCGGGACCATTGTCGAGATCCTGGTGGAGAACGGCAAGCCGGTGGAGTTCGGCCAGAAGCTCTTCAAGGTCAAGAAGAGCTGAGGGCGCGCGCGCCGATGTTCAAGAAGATCCTCATCGCCAACCGTGGCGAGATCGCCATGCGCGTCATCCGCGCCTGCCGCGCGCTCGGCATCCGCTCGGTGGCCATCCACTCCGAGGTCGACGCCAACGCTCTGCACGTGCGCTTCGCCGACGAGGCGGTGTGCGTGGGGCCGGCCGATGCCAGCAAGAGCTATCTCCACATCCCGGCCATCATCAGCGCCGCCGAGATCACCGGCGCCGAGGCCATCCATCCCGGGTACGGCTTCCTCTCCGAGAACGCGCACTTCGCCGAGGTGTGCAAGAAGTGCAGGCTGGTCTTCATCGGCCCCACTCCGGAGGCCATGCGGACCTGGGGCGACAAGGTCTCGTCGCGCGCCGTGGCCGCGACGTACGGGCTGCCGCTTCTGCCCGGCACCGGCGTGCTCAAGAGCGCCGAAGACGCGCTCTCCCACGCCGAGCGCATCGGCTATCCCGTGATCATGAAGGCCTCCGGTGGCGGCGGCGGGCGTGGCATGCGCATCGTCCGCAAGGCCGAGGAGGTCAAGCGCGCCTTCGAGACCGCGTCGCACGAGGCCATGACCGGCTTCAAGAACCCGGACGTCTACCTGGAGCGCTTCGTCGAGGTGCCGCGGCACATCGCGTGCCAGATCCTCGCCGACCAGGGCGGGCCGGGGTGGTCGCGGGGGG
>JBBJMR010000505.1:0-4100 GCA_037720395.1 Polyangiaceae bacterium
AGAACCACCCCGCTTTCAGCCAGATCTTCGGGGTAATCTGAGGGGATGGGTCAGCACGACGCCCTCGAAATGCGAAGTGGTCCCGACGACGACCTTCCCTGCCACCTGCCAGAACACATTCGCGGGTCGCGCGCCTCCGGTGAGGGATATCTTCACCCCGTTGCTGACCTCGAGGTCGCCGGCGATCTGGAAGATCCATACCTCGTCCGCCGCGCCGCTGAGGGTGAGATTCGCCGGTATCAGCAATGGCGTCACCCACCGGTACACGCCCGGGCCTATGGTGATGCCGCCGATGCTCCCCCCACCGAGCTCGTTGACGTCGGCCGTCCGCGCCGCGGCGTCGGTGAACGCAGCCTCCATGTCGCCGACCGCCACGGTGAGGTTGGCTGGCGTGGGCGTCAGGTGATCGGCGGCGTATCGCACCGATCTCTGGGCGCTCGGGGTCGTCCTCTTCGAGATGCTCTCCGGCACGTTGCCGTTCGAAAGGGCGACGAGTACGCCCTGCTCAGCGAGATCGTCAACGGCCGGATCTCCAGCGTTGCCGAGGTGATCTCCGGGATCGATCCGCGGCTGGTGGCCATCGTCGAGCGCTGCCTGCAGCGCAGCGTCTCGGATCGCGTGGGGTCCGCCGACGAGATCATCGCCGCGCTGGAGGCCGCCATGATCACCAAGAGCGACGCGCCCGCCGTCGCGCCGCCGGCGTTGCAGGCGCCGCTGGCGACGCGGCGAGCAGGGATGCCAGGAATGCGCTGCCGACCCGATGGATGGTGGGCCTGCGCATGGGTTCGTCCGCGATCGGATGGGCAGCGTATCGCGCGCGGGTGCACGGCGCCACGGACAGCTCGCCATCCCGTCGGCTGCTCGGGACATTCATCCCGGAACGCCCTCCACCTGCGCCTGTGGAGTAGGCTATCGCCGATGCGCCTCCAGCCCCCCGCTCGGCCTCCTCGTCGCCGCCGCCGCGGCGCTGCGTCCCCGGCCGACTACGCGACGGGTGGCGACGATGCCGGCTTCGGGGTGTCGCCCTCCTGGCCGCCGCCGGCGCGCCCGAGCCGCCGGACGGCCCGGTCTCCACCGCACGCCGCCGGCGACCACCGCGACGGTGGCCGCGTCTGCGGGCACCACCCTGTTCGTCGCCGAGGCGCTCGTCGACTGCCAGGGCGAGGGCCCGATGAAGTGCATGCGCGTGCGCGCCGCCGACGATCAGCCCTGGTCGCTGCACTACGACCGCATCGAGGGCTTCACCTACGAGCCGGGCTTCGTCTACGAGCTGCGCGTGGAGCGCCGCGACGTCGCGAAGCCTGCCGCCGACGCGCCGTCGTCTCGCCTGCGGCTCCTGGAGGTCGTCTCCAAGCGCAAGGTGGGCGCTGCCCCCTAGAGCGCAAGCCCCGTCCTGGCCGCCGGAGTGCGCGCGCGGGGTCACCAGACCCCGGCCCCGCGACTGCAGTCACCAGCCGCCCCCCAGCCGATCGCCCCGCAGCGCCGCGAATTGCGGGGAATCCCCGCGGACCCGGGCCGGCATGCAGGTGCGATGCGACATCGGAGACCTCGAGCTGGTGGGCCCCAGCGACCCGGGCTACCTCTTCGAACCCTGCGTCCCCGACGGCGCCACCGCCTGGCCCTGACGGCAAGGCGCTCAGCGGCGCGAATCCCCGGCGCGCGCCGGTTCCGGTCTCGCGACCCGGCGCGGCCCTGGATAGGATCGGCCGATGGAGTCGACCGACGCCGATCGCCAGTCACGCAGCTCGGCTGCCGAGCTCGTCCTGCAGGTGGTGTGGGTGGTCGGCGCCATGGCCGCCTACCTGGCCGGCGCGGTGATGCACGCGCTGGCGGCGGTGGGGGTGCTCGCCGCTGCCTTCGCGGTGTCGCTGCTCCTCGCCCGCGTCGCCAGGGGCTGGTCGGCCTTGCCCGGGATGTGCGCCGCGTTGATGCTGCAGGCGCCGCTGCTCTGCGGGCTCGGCTACTACACCGTGGATCGACCCTCGGCCATGATCCTGGCCGTGCTTCTTCTGGATCGGCACCGATCTCCAGCTGGTCATCACCATCGCCTTCATCGTCGGCCTGTCCAGCCCGATCGGCTTCTTGCTCCGCCTCGATCGCCGCGCCATCCACGCGCTGCGGTGGTTCGCGCGCGGCGCCGCCCCGGTGGTCGGGGTGGCGCTGGGCGCGCTGGTCGTGCTCGGCACCCTGCGCCTCACCCGCCTGCCGACGCCCGACCATTACTTCGACTCCCTGCCGCTCCACGCCACCATCCCTCGACCGCAGGCGCAGCCCTGCACCCCGCTCGAGAACCGGCAGGATCCCGACCATGACCCGGGCTACGGCAGGAAGATCTGTGCCACGCCGGAGGTGGACGCGAGGCCACTCGCGTTCCACTACCACGCCGAGTCGTACGGCGACGACCACACGTTCTATTCGCTGCACGCGCGCAGCTCGAGCGGTCACGATCGCGCCGTCGGCGTCTACGACTCCGACCCACCGGCGGTGACCGTGAAGCGCGACGAGGCCCTGGGCCTCTGGTTCGTTCGCGGAGACGACCCCGAGCCCAGCGTCCTCGCCGCCGATGGGCGGCGGCGCTACCGGGTTGCGCTCCACGCGCTGCGGACCCGCATCGCTCCGCCCATGGGCTGGACACTGCTCGGCGCGGCGGGCCTCCTGGTGACGCTGGCCTGCCTCGGCGCCTCGTTCGGCCTCGGCGGCCTCGCCGACGCGCGCAGCGAAGGTCGGCGCGCCTGGCTCGCCGCTCGCCGCGGGGACCTGTCGCTCGTCGCCCTGAACGTCGCTCTGTGCACGGGCGCGTTGCTCGCCTGCGCCCTCTTCACGGGCTTCCTCCTGTGATGGCGCGGGCCGCGGCCGCTCGCCGCCTGCTGCTGTTCGTGGTCTGCGTCACCGGGCCCGCCTGCCGCCTCTCGAATCCGCACGGCAAGGCGGCCTCGGAGAGCTACTTCGACGACAACCCCGACCGGCCCACGGTCGGCGACATCCCGCCGGCGGGCATGGAGATCGTGCTCGAGTCGCACAACCGCAAGCGCAAGCGCCACTGTGCCAAGGCACTTGAGTGGTCCGCCGAGCTCGCCGAGGTCGCCCAGCGGTGGGCCGACGCTCTGAAGAAGCGTGGCTGCCCCCTGGATCACAACAAGACGAAGTATGGCGAGAACCTGGCTGCGGGCACGGCGCCGGTGATGACCGGCGAGCGTGCGGTGGACATCTGGTACGAGGAGCGCGACGACTACAAGTACGGGCCGAACGAGGCATCGTCCGCCACCGGCCACTTCACCCAGGTGGTCTGGCGAGACAGCCGTCGCCTGGGCTGCGGCACCGTGACGTGCGAGGGGAAACGCCTCTGGGTCTGCAACTACGATCCGCCCGGCAACGTGAAGGGCGAGTACCTGGACGAGGTCAAGCCCACGACCTGCCGCTGAGGCGGGCCAGGTCTCGGCCGCTGAGCGGTCCGATGTGACCGCGCGCGGGCGTCTGCGCGGGCTGGCGTGCGCACCTCTCAGCCGGAGACCGGCGCGCGACCGGCAGCCACCGTCTGCTGCAGGATCTCGAAGAGCCGGTCGAAGTCGAACGGCTTCGGAACCACCCGGACCATCGGCGCCGGCTCGGGAGGCACCGACTTCGGCGAGGCGGTGATGAGGATGACGGGGATGGTCGCCAGCGCCTCGTCGTCGCGCATCGCCCGCACCACCTCCAGCCCGGGCATGCGCGGCATGTTGTGGTCGAGCAACACCACGTCCGGGCGCCGCGCCCGCATCGCCGCCAGCCCCGCGAAGCCGTCGCCGGCCGTCACCACCTCGTAGCCGACGGTGCGCAGCAGCTCGACCAGCACGTCGACGATCTCCGGCGCGTCGTCGATGAGCAGCACCAGCGGGGCGGGCTGCCCGGAGGGCGCGTCGACGGCACGCTCCCGGTTGGCCTCGGCGTCGGCGGGGGAGGGTGTGGAAGGACGCATGGGGACCGTTCGGAGCGCCGCTCCGCCGGGCGCTTGCGCCCGGGGCGTGCACGACACACGAGTGTCGCCGCTGTCCGCCAGCTGCGCAACCCAGGCGCGCTCCTACCGGCAGCGGCGGCGCCGCGCCCAGCCTATAACTCCTCGG
>JBBJMR010000506.1:0-4069 GCA_037720395.1 Polyangiaceae bacterium
CGCGCATCCGCGCCATCGACCCCACCCGCTACACCGGCGCCGCCTGCAGCAGCGACGACGCCTCCGCCGAACCAAGGGCTGCACGCGGGCCGCTCCGCGCCGCGCCCTGACTGGAGAAGAGCATGGAAACCACCGTCCGCATCCCGACCCCACTGCGCACCCTCACCGCCGGCCAGGACGAGGTGAAGGCCACCGGCGCCACCGTGGCCGACGTCATCGAGGATCTCGACAAGCGCCACCCCGGCATCAAGGACCGCCTCCTCGACGACAAGGGCGTGCGCCGCTTCATCAACGTCTACGTCGGCGAGGAGGACATCCGCTTCCTCGACGGCTTGAAGACCGAGCTCAAGTCGGGCGACCGCATCTCCATCATCCCCGCCATCGCCGGCGGCGCGCGCTGAGCGCATCGGGCCTCGCCGTGGACGCTGCCCGCTGGCTGCGCGGACAGCTGCTGCATTCGAGGCCACGCTTCTGAGCAAGACCATGGACGCCTCGAGGTATCTTCGACAGTTGCTGCTCGCCGAGGTCGGCGCCGCCGGACAGGCGCGCATCGGCGCGGCGCGCGCGCGCGTCGGCGGGGCCACGCCGGCCCACGCCGTCGCCGAGCTGTACGCGCGCCGGGCCGGCTTCGCAGGCGTCGATCCGGCCGCGCCGGGTGCGCTGGAGCTGGAGGCAGACGATGCGGCAGGCGTGTGCACGCCGGCTGCCCGGGCGCTGCTCGCCGGCGCCCGCCTGGCGCTTCGCGAGACGCGGCGTGCGCTCGACCAGGCCGAGGCCGAGGGCGAGGGCAGGCGATGACCGGGCGCTTCCCGTCGCGGGCTCGGGTGCTGTCGAGCGTCGTCGAGGCGGTCGGCGACACGCCGCTGCTGCGCCTCGAACGCCTGGGCCGCGAGGCGCCCTCGGTCGAGGTCTACGCCAAGCTCGAGTTCGCCAACCCCGGCGGTTCGGTGAAGGATCGCGCCGCGCTGCGGATGATGCTCCACGCGCTCGAGGACGGGCGGCTGACCAGGGACAGGATCCTCGTCGACTCGACCAGCGGCAACACCGGCGTCGCCTACTCCATCTTCGGCGCCGCGCTCGGTGTGCGCGTGCAGCTGGTCATGCCCTCCAACGTCACCAAGGCCCGCAAGGACATCGCCCGCGCCTTCGGGACGGAGATCATCTTCAGCGACCCGATGGAGGGCTCCGACGGCGCCATCCGCCACGTGCGCAAGGTGGTGGCCGCCGCGCCGGAGAGGTACTTCTACCCCGATCAGTACTCCAACCCGGACAACCCGGCGGCGCACTACCACGGCACGGCGCGCGAGATCCTCGATGTGCTCGGTGACCGCATCACCCACTTCGTCGCCGGGCTCGGCACCACCGGCACCATGATGGGCAGCGCGCGCCGCTTCCGCGAGCACAGCCGCAAGGTGACCTGCGTGGCCATCGAGCCCACCGAGCCGTTGCACGGGCTCGAGGGCCTCAAGCATCTGCCGAGCTCGCTGGTCCCGGCCATCCACGACGCCGCCGGGTACGACGAGACGATGCGCGTCTCCACCGAGGACGGCTGGGACATGTCCGATCGCCTGGCGCGCGAGGAGGCGCTGCACGTGGGCCACTCCGGCGGCGCCGCGGTGTTCGCGGCGCTGGCCATCGCCAGGCGCCTGCACGCCGAGCAGGGCGGCGGCTGCGTGGTAGCCATCGTCCCCGACCGCGGGGATCGGTACTTCGCGCCGATGAAATGGGAGAAGCGCTACCTATGGTGAGCTCCGAGCACCCGTGGACGTCCAGCGCGCTGACCATCACCCGCGCCGCGCTGGCCGCGGTCGAGGCCGACGTGCGCGCCGGCTGGGGCAAGGACGAGGAAGCCTGTGGGTACCTGCGCGGACCCGCCGGCACGCCGCTGCTCGTCGACGAGCAGGTGGCCATGGTCAACACCGCCAACAAGCTGCACGCCCTCGACCCCGAGACCTACTTCCGCACCGGCCGGATGTTCTTCGCGTTCAACGAGAAGAAGTTCGACGACGCCGTGCAGGCCTCGGCGGCCGCGGGCCGGCCGGTGAAGGTGCTCTACCACTCGCACCTCGACGCCGGCGCTTACTTCAGCCCCACCGACAAGGCGGTGATGAGCATGGGCGAGCCACCGGCCACCGAGGGCGCCCCGGTGGTCATGGGGCCCGGGCCCGCCTGGCCGCTGGCCTTCCTGGTGACCAGCATCATCGCCGGCGAGATCGGAGAGCACCGCCTCTTCGTCTGGAGCGCGCAGCAGCGCGACTTCGTGACCTCCGAGCTGAGCATCATCGACTAACGTACCGGTCCCGCGCGGCGCGGCCGGTCTCCTCTTACCACCCTGAAGCGAGAGCTCCCCATGTCCCAAGGTTTCATCGTCTGGTTCACCGGTCTCAGCGGCTCGGGCAAGAGCACCCTGGCGGCCATGGTCTCCGCCGAGCTGCGCGCGCGCGGCGTGCACGTCGAGATCCTCGATGGTGACGAGGTGCGCACCCACCTCTCCAAGGGCCTCGGCTTCTCCAAGGAGGACCGCGACACCAACGTCCGCCGCATCGGCTACGTGGCCAAGCTGCTGGCCCGCTCCGGCGCCTGCGCCATGACCGCGGCCATCAGCCCCTACGCCGCCACCCGCGACGAGAACCGCGCGCAGTTCCCGCGCTTCGTCGAGGTCTACGCCAGCTGCTCCATCCCCGCGCTCACCGAGCGTGACGCCAAGGGCCTCTACAAGAAGGCGCTGGCCGGCGAGATCAAGAACTTCACTGGCATCGACGACCCCTACGAGGCGCCGGACAAACCGGAGGTCGTCGTCCACACCGACAAGGAGAGCAAGGAGGAGAGCCTGGCGAAGATCCTCTCCAAGCTGGAGGAGCTGGGCTACGTGGGCAGGCGCGCCGGGGTGCAGGTCGCCGCCGCCGAGGGTGAGAAGGCGAAGCTCATCGCCCCGCACGGCGGCGAGCTGGTCAACCGGCTGGTCGCCGACGAGGCCAAGGCGGCGCTCGCCGACAAGGCCAAGGGTCTGCCCTCGGTGCAGCTCGACGAGCGCACCGAGAGCGACGTGGAGCTCATCGCCGTCGGCGCCTTCTCGCCCCTCAAGGGCTTCATGAACGAGAAGGACTACCTGCGCGTGGTGCGCGAGATGCGCCTCGAGAACGGGCTGCCCTGGTCGGTGCCCATCACCCTCGCCGTCAGCGAGGAGGACGCCAAGCGCATCCAGCCCGGCAAGGCGGTGGCCCTCGCCGCGCGGGACGGGCGCATCGTGGCGGTGATGGAGGTCACCGACGTCTATCGCCCGGACAAGGAGGCGGAGGCGCAGGAGGTGTACCGCACCACCGAGGCCAAGCACCCGGGCGTGGCCTACGTGAAGAGCACCGGGCCGGTCTACGTGGGCGGCGAGATCCAGGTGCTGGAGCGGCCGCAGGCGCCGCTCTTTCCGGCGTACCACCGCGACCCGGCGCAGACGCGGGCCCTCTTCGAGGAGCGCGGCTGGTCACGCGTCGTCGGCTTCCAGACGCGCAACCCCATCCACCGCGCGCACGAGTACATCACCAAGACCGCGCTGGAGATCTGCGATGGCCTGCTGGTGCACCCGCTGGTCGGCGCCACCAAGAGCGACGACATCCCCGCCGAGGTGCGCATGCGCTGCTACGAGGTCCTGCTCGACAAGTACTACCCCAAGGACCGCGCCGTGCTCTCCATCTACCCGGCGGCGATGCGCTACGGCGGCCCGCGCGAGGCCATCTTCCACGCCATCGCCCGCAAGAACTACGGCTGCTCGCACTTCATCGTCGGGCGCGATCACGCCGGCGTCGGCAACTACTACGGCACCTACGACGCGCAGAAGATCTTCGCGACCTTCGCGCCCGGGGAGCTGGGCATCACCCCGCTGAACTTCGAGAACGCCTTCTTCTCCAAGGCCGTGGGGAGCATGGGCACCGCCAAGACGGCGCCCGGCGACCCGTCGACGCAGGTCAACCTCTCCGGCACCAAGGTGCGCGAAATGCTCGCCGCCGGTGAGCTGCCTCCGGTGGAGTTCTCGCGCCCGGAGGTGGCGCAGATCCACATCGAGTCCATGCGCAAG
>JBBJMR010000507.1:0-4030 GCA_037720395.1 Polyangiaceae bacterium
GCGCCGGCGCCGGCGTAGACGCGCGGCGGGCGGCGCTCGGCCTCGATGACCAGGCCGCTCGGCCCGGACAGCCCGATGGGCCGCGCGCCGGCGGCGACCAGCGCCGCGCAGACGTCGACGTTGAGCTGGCCGGCGACGACCATCTTCATCACCTCCAGCGTCTCCGGATCGGTGACACGGCGGCCGGCGACGAGGATCGGCTTCTGGCCGAGGCGCTCCTGCAGCTTCGTCGCCTGCGGCCCGCCTCCGTGGACCATGACCACCCGCTGCCCGTCGCGCGCCAGCGCCGCCACGTCGCCGGCGATGGCCGCCAGCGAGGCGCCGGCCACCACCTCGCCACCGAGCTTGATCACCGAGAGCGGCGAGCCCGCCGCCGGCTCGGAGGGCATGGTGGTGCTGCCGGGCCGCGAGCCAGCGATGGTCACGGGTATCCCCCCGGGTCCTCCAGGGAGAGACGCTCGTCGAGGCCGAGCACCAGGTTCATGTTCTGCACGCCCTGCCCGGCGCCGCCCTTGATCAGGTTGTCGATGGCCGTGAAGCAGGTGACCGTGCGGCGCGCGCCCTCCGTGGCACCGTTCCCCTCGCCCATCACCGGGCCGAGCTCGAAGCCCACCTCGGCGAAGTTCGAGCCGCTGACGGCCACCACCTCGGGCAGGCGCTTCCTCGGCACGCGCACGAACGGCTCGCCCTCGTACGCGGCCCGGAAGGCCTCGGCCAGCTGCTCCTTGCTCACCGAGGCGTCGACCTCGACGAAGCTGGTGGCGAAGATGCCGCGCGTCAGCGGCGCGCTCACCGGCACGAAGTGCAGCGCCAGCTCCCGCGCGCCGGCGCGCGCCAGCGTCTCCTCGATCTCCGGCAGGTGCTGGTGCGACAGCGGCTTGTAGGTGCGCAGGTTCTGGGCGCGCACCGGGTGGTGCGTGCCCGCCGAGGCGGCCACGCCGCTGCCGCTCGAGCCGGTGATGCCCACCGTGCTCACCGCGCCGCGCAGCAGGCCGGCCTTGGCCAGCGGCATCAGCCCGAGGATGATCGCCGTGGCGAAGCACCCGGGCGAAGCCACCAGGCGCGCCTTCTTGATCCCCTCGCGATCGAGCTCCGGCAGCCCGTAGACCGCCTGCGCCAGCAGCGCCGGCGCCGGGTGCTTGCCGCCGTAGTACTTCTCGTAGCTCTGCACATTCTTCAGCCGGAAGTCGCCGGAGAGGTCGACGACCTTGGCCTGGCTGGTCTCGAGCAGCTCGGGCACCGCGGTGGCGCTGACCTTGTGCGGCAGGCCGAGCAGCACCACGTCCATCCCCGCGGCGGCCTCCTTCGGCGACAGCTTCTCGAAGATCAGCGACGTCTGTCCCTCGAGGTTGGGGTGCGCGGCCGAGAGCGGCTCGCCCACGTGGTCGATGGATGCCACGCGCACCAGCTCCACCTCCGGATGGATGAGCAGTCGCCGGATGATCTCGCCCGCCCCGTAGCCGCTGCCCCCCAGGATGGCCGCCTTGAAGCGCTTCATGGCTGCTCTGCTAGCACGGGGCAGAGGGCGCGGCGCTATGCTCGGGACCGTGATCGAGGGTGTGCTCCAGAGGCTGGCCGCGCGGCGCGCGCCGATGATCGAGCGCCTGCGCCGGCTGGTGGAGGTGAACTCGTTCACCGATCATCCCGAGGGCGGCGCGCGCGTGGGCGAGATGCTCGCCGCCGACCTCGCCGCCATCCCCGGCATGACCGTGGAGGCGCGCCCCAGCAGCCGCTACGCACCCCACCTGGTGGCCTGGTCGGCAGCGGCGGCGAAGGGCGCCGACGGCTGCACCGCGCTGGTCGGTCACCTCGACACCGTCTTCCCGCCGGGCACCTTCGAGGGCTGGAGCGAGAGCGGCGACATCGCGCGCGGCCCGGGCGTCCTCGACATGAAGGGCGGGCTCTGCGTGGTGCTCGAGGCCCTCGGCGCGCTGGCAGCCGCCGGGCTCCTGTCCGCCATCCCGGTGCGCTTGATCATCGTGTCCGACGAGGAGGTCGGCTCGCCGGAGGGCAGGCCGCTGATCCAGAGCGAGCTGCGCGGCGCCGCCGCGGCGCTGGTCTTCGAGGCCGGCCGCAAGGCCGACGCCATCATCACGGCGCGCAAGGGCACCGGCGCGGTCACCGCCGTCGCCGGCGGCAAGGCGGCGCACGCTGGCAACGGGCACGCCCAGGGCGCCAACGCCATCTGGGCCCTGGCCCGCTTCGTCGACGGCGCGCAGCTGCTCACCGACTACGCGCGCGGCATCACCGTCAACGTCGGCAAGGTCTCCGGCGGGCAGGGCAAGAACACCGTCCCCGATCGCGCCGAGGCCTTGCTCGACGTCCGCTTCGAGCGCCTGGCCGACGCCGAGGCCACCGTGGCCCGCCTGCACCAGGTCGCCGCCGCGGCCGCCGCCGGCATCCCCGGCACCCGCCTGACCCTGGAGGGCGGCGTGGCCCGCACCCCGCTCGAGCGCACGCCCGACAACGTCGCCCTCTACCAGGCCTATGCCGCCTGCGCCCGCGCCGAGGGCCTCGGGGACGGCGAGGCCCCCCTGGTCGGCGGCGGCTCCGACGCCAGCTCGACGGCGGCCATCGGCATCGCCTCCATCGACGGCCTCGGCCCCCGCGGCACCGGCTTCCACACCCGCGAGGAGCTCATCGAGGTCTCCACGCTGCTTCCCAAGGCCGCGGCACTGGCCCGCTTCCTGGCCTCCCGCGCCGGTGCCGCCCACACTGCTTGACAGTGCCGGGCCCGCCGAGTACTTAACGCGCCCCGTTTCCGTCGGCCCCTTTGCGCCGGCCGTCCAGCACCGCGCTCGGTCCGCTCCCCCCCACGGCGCGCCCGCCCGGTGCGCTTCCCTCGGTGTCCCGCCCGATGAATCCGACCCCCAAGACCTACTCCGCCAAGCCGGCAGAAGCAGCCGCCACCCGCAAGTGGTGGGTCATCGACGCCGAGGGCAAGCCGCTCGGGCGCCTGGCCAGCCGCATCGCCACCGTGCTGCGCGGCAAGGACAAGCCGACCTTCACCCCCCACGTCGACACGGGCGACTTCGTCATCGTGGTCAACGCCAAGAAGGTCCTCCTCACCGGCAACAAGGCCGAGCAGAAGGAGTACGTTCGGCACAGCGGCGAGCCCGGCGGCTTCAAGTCCCGCAGCTTCGCGACGGTCATCGAGACGCACCCCGAGGTGCCCATCACCAAGGCGGTGAAGGGCATGCTCCCCAAGAGCATCCTCGGCAAGCAGCTCCTCGGGAAGCTCAAGGTCTACCCGGGCCCCGATCACCCGCACTCGGCGCAGAAGCCCGAGCCCCTCAAGTACTGAGCCCTTCCGAGAAGCCCAGACCCACCTCAAGTACTGAGGCCCAGACCCAGCTCGAGTACCGAGCCCTTCCGAGAAGCCCCAGACGCCAGCTCAAGCACCGAGACACCGAGAGACGACCCGATCATGGCAAGCACCGACAGGATCTACGCGACTGGCAAGCGCAAGACGGCCGTCGCCCGCGTCTGGCTCAAGGCCGGCACCGGCGGCATCACCGTCAACGCCCGCCCCGCCAACGAGTACTTCGTGCGCGAGACCAACCAGATGGTCATGCGCCAGTCGCTGGAGCTCATGGAGGTCCTCGACCAGTACGACATCCAGGCCACCGTGGCCGGCGGCGGGCACAGCGCCCAGGCCGAGGCCATGCGCCACGGCATCGCCCGTGCGCTCATCGTCGCCGACCCCGAGCGGCGCCCCTCGCTCAAGCGTGCCGGCTTCCTGACCCGCGACGCCCGCAAGAAGGAGCGCAAGAAGTACGGCCAGCCCGGCGCCCGCAAGCGCTTCCAGTACAGCAAGCGCTGAGCGTCTCGTCGGGTCGGGGGGCCCTCGGCCCCTCGGCGTCGGCGCGAGTTGTGGACGCACGGCCGCCGGATGCTCTAGCTTCGGCGAAGGCGCGGATGCTAGGGGAGCAGCAGCGGAACAGCGTCAGGCCCTGCTCGGACCGGGTGCCGCCCTGCCCGGCGAGCGCAGCCGATCGCCACGCCACGCAATCAGGCCGAGCGAAACCAC
>JBBJMR010000508.1:0-4025 GCA_037720395.1 Polyangiaceae bacterium
GCACGCTAGACTGCGGCCTTGATGGCGGCAGCACAGCAGCGGCCCGCGCCGCGGCGCTTTCGTCCACGCCGCGACTGGGGTCGCGGCGTGGCGCTGCTGCTGTGCATCGTCTTCGCCCTCGTCGGGCTCGTCCCGCTCTCGCTCGGGGTGCTGGTGCGCACCGACCCGGTGCGACGCTGGGCGGCCCGCGAGACGACCGCGCTGCTGGAGCGCGAGCTGGGCATCGCCGCGCGCTACCGCGTCGCGGTGCAGGCCTGGCCGATGACGCTGGAGCTGACCGAGGTGGTGGTCGACGCCTCCGACGGCGGCCAGCCGTTCCTGGAGGTCGAGCGCATCGGCGTCCGGCCGCGCGAGTTCGCGGTGCTGGCCGGCGTGTTCGACGCGGGCGACGTGGAGATCGTCGGGCCGCGCGCGCGTGGTGGTCGAGGCGGCGAGCTCGCCAACCTGCGCTTCCGAGCCAGCCTCGGCGGGGTCGAGCCAGCCGTGGGGCGCGTGCCGCTGTCGTCGCTGGCCATCACCGACGCCTTCATCGACGCGCGCGTCGACGGTATCGCCGTGCAGGTGGGGAGCTGGACCTGGACGCGTCCGCCGAGCCAGGCGGCGCCTTCGAGGTCTCCTGCGCAGCGGCGGCGCCCAGGTGGTGCGCCGCCACCCGGTGCCCGGGCGCGAGGGCGAGGACGCCGTCGACGAGGACGACATCTGCCGCCTCGACGTGCGCGCGCGCGTCGAGCCCGGCGGCGTGCTCGTCCGCCGCCTCAACGTGCGCGGCGCCGCGGACTTCGACCCCGACCCCGGCACCGCCCCCGGCTGCGCATTGACGGAGAAGGACTGGCGCCAGGTGGAGATACGCGCCAGCGCGCTGCGCATCACCCCCAGGCCGGGCGACCTGCCGGCCATCAGCGGGCGTGTGGCGGCCACGGTGCCGGCGGCGCTGGCGCACCGCGTGGCGGACGTGCCGCCGGCCACCGGCTCGGTGCAGATCGAGGCCGACCTCGAGCTGGACGGCCGCGCGCGGCTGCCGCGCGTGGACGGGCGCTTCGCGGCCGACTTCCCCGGCGTCGACGGCAAGGTCTTCTCCGATCGCCTCGAGGCCCGCCTGCGCATCGCCGACGACATCGTCGACATCACCGACCTGCGCGCGCACTGGGGCGACGGCGACGTGACCATCGAGCACGCGCGCATCCAGCCCTTTGCGCCGGGGATGCCGCTCGACGCCGGCCCGGTGCACCTCGAGACCATCCAGCTGGCCGGCCTGCTCCGCGACCTCGGGGTGCACCCGCGCGCGCACGTGGGCATGGAGATCTCGCGCGCCGACCTGCCGCGCTTGGGGGGCACGCTCGACCCGCTCGACCTGGAGGGGGCGCTCGACGCCGACGTCCGGGATTTCGCCATCTACGACAGCGCCAGCGACGCGCCCGGCCGGAAGCGCCTGGTTGGCGTGCCTCAGGGCGACCTGCGCGGGTCGTTCCAGGTCAAGCCCAAGGGCGTGTGGTTCGAGAGCTTCCAGGTGGACACGGCGCGCTCGCACCTCGTGGCCACCGTGGGCATCGGCTACGCCAGCACCATCGACCTCGAGGTGCGCGAGGGCTCCGAGGTCGACCTCTCCGAGATCTCGCCGCTGGCCACGGTGCCCGCCGCAGGCCGCGCCCGGATCAGCGCCTCCATGCACGGCGGCTTCGACGGCCCGGTGCTGCACGGCGCGCTGGCGGTGGAGGGATTCGAGCTCGGCGGCTTCGCCATCGGCGACGTGGAGCAGGCCACGGCGCGCTTCACGCCGCTGATCCTCGACCTCACCGACGTGCGCCTGGCCAAGAATCACAGCCGCATCCGCGCCCCGGCGGTGCGCGTCGACTTCGAGAGCGCCGACGTGGCCGTGGAGGCGGACATCGACACGCGCCCCGCGCCGCACCTCGACCTGCGCGACTTCTTCGAGGTCTTCCACTTGGAGACCGACCCACGCTTCGCCGACATCACCGGGCACGCCCTGGGCACGGCCAAGGTGCGCTACGTGCTCGGCGGCAAGGGGGACCGCTGCGGCGGCGGCACCGTCGACGTACGCGCGCGCATGGCCGTCCAGGAGGTTGGCCTGTTCGGGGAGCGCTACGACGACGGCAACCTGGAGGTCGACTTCCGCTGGGACGACCAGGCCGCCGGCGACCGGTCGATGGAGATCGACATCCACGCCGCGCAGCTGCGCAAGGGCTCGGGGTCCATCCTGGCCAGCGGCACGGTCGCGCGCGGCGGGGTGGTGCGCATCGGCGCGGTGGCCACCGGCGTGCCGCTGGCCAAGCTCGACGCGCTCGGCCCGGCCGGCAAGCTCTTCGATGGCTCGGTCTCCGCGGTGGCCAACGTCGGCGGCACCCTGTCACGGCTGCAGATGACCACCGACCTGTCGATCTCGCGGGTGCGCGTGGGGGCCGCGGCCATGCCGCCCTCGCGCCTGACCGTGACCCTGGAGCCGCTCGGCCCGCCAGAGAAGGAGCTCGGGCGCACGCGGTGCGGCAACGCCGTCACCGCTCCGTTCGACACCGCCGAGTACGAGCGCGACACCGCCTCCGGTGTCTTCCGCGTCAGTGGGCAGCTCTTCGAGGGCCAGGTGGTGCTCGACGACGTGCGCATGACGCGCCAGCGGGCGGAGGTGCTCTCCGGCAAGGTGCGCGTCGAGAAGCTCGACCTGGGCAAGCTCGCCAACCTCATCCCTGCCCTGGCCTTCTCCGGCACGCCGCCGAGCGGGGTGCTCAGCGCCGACCTGCAGGTGAACCGCCTGGCGCCGGACAACCCGCGCACCGCCGACGTCTCGCTGGTGCTGCGCGAGCTCGACGTGGAGCGCGCCGGGCAACGCGTGCGCCTGACCAGACCCAGCGGGGCCATCACCCTGGCGCGCGACGACCTGGCGGTGCCCGAGCTGGAGCTGGAGGCGCGCACCGCCTCCGGCGTGCGCGGCTCGCTGGTCGCCGGCGGCACGGTGCACCGCCTGGCCGCGCAGCCCGACCTCGACCTGGCGGTGCGCGTGCTGCCCATCGATCTCGCCCGCCTCTCCCAGGACATCCCGGCCATCAGCCGCGCCAGCGGCAGCGTCGACGCCAAGCTGCGCGTCACCGGCAGCCCCTCGGCGCCGCGGTACGCCGGCGACGCGCGGCTGCGCAACGGCGAGCTGGCCATGCGCGGCTCGGCGCTGTCGCTCGACGCCATCCAGGTCGACGTGGAGATCGACGCCGGGGAGGTGCGCGTCACCCGCGCCACCGCCAACGTCGGATCGGGCACGCTCTCGGCGCGGGGGCGGATGCCGGTGCGCGGTCTGGACGTGGGCACCGCCGAGGCCACGGTGCAGCTGCGCAACGTCAAGGTGCCGGTGGCCGATGGGGTGGAGCTGACCGCCGACGCCGACCTCGAGGCCAGCTATCGGCCCGGCGCCGCGCTGGCCGGGGACAAGACGCTGCCCGACGTGAAGGCACGGTGTCGCTGATCCTTCAACTACACCCGCCCCATCGCCATGAGCGTCAACCTCGGGCAGCTCGCCGGGCGGGCGCGGCGAACGGAGGTCGAGTCCTACGATCCGCACGACGACGTGGTCCGCTTCCAGATCGACGTCGTGTCGCCGAAGCCGCTGCGCTTCCGCAACAACCTGGTGGACATGCAGCTCACCGTGGTCGAGCCGGGGCTCACCCTTTCGGGGACGAACCAGCGCTTCGGTGCGCGCGGGATGCTGAAGATCATTCCGGACGGCAAGCTCACCCTGCGCAGCAGCGAGTTCGAGGTGCGCGAGGGCTGGGTGCGCTTCGACGACGCCACCCGCATCGCGCCCAAGGTCGATGTGCGCGCCCAGACCGAGTACCGGCGCTACGCGTCCAGCGCCGAGCCGGCCGCCGGCGGCGGCGAGTCGGGCGCCGCGGCCGCGGCCGGGGCCACCAGCGGCCAGTGGCGCATCAACCTGCACGCGCACGGCGACGCCGAGGACCTCAAGGTCAACCTGACCAGCGACCCGCCGCTGGGCCAGGAAGACATCGTGCTGCTCTTGACGATGG